>NZ_JBQCLK010000035.1:0-70865 GCF_051966115.1 Paenibacillus sp. SAFN-117
TCATCATCTGATGGTGCCGCGGTCAGCAGCATGGGGGTCTACCTTGAAAATCCATCCATTTTCATCATCTGATGGTGTCGCGGTCAGCGGCATGGGGATCTAAATGGAAAATCCGTCTATTTATATTTTCTGCTGGTGCTGTACAAGCAGTCTCTCGCTGAATGGCGCGTCTAACTGGATTTCATACAGGCCTGTTGATTTAACAAAATGGATAGAAAAGGCCACCAACTGGTTAATCGATTGTATACGACTACTCTCGATCCAGGAGGCGACCTCATGAACAAGTTTACCATGTTCCTGAACCTGTTTCAAAGTGCAGTAACTGAAGAAGAAGTAAAAAAGATTGTCGCGCAAGTCGGTTACGAGGATACTGCCCGAAAATGTACTGTTTATCAGTTGGTTATCGTTCTTTGCCCAAGCTGCATTCGGCCAGTGGAGAAGTTATCGACATGGTGCACTTCAAACTTCACTATGTGGTTTGCCAAAGATGGATTATTCGTCCTTATCTAAAAAGGCCAAAGATGTTCCCTTTGAGATCTTTAAACGGCTTTTTCATCTTTTTGTTCAAAAATGTAATCGCCGAACCCAAAGAAAGCTTAAATTTCCTAAAGAGCTCCTCGTTACAGATTCGACCAAAATTACGGTGGGAGTAGGAAGACTACCTTGGGCTCCATTAAAAGGCAGTCGAGCCGGTGTTAAACTCAATGTGGCCTTTCGCCCATCGATTGGGCAACCGCATCAAGTGGTAGAGTCGACAGGGAATTACCATGATATTTGTAGCAGTGATGCGCTTTTCGATTCTGCTTTTATTAATGTTGCCGACCGGGCCTATGCGAAGTGCACGCGATTCGACAATTATGCGGAACAGAAACGTGATTTTGTGATTCGGTTGAAGGATGAGGTAGTTCTTCATGAACCACGCCCTTCTCGTCGCCAAAGATCAGTGGACTCGTTTATTGAACTGGACGCCGCAAGGGCAGGGAAAAAACTGTCTGCTCTGATTCAGAGTCAACTTCAGCAGTGGATTGCGGCTTTACCCAATTACATCAAGGCTTATTTACCAATTTCATGCTGCGAAAGTTGAGTTACTAATATTCAAACAAATTTTTTAAGAAAAAGCGTGATATATACATTTCTTTATTCGTCTATATCGTATAAGGGAGGTAATAAGGTATGAACAAGAAAATCAGTACAGCTTTGTCTGCTTTAATGCTAATTTTAGCTTTCACTGCCATTCTGGGATGTACAAATAAAGATGAAATTATGAAGGAATTACTTTCTGATGAACAAGGAAAGTATAATATCCATATCTTCGTAGGTGCTAGGGGGGAAGACGTATATGAGTTAGGAAATGAGTTTACCAAAGTTATCGATTCTGACCCTGAGATTATTAATAAAATAGACCAATACTCTATATTCTATAAAAATTCTCCCAATAAGAAAGAAAAAAATTATTTCAAATTGTTGCCTACGGATAAACTACCATGTTTTGTTGTGTTTGATACCAAGGGTATCATTTATTACACCAATGAGGTTGAAGATTTGTATAAATTTAATGACATTATAAAGGAATCTAAGTGAAAAAGCAGCCAAAAGGCTGCTTTTTTATTTTTATTTTACCGAACGTTTGCAGTAAAGTTAGACAACGGAACATCTTCTGCAAAATTGATTGCTTGGGCTGGAATATCGCCAAAGTAATAGACACATCCAAACCTGGCATGTGAGCCGGAACTGAACGTAACGGTTCCCGGTGCGACATTTCCTTTTATTCTGCCGTAAATATAGAAGGAGTCTATCGTCTCTCCACTATTCTCAAATGGAACCCAAATATTATTTAAGTCCCAACGAGCGGTATTACCATCCCCTGTTGTGTTAGAACCGCTTAATGCAATAGGAATGGATGCCCCCAAAGAAATGCCCCCGAAGAGCCGAATCGAAACGGATATATTAACTGTGGTTGGTTTGTCATTCGGGAATACTGGATAAATTAGCATTGAAGCACCTGATGTTCTCTCAAATCTGAAATTAAATCTCGACATACCTGATTGATTTTCAATGATGGTACCTCTTCTTCCATAAGGGTCAGTGTAGTTCCACAGCGAGCCGGAGGGTTTAACTTTAATCTGCATGTTGTTATCTCCGCCGTTCCCAACCAAGTAATTTTGGTCCCAGAGCTCACCAATATAATAATTGCTTCCGTATTTATAATTGACTACCGTATTATAGTCGATGCCATTACTAATCGTGGCATCCGACTGAACTTCAGCTCGAGACTTCTTAAGACTCATAGCGATATCTTGCTGCAGATCGATACTTTTTGCAAACCGGATCGTGGTATCTTCATAAGTAATTTCGGGGGTATCATTAACACCCAACGTCTCATTGTTTGATACTACTTTTTTTGTGATTACAATGTTACCGTTTGCATTTTCAGGTTTATCATAGACAAGCATAAACGATAAGAACTCATCCTCGTTGATTTCACTATGCCCTCGTAATGTAGTAGTCCCATAAGTAGAATTGTACTGCTTGATATACGGGACTTGTGATAAGGAGATCGTTTCTTTATCCGTTTTTAGGTTCAAATCCACTGCCTGATCATCCGTGATAGACAGTGACAAATTTTCAAACGCAATTTCTTTGTCATAAGTTTCTTCGTTATATTGATATACATTGGTGAAATTTAGTTCTTTTACAGCATCTGGTTCAATAAGATTTTCAGGTTTGTTAGTCACTGGTTCTGCAAATACGCTGCTTGATACCAAACCAATGGCTAAGAGCATGGTTAGGGATAAACTTCCAAATCGACGCAGTGTGCTGCGACGGATGACCACGGTTATTGATGTCGACCTGTCTCGTTACTTTGACACCATACGGCACTCGATATTGTTGGAAAAGATCGCAAAACGTGTCCAGGACCCGCAGGTGATGCACCTTGTGAAACAGGTCATAAAGGCAGCGGGCAAGATCGGCGTACCGCAAGGGGGCCCGTTTTCACCGTTAGCTTCCAACATCTACCTGAACGAGGTCGACTGGAAGTTCGATGCCATCCGACGGAAAACAGCGGAAGGAGACTTCGAAGCGGTCAACTACCATCGGTTTGCCGATGATATGCTGATCACCGTGAGCGGTCACTCCAGCAAACGCGGATGGGCGGAACTAGCCTTGCAGCGACTGCGGGAACAATTGGAGCCCCTGGGTGTGGAACTTAATCTGGAGAAAACACGTATGGTCAACGCCCTGAAAGGCGACGCTTTCCCTTTTCTGGGATTTGATCTGTGCAGAGTGAAGAACCGAAGCAAAACCGGCCAGAGACATCGTAAAGGAGATCAACGCGATACTGGCTGGGTGGGTGAACTATTTCCGCGTGGGGAACTCCAGTGGCGCATTCAGCGAAGTGCGCGACTACACGGAGATGAAAATCCGGACACTGCTGACCAGAAGGAAACGGAGGCGAAAAAGTAGCATCGGATGGCGGAGATGGAGTAACGAATACCTGTATGGCGTACTGGGGCTGTATTGGGGCTGGAAAGTCCGACCGCTCAAAAACGCAACAGGATACCGATGAAAGTGTTCGCCATACCGATAGGTCCCATAACCCTTTCGGCGAAGTTTGCTGGGTGAGCTGCTTGAGGGGAAACCTCACGAGCAGTTCTTATGGGGAGGGGCTGGAAACGGGTCTGACGACACCGCGCCAGTCCTTTACCCGACAAGTATTCTTCCGCTGGATTAAACAGCATTTAAATGTCCCTGCGTTATTCGGTACGACGCCCAATGCGGTATACAGCCAACTATATATCGCTTTATTGGTCTATGTGTTGTTAAAGAGTGTTTATGATGAGATTCATCCGAGAGTGCCTATCTTTAGCGATCTCTCTTTTGTCAACTTTACTCGCCGACTTAGTCTGCAACTTTTGCCCGCTGATTGAGTTGTTTTGCTCTATCAATATAGGGTTCCAAATTATGGATAATCAACAGGCCTGTATTTCATACAGTTAGTTTGTGCCCTCCGAAGCGAATGATGGAAACTAAATGGAAAAACTACAGCTAGTTTGTGCAAAAAAGGCGGTTTCAGCAAAAAGCCTTGATTCTAAATGTAGTTTTTCCATTTACTTTAATCATTTTCCGCCATTCGCTTAAATTTACCTGCATAAAATACAGTTAGACCGTGGAGGATCCACCACAAGTAATGGTTTTCTACTTGTGCAACCGCGCTGGGAGTCGCGCGCGGTTTTTAGTTAATTAGTCCTTTTCTTTTTTCCTGTTTTCTTTTCCTTTGTCGCTATTTTTGTTTTTCGACGGGTTCGGCTTGTTCTTTTCCTCTTTTTTCTCCTTTTCCTTATCCTTATCCTTGTTCCAGTTGGGGAACAGTTCCTGGCCTGTCCACAAGTTCCAATGATCACGGTAAGAAGCGGGGACCTCGAAAGGCCGGACCGGAACTCCCTGCAATGCCCGGGACATGATCTCCCGGAACAAGGAAGCGGCGGCTTCCGAGCCGGATGACTCCAGATAATGGTTGCGATCGGTTTTGTCATAACCCAGCCAGACGGCCGCTGTCAGCTCCGGTGTATACCCGACGAACCAGGCGTCTTTCGAAACCGGTCCGGTAATACCGGCGAATTCCTCGGTATCCGGGAGCTGGGTGGTTCCCGTTTTGCCGGCGGTCGGACGATCCAACCGGGCCTTGGTTCCGGTGCCGTAGCGGACGACATTTTCCAACAGGCGGGTCATCGTGTAGGCGTGCTCCGGCGACGTTATTCGCTTGGGCTCAGCATGGGCCTCTACCAGGACATACCCATCCTGGGTCGTAATTTTAGTGATCGCATGGGCCTCGTACATCATCCCCTGATTGGCGAAGGCACCGAAAGCTTGAGCCATCTGCAGCGGGGACACCCCTTCGGACAATCCGCCGAGCGCTATGCTGAGATGGCGGTCGTCATCGGACAGAGGGATGCCCAACGAACGGGCATAATCCATTCCGGCATCGATGCCGATTTCATTCAGCAGCCAGACCGCCGGAATATTCCATGAATTAGTCACCGCTTCGGCCAGGGTTACCTGTCCCCGATATCGGTGGTCCCAATTTCGCGGTTGGTACCCGTTGATATTCAGCTCACCGTCGTACAGCCGGGAGTAGGGAGTATATCCCCGCTCCAGAGCCGGACCGTAAACGACAATCGGCTTGAAGGCGGAGCCCGGCTGTCTCTTTAACTGGGTGGCCCGATTGAAGCCTCTGAATACTCCTTCGCCACGGTTGCCCACTAATGCCCGTACTCCTCCGCTGGAATGGTCCAGGAGGACGACACCGCTCTGAATCTGCTGGTCTTCCTTGCCGGCGGGGAAGAAGCGGTCGTCCATATAGACCTCCTCCGCCGCATTCTGTGCAGCCGGGTCCAGCTCGGTATAGATTTGCAAGCCGCCCGTCAAAATCTGCTCTTCCGTAAATCCATATAATGAAACAGCTTCCTGGATAACATAGTCACGGTAAGAGGGGTATTTCCCCTGCAGCCCTTCTTCCTGTGCGACGGATAGCACGATTGGCGCGGAGACGGCCATCTGATATTCTTCTTCAGAGATATATTGCTGTTCTCTCATCAAAGCAAGTACGGTATTTCTTCGCTCCAGCGCCTTCTCCCGGTCTTTCAAGGGGGAGTAGTGGGTTGGGGCTTTGGGCAGCCCGGCCAACAGTGCCGCTTCTTCCAGTGACAGCTCTCCGACCTCCTTGCCGAAGTAGCGCTTGGATGCCGATTGTACGCCCCAAGAGCCTTCCCCGAAATAAACATTATTCAAATAAAGCTCCAAAATATCGTTTTTATCATAGATCATATCTATTTTTAATGCATAGGCGGCTTCTCTCAGCTTCCTGGAAAGGGACTTGTCCGAGGAGAGAAACATGTTCTTGGCCAATTGTTGGGTTATGGTGCTGCCGCCTTCTGCCCAGCTTTGGGATTGCAGGTCCCGGATAAGCGCACGGCCAATCGACAGCACATCGATTCCCGGGTGTTCATAGAACCTCTTGTCCTCCACCGCTACTATGGCATTTTGCAGATGAACGGGAATTTGATCCAAAGAGACAGGGATGATTCTGGAAGAGGACAATTGCGAGGCCTTCTCCCCATAGCGGTCATAGATGAATGACGGGCGGGGTAGCGGGTTTTCCAAAGAAGAAACATCTACTTGGGCAATTCCTACGGCAGCCGTAACCGATAACGCGATGAACAGCATCAACGCGGCCAGGAACAGGCGCAGACCCCACCGGGGCCGGGAGGACTTCCGCTTGCGCTTCTTGCCTTGAGCCGATTTCTTGCCTTGGGTCGGCGCCGGCTGCTTGGCGGATCGAATATGTATTTTTACCATGGTGTTATGCTCCTTGCCGAAATACTGCAGTAAGTTCCCTATAACATACGTAAGGAAAGGCAGATTTCGGTCCGGGAGACTGGTGGCGGGCCCGGGAATAGGCTTATGGGGATCGCCTTGAGGCGGATTGTTCCACAAGCTTTCTATGTGCATCTATCGTTCCGAGCCAGTGCGGATCCGGGCGAATGCGGCCGGGGAATCCGTTAGTTCAAACGAATGGGTGGATCATTTGGTTTATCCTTCTTTTTCCTTTTCCAGGGGAAGGGCAGGAAGAAGAGCTTGTCGGGAGGATCGATTTTGCCTTCCCGCAGGAAAGTGAGAGCCGCATTAATTTCGCCGCCAATCACGATAATCGTACTGCTTATATAGAGCCAAATCAGAAAAACAATCATTCCTCCTATGCTTCCGTATGTTTTCGAATAAGAGGAAAAATGATTGACGTAGAAAGAGAACAGGAGCGAAACGGCCACCCAACTGGCGGTAGTAAACAAAGCTCCCGGCACCGTTTCTCTCCAAGTCGTCGTCCGATTCGGGCTTAACCGGTATAGGATCATAAAAATCGTGGTCATGATTCCAAGCGGAATGGCATACTTCGCCCCATTCCATACGGCGTTGGCGACTTCAGGCAGCGGCAGCAGAGCAAGCAGGTGTTCGCTGACCACTTTCCCGAAGATAAGGACGATGAGACAGAAGAGGATGATGAACGTGATCAATAAGGTGAAGAGGATGGAAATTCCCCGGACCTTCCAATAAGGGCGGGTCTCCTTCTCGCCATAAGCTTTGTTCAGTCCCTTCATGATAGCCATCGTTCCTTTGGAAGCGGACCAGACAGCGGCGATCATTCCGATGGACATCAGGGCTCCGCTGCTTTCCAGCTTAAGCTGGTGCATGTATGTAAGGATGGTTTGGGTAGATAACTGCGGAAGAAGGATGGCGGCCGACTCGATCATCTCTTCCGGGGTGACCGGCAGGAAGCCGATCAAGGAGGCAAGGAAGATCAGGAACGGGAAGAATGACAGGATTAAATAATAGGTCATCTGGGCTCCCAAAGCAGGCACTTCATCCTCTTGGAAACGGGTATACAGGTGGTATAGAAAAGAGACGGAACGTTTGATGGGTGCCCCTCCTTTCTTCGAATATGGCAAGCCAAGTCAGAGCTTATTACCCGGCCAAGGAATAATGAATCAGGCGGAGAAGTATGTGTCTTATATATAACTATAGAAAAATAGACGCAGCGAAACAACCGTCTTCCGAGAAGGATGGTTCAAGCGAAAAAAAAGACCCGCCGCAGAAAAATCTACGGATGGGTCACTTTCTTGGATTCAATGAGAATCGAGAGGCTGATTAAGGTGACGAGGATGGTTGCTCCCATATCGGATAATATGGCTATCCATAAGGTCAGCAAACCGGGCACGGCGAGAATCAGCGCGATCAGCTTAAGCCCGAGGGACAGGCCGATATTCCAGCGGATGATGCGGTTAACGCGGCGGGCCAGCGAGATGGCCTCGGGCAGCTTGCCCAGGTGGTTCTGCATCAGCACCACGTCGGCCGTTTCGATCGCGCTGGCGGTCCCTTTGCCCATGGCGATGCCAAGCCGGGCGGTCGCCAGGGCCGGCGCGTCATTAATTCCATCGCCCACCATGGCGACAGCACCTTCGGCAGACAGCTTGCGCACAAGGTCGACCTTCTCGCCGGGCATCAGGCCGCTGTAAGTGTCGGAGATTCCCGTCACTCTTGCCACTTTGGCGGCCGACTTCGGATGGTCTCCGGTCAGCATAACGGTCCGGCGGATACCCAGTCGATGCAGGGCGGAGATGACGGCAGAGCTCTCGGGCCGGATCTCGTCAGAAATCCCGAACATGCCGAGCACCCGGGCCTCATCGGAAACGATGACGATTGTGTGGCCATCGGCCTTCAGCTTCTCAATGTCTTCCTGCACCGATGCTTGCAGGCTTAAGTGAGCAAGGCTCTTCTCATTGCCGATCCAGTAGCGCTCTCCCTCCACTATGGCGGTGATGCCTTGTCCCGGAATGGTCTCCGATTGTTCGGCATCCGCCGGCAAAATTCCGTTCCGTTCCGCTTCCCTAAGAATGGCCAGGGCCAGCGGATGCGAAGACGATTTCTCCATAGCGGCGGCGGCTTTCAGAAAGCGTTCCTGATCATAGGCAATCATCTGTTCCACATAAGGCCTGCCCGTCGTGAGCGTCCCGGTCTTATCGAAGGCGATCGTGTCGATCTTGCCCAATTGCTCAAGATGCGCCCCGCCCTTGATCAGAATCCCATGCCGGGCATTTCTCGTAATTCCGGACAATATGGCGACCGGGGAGGACAGAATCAGGGCACAAGGGCAGCCGACGATGAGAACGGCCAAGCCTTGGTATAGCCAATCGACCCAATTCCCACCGAAGAAGAGCGGCGGAATCAGAATGACGAGAGCGGAGACGACCAGGATGAGCGGCGTATAGTATTTGGCAAAGCGATTAATAAACAGCTCCGTGGGCGTTTTCGTTTCCTGGGCTTCCCGGACCAGATGCAGAATTTGGGCCAGGGAGGAATCCTCGTAACGCTTCTCGATCCGTATCTTCAGGACACCTTCATTATTAAGGCTTCCTCCGAAGACTGCCTGATCCGGTCCCTTGTCGACGGGAAGAGATTCTCCGGTAATCGCCGCTTCGTTAACGGAACTGACTCCCTCAACAATTACGCCGTCGGAAGGAATCTGATCCCCCGGCCGCACCAGAACCAGATCGCCTGCTTGAAGGGAGGTTACGGGCACGACCTGCTCTGCTGTACCTTTAATCAAGATCGCCTCACGGGGAGCCGTCTTGAGAAGGGCATCCATAGACCGTCTGGCCTTCTCCATGCCCAATCCTTCCAGATGTTCATTCAGACCGAAGAGAATGGCGACAAGGGCGGCTTCCTTCCATTCGCCGATAGCGGCTGCTCCGACCAAAGCGATCGTCATTAGCGTATCGATCGTAAATTCAAGCCGGAACAGGCGTTTAGCCCCTTTAATAAAGGTAGTCCGACCGCTGAGCAGCGCGGAGACAATGAATAAGGCAATGATAAGGTATAAGGGCAGATAGCTTTCCAGAACAAGCGCCAATACATAAAGAACCGCCGATAAACCAAGCTCGGTCTTGCTGTTCCACCAAGATACCCGGGCGGATGAGGAATCGGTATGCTCATGAGCCGAATGGGCGCCGGTAGAATCGCCGGAGCGGTGCAAGGATTTCTCCTCGCCATCCTCGTGTTCGATATAAGCTCCTTCTTCCTTCAATATTTTCTGGATTTGCCCGTAAGGTATCTGCTCATCGACCAGAAGCCGGCCGCTGCTGTAGGAGAGGGCGGCCGTTTCTCCATGCTCCAATTTCTGAATCCGGGCCTCTAATTTGCTGGTGCAATGCGCACAGGAAAGTCCGCCGACTTTATAGGTTTTCATAGGACATCCCTCCAGACGGTATAGGAATCAATGCAGGAACGTTGTCGGTTTTCTATTGGCACAGCTAATCATGGCATGCGTGATCGATGGCCTCATTCAGCAAATCGATAACGTGCTGATCGTCTATTGAGTAGAACAAAGTGGTTCCTGCTCTGCGGAACTTGACCAGCCGCAAATTTTTAAGAAAACGAAGCTGATGGGATACAGTGGACTGCAGGAGGGACAGCTCTTCCGCAATTTCATTCACTGAACATTCCTTTTGCGAGATTAAATATAAAATGCGGATCCGGGTGGAATCGGATAACGCTTTGAAGGTCTGGGAAACGATAAACAGCGTTTCGTCGTCTAATTCCTTACAATGGATAGTGTTGTCGGTTTTCGAGGTTTCATCCATTTCGGCAGCCTCCTTGTTATCTATACTATATATGATAATATGAATATGTGTTCATATAATAAACCAAAATGGGCATTCTGTCAAATCCTGCCGATGAGGATACATCATAATACGAGAACAAACAAAGTAATGAAAGTACCAGAAAAAGTAATCGCTTTCAAATAGTCATTTGCTATTTCTAGAAGTATACTTTTGGTAAAGATGGGAGAGGAGGAATTTTTTGCAAGTGAAAGGAGGGAAATGGGGAAGGAAGAATACGATAAAGGCCCACCATTCATCGGTCTAACCCTTAAGGAGGGAAAAGCAATGAGGACAAAGGTATATTGGTTGCTATTGCTATCGTTAGTCTTTGGTCTGGCGGGAGCCGGACAGGCAGGGGCGTGGGACGCCATGGACGAGAACGGGAACAACGAGCCCGCATCACAATTGCTTAAGATTGAAATTGAGACCGCTTCCGGAATATCTAGAGAAATCCAGGTGGTGGACGCACCGGGTTCCGGCGATTACTTGGCGGTGCTGACGGACCGTTATGGAGAAAGAACAAACAACACGAGTAAATATAATGTAGCCGTGCAAGTAGACAGCAGCTTCACGGTCACCCAAGTAGCCAACAAGGCCCCTGCTCCGGGAGCAACCCCGATCTGGCAGGATTCGCCCAACCTGGAGATCCCCGCGGGAGGCTTCGTTCTTCTGGCTGTAGACGATTCTTATCAGCAGAAGGGCTTCAAAAAATTCGCCGCCGAAAATTTCGACGTCGGTGATAAGGTCAAGCTTAAACTGGATGGACAAGCCGTAACGATCGAGGAGTTTAAGAGCAGGACCGAAGAGCTGGCCCAGCCCTCTACGCTGATCTTGGATCAGGATAACATGTTTACGGTTCCCCAAGACCAAAACCGGGCGATATTGTCGGGAAAGCTCACCAACTATGATAAAGAAGGCTCTTATCAAATCTTCATTGCGAATCAGCCTGTATCGATCCGGGATGACGGCACCTTTACCCATGAAGTCGACTTGGAGCCGCAAACGAATTATATCGAGGTGAGGATGAAGCGGGGAGAGGTGATTCAGAACCGGTTCTCGGTCGTTGTCTATCGTTATATGCGGCTGCATGATGAACGGGAGGTGTACTTGTGGATTGAGCAATCGACCAATCTTAACAAGTACCCTTCCTCCGAGGCGGTGCGCAGAATGCTGGTCAAGGCCAAGGAGGCCGGGGTGACGGCGGTCGCTTTTCCGGTGAAAGGACACGAAGGATTCGCTTCCTATCTGCATAACGAAATTTCGGGAATTCCCCACATCAGCCGGATAACGGAACCTTCCAAGAGAGGAGTTCCGGCGGACATGGACGTTCTGCAGGTTTTTATCGATCATTCCCGGGAGCTTGGACTAAGAATTGATGCGGTCTTCAATCTGTATGGCTCCGGCACTGCAGTCGATACCGGTCTTACCCCGGAGCAATTCGCCGATTTCGAGGAATGGGTCTACCGTCCGGAGGACGGAGGAAGAATCGTTCCGATCCGGCAGAGCCGATATAAGCCTTCGGTATACTTTCTGAATCCGGCGAATGAACGCGCACAGCAATATCAGATGAAGGTTATAGAAGAAGTGATGCGCTATTATGATGTCGACGGGATTGTGCTGGACAGGGCCAGATATGATAACCTCTATGCCGATTTCAGCGACCTATCAAGGCTGCAGTTCGAAAGCTATTTGGCCGGCAAAGGAAAATCATTGCAGCGATGGCCTCAAGACGTTATGGAGCACCAGTATGATGAACAGGGAATTTATATGAAGACCGTTAACGGACCGTTGTTTTATGATTGGCTGACTTACCGTTCCACTGTTTCCAAGCAATTTTTCATTAATTTGCGGGAGAGGATCGATCAGATCAATGCGGAAACCGGGAAGCAAATTCCGTTCGCCATCTCCATGGGCTCCTGGTACTCATCTTATTACGAGGTAGGGCAGAACTGGGCCAATCCCAATATTCCGTATGATTCCAGGTTGGGTCTGCCGCTGGCGGAGCTATATACGGAGGAGTATACCCAAACCGGCTTCGGCACCAAGGACATCTTTGATTATATGATTCTCGGCACTTATTATAATACGCCTTCGGCCGTCAAGCGGGGCATTACCATGATCCATACGCTTCTGGAAGAAGAATTTCCGGTTTATGCCGGTTTTCAGCTTCAACAGCTTCCGGACCCCGAGGATCAACGCGAATCATTCCAGGCCGCGCTCAAATTTACCAACGGCATTAAGCTGTTTGATCTGTCCGTCATTAATTGGGATGTGCAAAAAGCGGCGCTGGAAGACCGGCCTTATGTCAAGCCGTACCAGCTTGGCCTCAGCATCCCGGACCAGTATGAGCTTCCCGAGCATTTGCGGCAGTATGTCGCTGACGGGTATATAGAAGCGGATTTCTATAACCAAAATCGGGGAATTGGCACGATCGCCGTCTATTCGGATGAATTCGGACCGACTACGGGAACGTCGGGAAGCTACGGGGTTGAAGTAGTTGTCGGCGCCGACGGCAAGGTGCTGGATGTCGTCAACAAACAGCAGGCGATCCGTTGGAATTGGAGCGGCAACCGGCCGAATAACAGCGTGATTCCGAATGGAGGCTTCGTCATCTCCGCCCTTGACAATGACGGTGTTCGGACCTTGCGCCAGCTTCTGGCTTACGTATACAGCGAAGGGGATCTCGCCAGGGCGGCCGCGCTGCGCGGACATCTGGACTATGACGGAATCACCACCTCTGATTCCGTGCTTGAAATGAAAGGGAATGTTCAGGTGCTGGGGCCGGGAAGGGCACAGGTGACACTGAACGGCATGCAGGCGGAAATGGACGAATACGGCGATTTCGTTGGCCGGGTGGATCTGCGGCCGGGATTGAATACCATCCGGATAGACGTGTGGGTCGATGGAAGAAAAACGAACAGCCAAACGGTTAGAGTAACGCGGAATGAGGCGGAGCTGACAGGCCTCGAATTCGAACGAGACGAATATGTGCTTCGTACCGGGGAATCCGTACACCCCCGCCTGACGGCGATCTATTCGGACGGCAGCCGCAGCGTTCCCGGCTCAGGTGTTGAATACCGCTCCAACCGGCCGGAGGTTGTCTCCGTAGCTGCGGACGGCACATTAACCGGCCTTAGACAGGGAGAATCGGTCATTACAGCCGTATACGGGAATCGGGCGGCGGAGACCTTGGTCCGGGTCTCTCCGGCGGCACAATTAGTAAGCATCGAAGTGGACGATAACGATTACAGCCTGATTGTCGGACAAACCCATCAAACGGAAGTGACAGCCGTCTATTCGGATGGAACCCGCGAACGGGTCACCGCAGATTCCTTCCTCTCCTCCCATGTACGGGTAGCCGATGTGTCCGAAACGGGGCTGGTGACCGCGCTCAAGCCGGGCCGCGCCGACATTACGGTCGAATACGGAGGGAAGAAGGCGGTCATCCGGGTCAAAGTCTTTAACAACGACAACGGCAAAGGGAAAAATAAATAAGCCTGCCGATGCAGGTGTCGACAAATCCCGAGCGAAGCTGTGCGGATGCCCGGGCGGAGAGCGTCCGGGATGGCGAAGAGCGGCACAAAGACTGCCGGGGTTTGTCGGAAAAACAAAACTTTTATTTAAATAAGCGGCAGGAACATGATATAATGATTCTGGCTCTGCAATATATTTCCTTTAGCAATTTAGGAAGGAGGAGCAGTCATTCATTATCTTGCCGCTTTTCTATTAGCACTTTTTATCGTTTATTTGTCTATTCCTCTTCTGAGACGTTTTGCAATTAAAATCGACTTCGTGGACAAGCCTAAAGAAAATAATGCCAGGAAGTTACATAAAGAGCCGGTTCCGTTAACGGCCGGCATCGCCATTTTTGTCGGATTTGTCGTTTCCTATCTGCTTTTTAACGAGGCGCCGTGGGAAGAGACCGTGGCTGTGCTGGCGGGCTCCCTGCTGATCCTCGCCATCGGTACGATCGATGATTGGTACAAGACCCAGGGCAAGGAATTTCCGGCTTGGCCCAAGTTTTTGGTGCAGATCTTTGCCGCCTATCTCATTTATCAGGCCGGTATCGTGTTTGTCGGATTCTACAACCCGTTTACCGAGCAAATGGTCGTTCTGCCGACCGTTCTCCAATTTCTGCTGACGGTTACGTGGATTTTCGGAGTGACGACCGTTATCAATTTCTCCGACGGGATGGATGGGTTGGCCGGCGGGCTGTCCGTAATTTCGGCAATGACCTTGTTTATTGTGGCCGTCACTATGGGCCAGAGCGATTCCGCAATTATGGCCATTACCCTCGTGGGAGTCGGCCTCGGGTATTTGAAATACAACAAGCCCCCGGCGAAGATCTATATGGGGGATGCAGGAGCCACTTTCCTCGGCTTCATCCTGAGCGTCATTGCTTTGGACGGAGCCTTCAAGCAAGCGACCGTGCTGTCGTTATTCATACCGATCCTGGCACTGGGTGTGCCGATATTCGACAATATTTTTGTCGTTCTCAAGAGGTTTAAGGACGGCAAGCCGATCTACAAAGCGGACGCCACCCAGATTCATTACCGGCTGCTGTCCGCCGGGCTGAACCCGAAGCAAATCGTTACCTTCTTATGTCTGGTCAGTGTATGCTTTAGTCTGACCTCGATTATTCTTCTGCTGCTTCAGGTATAAGTATAGAGGTCTTCTACGGCCGACCCAATAAGAATACATGGCAAAGGAACCCGCGCACCGGCGGGTTCTTTTTATTACCACATTAGAAAGTTTAAGTTCATTAAAGCATTAAAATGGAACAACTTTCTAATTGGCATAAAAAGCTACCTTTAAAACCGGGTTATTCATCTTCGAAGAGGCTCCGTTAGGAGCTTTTTTTACCATATAGAAATTGTTAAGTTCTTTAAAGAAAAGAATTCCTATTGGCATAAAAATCCACCTCTAATACCGGGTTAACCTGCATGGTTTGGTTTTTAACGGACCTCAGAGACCTTAATCGCTCCGGAAGGGCCTTTCGCTAACTTTTACGGACTCAGATGACGTTATTTCCAAGAACTGCCCGCGAAAGTAGGGGAATTCTATGCAATAAGCGCAATTGTGTCCGTTAGTCTAAAAAAACCGCCTAATTTGGCGAAATAGGGTCTCTCAGGTCCGTTCATTTTCCCAAGCACCTGCACACTTGCATGTCATTTCCCGATTATAATAAACCCTCTCAAGGCTATACGATAAAGCTCCCGTTCACCTGTTCAGCCGGCCTTTTTGACTCCACTTTCACGGGATCCTTCGCTGTAAACGCGCTGTCGTACCCAAGTAAACTTAAAAAGGCCGCACCCCGAAGCATATCATGGGGAGCAGCCTTTTTTGTTATGCCGTTTAGTCGGAACAACGTTCCGGCAGCGCCTAATCATACTTCAATCCAGTCATGTCTCAAGCGGAAAAGATCTTCCAGCTCCTCCGTGGAGAGCTCGGTAATCCAATTCTCGCCGCTGCCGACGATTTGCTGGCTGAGACTTTGCTTCCGCTCGATCATTTCATCGATCCTTTCCTCCAGCGTGCCCAAGGTGACGAACTTGTGCACTTGAACATCTCTCGTTTGTCCGATGCGGAAGGCCCGGTCCGTGGCCTGATTCTCAACGGCCGGATTCCACCAGCGGTCGAAGTGAAAGACATGGTTCGCCGCTGTCAGATTAAGCCCGGTCCCGCCTGCCTTCAGCGAGAGCAGGAAAATCCCGCATGGCTCGGGGTTCCCGGTGTCCGCCGGTTCATGCTCGGAGGCCGGATATCCTTGGAATCGCGCAATCATCTGCTCGCGAACCATTCTCGGGGTGCCGCCGTGCAGAAACATGACCGGTTCCTGCAGAGTGCTGCTTAGGATGGATTGAAGCATTTTCCCCGTCTCAATATATTGCGTAAAGATCAGGCAGCGGTCCCCTTCCTGCCGCAGCTCGCCGACCATCTCCAGCAGACGGTTGACTTTGTTGGAACGGTTCTCCCATTGGATGGGCGCGGGCTCCTTCAAGAGCAGGGCCGGATGGTTGCAGAGCTGCTTCAGCTTGGTTAGCGAAGAGAGAATCAGCCCTCTTCGTTCCATGGCGCTTAGCCGGTTAAGCCGCTCGAACATTTCCTGGATATGATTTTCGTATAAGGAAGCCTGCTCGGCTGTTAACGAGACGTATGTTTTGGACTCGTATTTATCGGGAAGATCAAGCTGAATAGCCGGATCTTTCTTGACTCTACGCAGCAGAAAGGGCCGGATCAAGCTTTGCACAGCCTGCAGGGCGGCCGGATCGCTGGAGCGCTCGATCGTATGGGCGAACTTGCCCGTGAACTCCCGCAGAGAGCCGAGGTACCCCGGATTCAAGAAGTCGAAGATGGACCATAGCTCCGTCAACCGGTTCTCGATGGGTGTTCCGGTCAGGGCCATCCGATGTCCGCCTTCAAGCCTGCGAATCGAGGACGACTGCTTCGTATGGGCGTTCTTGATATTCTGGGCTTCATCGAGACAGATGGAGTCCCAGGTGACAGAGCGGAGCTCTTCCTCGTCCAGATGAGCCAGGTTGTAAGAAGTCAGCACAAGATCCGTGTTCCCGGCCCAGGAGGCAAAGCGCTCTCCCTTATGGCGATTCGGTCCGTAATGCAGCCGAACGTTAAGGGAAGGCGCGAACCTTCTAAGCTCCTTCTGCCAATTGCCAAGGACGGAGGTAGGACAGATCAGCAGTGAAGGAGCGGTGCAGTGCAGCTGGTCTTTCACCGTCAGAAGGTAAGAGATCCACTGGATCGTCTTGCCCAGGCCCATGTCATCGGCGAGACAGCCGCCAAGTCCGAAGCGACGGAGAAAGAGCATCCATGAGACTCCTTCGCGCTGGTAGGGGCGAAGCGAGCCTTGGAAGCTGTCCGGCACCTCCGCAAGCGGGATAGCCTCCAACTGCTTGAACTGGGCCATTAAATGCTGCAGGTGCTCCGTCAGCTCCAGTTCCAGACGAATGTCACCGTCGCTCGCCCCGTCTTCTTCGGTCTTCTGCGCATAGGTTTCCTTGAGATGAAGCTCGAGGATGTCGCGGAAGGTCAAGCCTTCGCTTGGCTTCATTCGCTTCATGACCTCGCGGATTTGGGCGATCTGGGCCGGATCGAGCAGCACCCACTGGCCGCGAAAGCGGACCAGCCGCTGGTTGTGCCGGAGAAGCTCCTGAAACTCGTCCTCCGTCATTTCCAGGTCTCCAACGGCAAAGCGCCAGTCGAAGCGCATGAGCTGATTGAGGCCGAGCAGCGAATCGCCCTGCGGCCCGGCGCCGGAACGGAGCCGGGCCTTCATCCGCGGCTTCAGCTTCCTGACGCGCTGCCACCAGGCAGGCAGGAAGACCGCGAAGCCGGCCTCTGCGAGCCGCAGGCTGCCCTGGCTGAGGAACTCCCACGCTTCGTCGTGGGTCAGTTCCTCCCGCCGCAGCCGGTCGGGCTCGCGCTTGTCGCGCAGAGACGGGAGCATGCGCAGCCACTGCTGCACATCTCCCGCTGCGCGGTCCAGCTCCGCCTGCCAGCTCTCGGGCAGGGCGGAAGCTTCGTCGACCGGCACGGCACGGTCGTCGACGGGGAACAGGACCGCCGCGTCTTCGCGGTCCTGCAGCAGCACCTGCAAGCGCCAGCCGAGCCCGTTCTCGGGCTCGAGAAGCTGCAGGCAGGTGCGGAACGGGCGAGGATCGCTCTTCCAGCCGATCGCGATCAGCCAGTCTTCCTCGTCCCTCCAGACTGGGGCTTCGTGAGGCTCCTGCCCGAGCCGTCCATAGGTTCGCTCCAGCCGGCTGAGTGCTTCCCTCAGCTCCGGCTGGTCTTGGACCCGGCTCGCGATGAGCCGATCGGCCCACTCCTTGGCGGACGGCGACAGGAGCGGGAGCGCCTCAGGAGGAAGCTCCAGCTTCCATCCGGGCTCCCCCTTGCTCCACTTGGCGAAATCGGGCATGAAGCGCCCGTGCTTCAGAGCTTCCTGAATGTGAGGGGCCAGCCTCATTAATTCTTTGAGCTCAGGCTCCCACTCCATTAGCCCATGGACCGGGCAAGGAGGATCGGACAGGAAATCCAGCGCCAGCTCGGCCGGCAGCAGAATCCCTTCCTTGCCGTCAAATTCATCGGTATCTATAGTCATTCCGTAGAAGGAGGGGGAATGCCAGGCGAACAGACCCTGCTTCAATTCGAAGGCATCGACCATTCCCCCGATCTTGCGGCTTCCCCACAGGAAGAAAGAACCGGAAGGTATCCATCTGGAATGAACGGTATAGGAAGTGTTAGCGATCATGACAGCCACTGTCCTTTCTGCAGTTCTTGCTGGAAAGCGCGCAGACGGGAATATTTATCCGACAGCAATTCGATATACAGCTGCCAGCGGTCCAGCCGGTCCAGCTTCTCGTACAGAAGATGCAGAGTTCGGAGCAGACGGACGGCCGTTTTATAAGAAAGCCGGGTTTTCTCCTGGATCATCCGTTCCACGGATTGATGATAGATAGGCAGCAGCAGCTCCGGATCGGATGCCTCCACCGCTTTGATTTCATCAGGATAGAGGTTGGCCGGATCGACGGAATTTGCCAATTGAAGGTCTGCCCATTGCCGGAAGCGGCCGTGTTTCATCAAGTAATCGGTGTAATAAGTATAGCTTCTGGGCAGCATGGCGATCATGACGCGTATCCATTCCTCGTCTGAAGGCTGATGCTTCATCGCTTCTACCCAGTAACCGCACAGCGTATGGAATTCATCCTGCTTAAGCCTCGGCATCAACGGGAGCAGCCAGCGCAGCCAACGCAGCAGCCGATCCGGGGCTTCCGCCTGATGAAGCTGCTGCAGCACGAACAGAAAATCCCCGATTTGCCGGTTATGCAGCCGGTTCAGAGAATGAATGGCCGTCTCATCGTCTCCGCCGGAGATGTCGAAATGGGCCAGAGCCAGGCGCAAAATATCCTCTTGGCGGGACGGGAGGCCGGACGGGCCGAGCATGTGCTTCAGCCGGTGGCGTTCCTTGGTCGGCTCCTCCACTTGTTCAAACCATTGACCCCACAGTGTCCGATAGACGTCCAGCCAAGGCACCGGTCCCGGTTTACCGCGCAGTGACCATTCCCTCACAAGCCGGATGGTGTCCTGCCAATGCCCCTCATGCTGCCGTGAAATCGGATGAGGATCGGCCTGCTTCGCCCACTGGGTTATTTCTTGAAGGGCTCTCATGGCGGCGTTCCGGCTTCCGGCTACGTGATAGGTAGACAAATAAGTCGTTTGGTGAGTTTGGTGAAAATCGTCTATCTTTCTCAGAATGAACAGATAGATATGCAATCGGTACAGCGAACGGATCCCCTCGTTCCACGTTTGGGCAAACGGGAGCAGAGAATCGACAGCCGCCGAATAAAATGTATCTACAGAATGCTGATGGCTCAAAGTAAAACCGTAAAAACGCTGGTCAAAAACTTTATGCCACTGTGCAGGAAGGTCTCCCGGTCCTGGAATCATCGGACGTTCTTCCGATTTGGCCCTGCCGGCCGCACGTACGGCCTTGGTTCGTGTGAGCAGAGTGTGCTTCAGTTGAATCAGGAGCAGCTCGGGTCTGCCGTGTGCCGTATAAGCCATGAAGATAGCGGCGGCCATGTGGGCGCATTCGCCGGTACTCGGGCAGGTGCATTCGCTTCGTTCGAACTGCTCGAGATCGATCTTGACATCATAAGGCTCCACTCCATGAACGATGGCATGCAGAATGTAACCATGCTGCAGCGTCAGCTTGGCTACGAATCCCTTATGATAATGCTCCCATCCTTGTTCCAGCGTTTCCGGATCAAACCGGTTCTGCAATTTGTCAATCAACAGGTTCATCCGGTTTTTGGCAAGTTTGAACCTTGGCATCTGTTTTAAACCCTCCGTAAGCAAAAAAAGGCTTACCTTCTATAGTATCAGATTTTGCATTAATATGCTTAGGGTGAGTTGAATTTATAACCATATCTTCCTAAGGTTTTTGTTTCTATAGAAGTAATTAATAACCTGCCGGTTTTTTTGCTAAAATGCCTGATAACTCTTTTATAGGCTCTTCGCTATACTACATGGGAAAAACTACGTTTGAGAGGCATAATAGAGCGATTTGACATGGAGCCTCTGCGGGCATGAGTACTCGCGAAAGCCGCGAAGGGTAAGGAATTCGCGTTGCTAACCAGCTTATCATGCCCGCCTCTCCATATAAAATCGCTGTCTATTTACCCCACCCAGAGTAGCGAGGAAGCCTTTTATAATACTTAAGGTTATAACTTATTACTCAACCTTAACAGAGCAAAATCGGTTGATTTGATTGGCGTTGCACAAATAGAAAACCATTGCTTTTGCTTTCGAATGCCTTCGATTCCACGTCGGATCCTCGGAAATCAGCAGCGGCTATAAATCGGTGAGAGGCATTTGATTTAGCTGTATTTTATGTAGGTAGATTCAAGCCAATGGCAGAAAATGAATGAAGTAAATGGAAAAAGTAAGAAAAAGTACATTTAGAATCGCGGTTTTTTGTTGATACCGCCTTTTTCGCGCAAACTAGCTGCAGTTTCTCCATTTAGATCCCCATGCCGCTGACCGCGGCATCATCAGATGATGAAAATGGATGGATTTTCAAGGTAGAATAGAGTTGAATTGCTTCAATAGTGTGAAATTTGAAAACTAAATGGATTTCATACAGTTAGATTTCTATATTCGGAAGAAATATGGAAACTAACTGGAAAACCTACAGCTAGTTTGCGCCAAAACAGCCGTTTCGCCCAAAGTTGCCCATTTTAACTGTAGTTTATCCAGTTAGTTTGATCATTTTCGCCCATTCGCTTGAATCTACCTGTACAAAATACAGTTAGACGTGCCGCTCCGCTTGCAACGATGCTTGCAGACGGTAAAATAGACGGATTTTAAGGTGGTTTCCGTTTTTCGCTCCAGAGGAGCAAACTAGCTGCATGAAATCCAGTTAGACGTGCCGCTCCGCTTGCAACGATGCCTGCAGACGGTAAAATAGACGGATTTTCAAGGTAATTTGGACGGTTATCCCTTTGACTCAGTAAAAGCAGGATGCCCCGTCTCCATCGCCAGCTCCCATCATCTATAAAAATCTATTCAAGGTCGGAGTCCATCTCGGATGTTACTGAGTGAATGGGGTATCAGCCGGAAGAACGGAGAAATGGTGTCACTGGCGTGGAAAACAGGGTAACTGAGCAAACGGGATATCAGCCAAAGGGCGGGGAAAGGATCTACAGGCCTGGTAAATAGAGAAACTGAGTGAGCTGGATAACAGTCCAAAGAACGGAGAAATGGTGTCACTGGCCCGGTAAACAGAGTAACTGAGCGAACGGGATAACATCCACAGGGCGGAGAAAGGAGCTACTGGCCCGGTAAACAGAGTAACTGAGCGAACGGGATATCAGCCAAAGGGCGGAGAAAGGAGCTATTGGCCAGGTAAACAGGGGAACTGAGCAAACGGGATAACAATCAAAAGGCGAAAGGAGCTATTGGCCAGGTAAACAGGGTAACTGAGCAAACGGGATAACAGTCCAAAGGACGGAGAAAGGAGCTATTGGCCAGGTAAACAGGGTAACTGAGCGAACGGAATAACAGCCAAAGGGCGGGGAAAGGAGCTACTGGCCCGGTAAACAGAGTAACTGAGTGAACGGGATAACAGCCAAAAGGCGGAGAAAGGATCAACTGGCCCGGAAAACAGGCTAACTGAGTGAACGGGATAACAGTCCAAAGGACGGATAACAAGGGTAAGGCGCTGCGTAGTGGGTGGTCAGCACCCGGCAGTGGCCAAAACGGTTTTCTTCACGAGTTTAAGCAATATAGTAAGGGTCGCCCTAGCCTTCTGATGTTTGAGAAAGGAGTCAGTATCCCGCAACTAGGGTTAAGCCTGATCGTCTTCTGAGTAGACCATACAGTAAAACTCCGCCGGTCCGGTAGGGGTGTTTCGAGTATATCTATCTGTAATAACAAAGCCGGCTTTAGAATATACCTTAATCGCGCGCTCGTTCCATACGAGCACTTCCAGATCGATTTCCTGCGAGGGCCCCCTGGAGACTGCTTCCCGAACTATTGCTTTAACAAAAGGGACCCCGAGTCCTTGGCCGCGCAGGTCGGGCCTCATTCCCAATCCGAGGCGAATGACGCCGGTCAGGGGAAAGAACTGTGCGAATCCGCACAAAACGCCGGCTTCGTCCATGACAGCCGCATACTGCTCCTTACGAATAGAGGGGTCGGCAAATTCGTTCTGTTCCTCCAGCATTTCCGTCCACGGCTTCCAGTTATATAAATCGTAAGGCGGTTCGTAGATCCAACTGCAGATTTCCTCGCACTGCCGCAAGCTTAGCGGGGCGATATGGAATGTTGGTATTGTCTTCATAGGGATATCCTCCAGACCGATTTGAACCCTCCCCCATAAAAAATTACTTGTGCTGCCAGGGGGTCTTCTTTCCATTTTATCATCGACAAACTATGCCAGGAAGGTAAAAACCAAGCTTCCGAGTATCTTTTTGTTCTGGAAATAGGGATGGAAAAAGATGGGGTTGTATTCTACAATAACAGCATATAGCAGTTAAGTCCTATCGTCGTTGATCGATTGAACCGAAGCAGCAGCTTATCTTATAAATAAACTTCACTGTTACATTTATACTGAAGCGGATGCAAAGCGGTGGAACGTTTTGGCATTTCGTTCTTCTATCGGAGAGCGGAGGCAGGGAATAGGCTCCTTTATTTGTCATGCCCAGCTAACAAGGAGCCTTTCATGATTAATAGATATATTTTTTCATTGTTATGGATAATGCATTTCCTTGCAATCCGAGCCAAGTGCGTTCGGTTTGCCTAAACAGGCTGCCGGCCTGGAACCTCTGCGCGAGAATGACTCCCGGGAGTCTTCCAACATTTTAACCAAATGAATGGGTGAACTTATGCGTGTATTTATCGATTTGATGTGGTTTTTTCGCATGGAAAAAGCGAGGTACTTGGGCGGTATCTTCACGTTGATTGTGGTCAGCCTGCTGATTCTGCTTCCGCCCTATATTATCGGAGTGATGGTGGACGGAATCTCGGCCGGAACGTTGACAGGAAGCGAGATGCTCGGATGGCTCGCGCTTCTGGCCGTTATTGCCGGGTTGATGTATGTGCTGCGGTATGTCTGGAGGGTTATGATCTACGGTTCTGCTGCGAGACTCAGCCAAGTGCTGCGCAATCGGCTGTATCAGCATTTTACCGGCTTGTCTCCGCGGTTTTATCAGCAGAAAAGAACCGGTGATCTGATGGCGCATGCGACCAACGATATTCTGGCGATTGAACTGACGGCCGGGGAAGGGGTGCTGACCCTGGTCGATTCGCTTGTGATGGGCTTGATGGTCGTTGCAACGATGGCCGTGTTTATCGATTGGAAGCTGACGATAGTAGCTTTGCTCCCTATGCCGTTCATTGCCTGGTCCACCAGTTATTACGGCAATTTGCTCCATGAACGGTTTCATGCGGCACAGGCCGCCTTCTCGACCTTGAATGACAAGGTGCAGGAGAATATCTCCGGAATTCGCGTCGTCAAGGCTTTCGGTCAGGAGGAAGAGGAGAAGAAAGGGTTTAACCGCCTCTCGGAGCAAGCGGTGGAGAAAAATGTAGCGGTCGCCAAAGTGGACGCTCTCTTCGACCCGACGATTTCGCTCATTGTCGGCCTGTCGTTCTTTCTGTCCGTCGCTTATGGCGCCAAGCTGGTCGTTGGCGGCCAACTGACGCTCGGCGAGCTGACACAGTTCACCATTTATTTGGGTCACTTGATCTGGCCGATGCTGGCGATCGGATATTTATTCAATATTATGGAACGCGGGAGAGCCTCCTATGAACGGGTTCAGTCGCTGCTGAATACTAAATCCGAAGTGCAGGAGCGGGAAGGGGCATCTTCCGAATCTCCCTGCGGAGATTTGACGGTGGAGATCGACTCGTTCCGCTATCCCGGGTACTCGGAGCCGGCCCTCACCGGGATAAGCTTCCGGCTCGGGCGCGGCAAGACGCTCGGGATCGTCGGGCGCCTCGGCAGCGGCAAGTCGACGCTGCTGCGGTTGCTCCTGCGGGAATTCGACCTCTCCGATGGCGACATCGCCATAGGCGGGAAGTCGATCTACGACTTCCGGCTGGAGGCGCTTCGCCGTGCGATCGGTTATGTGCCGCAGGAGCACGTATTGTTCTCGGCCACGATTGCCGAGAACATCGCCTTCGGCCGGCCGGAAGCAACGGCCGAAGAGATCGAAGCGGCGGCCCGGATCGCCGCCGTGCACGATGACATCGTCCGCTTCCCCGACGGCTACGACACGGTGGTCGGGGAACGCGGCGTGACGCTGTCGGGCGGCCAGAAGCAGCGGCTGTCCATCGCCCGGGCGCTTCTGCTGCGGCCGGAGCTACTGCTGCTGGATGATGCGCTGTCCGCTGTGGATGCGCGCACCGAGAAGGCGATCATCGATTCGCTCCGCGAGGATCGCCATAACGGCACGACCCTGATCGCTGCGCATCGGCTGAGCGCCGTAGAGCGCGCGGATCTCATTCTCGTGCTGGAAGAAGGACGACTCATCGAGCAAGGAACGCATGATGAGCTGATGGCGGCTGACGGATGGTATGCACAGATGTACCGCCGCCAGCAGTTGGAATCGCTAGTGCTGCAAGGAGGTGCCGAGCATGGTCGTCCGCCGCTTGATTAAATATGCCAAGCCCCACCGCAAATCGCTTGCGGTCGCTTTTATCCTGCTGCTGTTCGGAACTCTCGCCGATCTCGCCGGCCCATATCTGGTGAAGATTTTCATAGATGACTATTTAGAGCCCAGATGGTTTCCGCTCGGGGCTTTGATCGGGCTGGCTGCCGGATACCTGCTCCTGCACTTGAGTTCCGTTATTTTGCAATATTTTCAGCTATTTTCCTTCCAAAAGATAGCGCTCAAGATCGTTCATCAATTGCGGTCGGATGTGTTTGGCAAAACCCAGCACCTGGGCTTGTCATTCTTCGACCGGACGGCGGCCGGAGGTTTGGTGTCCCGGATTACGAACGATACGGAAGCGGTCAAGGATTTGTATGTCAGCGTTCTGTCTACCTTCGTGCAGAATATTGTGTTTTTGCTCGGGATCTTTGCCGCCATGTTTGTGCTGGATGTCCGCCTGGCCACGATTTGTCTGCTTCTGCTTCCGGTGTTGCTGGTGCTGATGAATGTTTTCCGCCGGCTCAGCTCCAAGGTGTTTCGCGTCTCCAGGGAAAAGCTGGGACAATTGAATGCAATCCTTAACGAGTCCTTGCAGGGGATGAACATTATCCAGGCCTTGAGGCAGGAGAAAAGACTGCAGAACCGCTTCGCCAAAATTAACGGAGAATATTATTCGGCCTCTCTTAAAAATATTCGCCTGAACGGGCTGCTGCTGCGTCCGGCGGTCGATTTGCTCCGCATCTTTGCCCTGATGCTGGTCGTTTACTTTTTCGGCAGGGAATCGTTCGACGGAGTGATTGAAATCGGGGTTTTGTACGCTTTTATTAACTATTTGGACCGTTTTTTCGAGCCGGTCAACATGATGATGATGCGGCTTGCCCAATTGCAGCAGGCTTTGATTGCCGGTGAGCGGGTGTTCGAGCTGCTGGACTCCGAGGAGTGGTCTCCGGGAGATCGGCCGGATCATGAAAAAAGCAAGGGTACCGAAAGCGACCGGCCGGTCATTCGGGAGGGGCGGATTGAATTCGATTCCGTCACTTTCTCTTACGACGGCAAGACGGATGTACTCAAGAACATCTCGTTTACGGCGATGCCCGGTCAGACGGTCGCTTTGGTCGGCCATACGGGAAGCGGCAAAAGCTCGATTATCAATTTGCTGCTCAACTTTTATGCGATAAAGGGAGGAGAAATCCGCATTGACTCCGTCCCCTTGTCCCGGTATTCGAACGAAGAGCTGCGCCGGAAGATGGGGCTTGTGCTGCAGGATCCGTTCCTGTTCACCGGGACGGTCCGGGAGAATATCAGTCTGCTGGATGGCACCGTCAGTGATGAGGCCATCTATGAGGCGGCCGAGCTCGTGCAGCTCGATTCGTTCATCCGCAGGCTTCCCAATGGCTATGAGGAGCAGGTCGTCGAGCGGGGGGCTACTTTGTCCAGCGGCCAGCGGCAGCTGCTTTCCTTCGCCCGGACGATGGCAAGGCAGCCGGCGATTCTGCTTCTGGACGAAGCGACTGCCCATGTCGATACGGAAACAGAGGAAGCGATCCAGGCAGCCCTGGCAAGAATGAGGGAAGGCCGCACGACGATCGCGGTAGCCCACCGGTTATCGACGATCCAGGATGCCGATTTGATCCTTGTTCTGCATCAAGGAGAGATTGTCGAGAGGGGTACGCATCAGGAGCTCATTCAGAAGAAAGGGCTATACTATACAATGTATCGGCTTCAGCAGGGAGCGACCGAGTCAGTGGAGGAACCTACGCTGTCCGGAAGCGGCCTGAACGACTGAAGCCGGGATGGATTGTGGCGAGGCAGGAAAGACCGTTATAATAAAAAGAAAAGGGATGTGAGCCGATGTCCAATCTGGTTTCTAAAGAATGGTTGCGCGAACACTTGCAGGATGACCATGTCGTTGTGGTAGATTGCCGGTTCGTGCTGGGCAATCCGGAGGCAGGAAGACGGGCTTATGAGGAAGGTCATATTCCAGGGGCTGTTTATTTCGATCTGGAGGAGGATTTGTCCGGTCCGATCAAGGAGCATGGGGGAAGGCATCCTCTGCCTGATCTGGGAACACTCGCCCTTAAGCTCGGCGCAGCGGGGATAGACGATACGGTCCAGGTCGTCGCTTATGATGACCAGGGCGGGGCGATGGCCTCCCGATTCTGGTGGCTGCTGAAATTTATGGGACATTCGCAGGTCCGTATTCTGGATGAAAGCTTCTCTCAATGGAAAGAAGCGGGATATCCGGTCAGCCAGGAAGCAACTGCACGGTCTGCCCGTTCTTTCGTCCCCCAAGTGCAGACTCCTATGCTTGTCAGCATGGAGGATGTGCGGGATCGTCTGGGACGGAAGGATACGGTGCTGATCGATTCCCGTGACGCACGGCGCTATCTGGGCCTGGAGGAACCATTGGACCGGGTAGCCGGACACATTCCTGGAGCACGGAATTATTTCTGGAAGGATGCTTTGGACGAAACGGGGCGTTGGAAAGCGGGAGAAGACCAGCGTGAAAGGTTCGCGGCCCTGTCTTCGGCGGAGGAAATTATCGTTTACTGCGGATCGGGAGTGACCGCTTGTCCTAATATATTGGCGTTGACGGAAGCGGGATTTAATCAGGTGAAGCTGTATTCCGGAAGCTGGAGCGATTGGGTCAGCTATGAAGATAACCCGGTTGCTACGGGGGAAGAGGCTTAAAAAAGAGGAAACTTGAGATAAGTCTCGGGGCTGTGACAGAATACCGATAGGCGAACTGTTGCGGCTCTCTTTGGGTTCTTCTGTAAACAGCTTGCAAACAAGAGGCGTGCGACAGTGATTTATGATCATCTTTAACGGTAGATGGTCACTTGTTCAAACCGCATTGCATATGCTAAAAATATCGTTAGAAAGACCGAGTGCTGGTAACACTAGGCCTATACAACTGGCTTGGATGGGGTATCCCTTCAAGTTGCAAAGGATCAAAAACCCACCTTCGGCGGAACAACCTTGGGGTGGGTTTTTTGCATCCTTAAACTAAATCTTTCATAAGGTCCTCTAAATCGTTCAGCAAATCAGCTATCCAGGCATCCGAATCCGGTATGGTCACTGTGCCTCCGTAAACCAGCCATCTTAGAGTTTTAATCATCCAGCACAAACCGCCGATTTTGACTTGCCAGTTCAGCTGTTCCATGGATAACTCCGTGCCAGCTTCTTGCAAAAAGGCGGAAAGAACATCATCCTGCGAAACGCAGCACCAAGCTTTTGCCTCATTTACCAAACAATGCAGATCACCCAGATGGGGGCTTAAATAAGCAAGGGACCAGTCAATCGGCAGTATGCCATTGCCTTGGATCATGAGATTTTTAGCATGAAAATCATGATGGACGAGTGTAAGAGGAAGGGTTCGGTACAGCTTCTCCAGATGGGAGGGCAACGTTTTCCGCAGTCTTGATAGAACGCAGGATTTGGAAAGCCGGGGCGACTCCAGCAGATCGTCCAGTAGGGTTATAAAATTTGCAGCGGATACTGTATACGAGCTAATCGTTTCACTTGGGATTTGCGCCTCCAAATTAGCCGATGCCACTTTTCGCAGTCTGGCCAATTCCCTTGCCGCTTCGAGAAAATAATAGGGGAGGGGCTGCTGCTCCAAATTTTGCCGGCCAACGTCCTCCATAATCATAACGGCATCGGTTTCCAATTCGAGAAGGTTGAAAATGCAAGGCGCTTTTATTTGCATTGGAATGACCAATTGTCGATAGACAGCGGATTCTCTCGCCATTTCTTGCGCGGCCCATTTAATAATACTGGTTTGGCCCGATTTCCATGTCGCCATATACACTTCGGAAAGCGCCCATTTCCTTAATAAAGTCCATTCCGCTACTTCTTCCAAGCATGGCATTATCCGGCGATAAGCTGCAAAGCATTCTGGAACCATCTATTTCTTCCTCCCGCTGCATAGTCATATTTATAGAGAAAATTTTTACATAATTAACCAAGAAATTATAGACTGATATTTTTCCTTTTGCTATGATGTTGTATAGGGTCTTGAAAAAAATCGGGACTCCTATTTATGTCATGAGATAGAATCAATGCTGCAAAACCCACCTTCGGTTCCAAGCCTTAGGGTGGGTTTCTAGTTTCTTCTATAAGGTTACAACTTAACGCTGAAGATTAATGTTTGGGAGAGGAGGAGAGGGCCGTGGTCGTACAGAGTGCAGTAGAAGAAGATATAACTCCTTGGTTGAATCTGGCTTCGGAGGTGGAATATCTCTTCGGTCCAATGGTGGATGATCCGAAGTTCTTGCTGGCACTGCAGAAAAATATTAGCAGGGGGAGCGCCTTCTGCATTCGTGAAAATGACGGCCTGCCGGGGTCCCGCCTTATGGGAGGACTTCTTTTCTCTTCGTCATCTGCTCCTGTCTATAAGATCGGTTGGCTGGCCGTTGCGTCCAGATTGAGGCAACAAGGTGTTGCTACGGCATTAATCAAGCATGTTCTGTCCCTTGTGCAGCGTCCGGCGGAAGTGACGGTTACCACCTTTGGCAATGATATAGCAGACGGGCTTCCAGCCAGAAATCTTTATATCCAGCATGGATTTATTCCGGAGGAGATGGTTTCCAACGGGCCGGAAGGCGGATCGCGTCAAAGGTTCAGGTTAGTCCTAAGATAATGCGGGACTTGCAGAGTGATCCGTTAACGACTATAATAATTAAGGTATCTAAATTATGAAGGGTGCGAATATATTCGAATGAAGAAAGCAAGTCCGGATCTTATCCGCGTAGTCAAAGATATGAACGAAGCGGATTACGCGATTAACATAATGCTGGTTCAGGCCTATGAGTCGCTGTTCAATAGCGATATTACGGCCAAGCAAACCATCCTGCTGGAGTTCGTTCACAAGCACGGGCAATTGACGGTCAGCGAACTGGCGGAACGGATGAAGGTAACCTCCAGTGCGGTCAGTCAAATCATCAGCAAGCTGGAGAGGGCGAAGTATGTGCGCCGGGAGATCAATCCGCTTAATCGCAGAGAGATTCTGGTCCGGCTGGATGAAATGGGGATCGAGCATTTTGCCAAGGAGGAACAGATGGAGCTTTCCATCATTGAGCGCTTTTATTCTCAATTGGACTATGAAGAAGTCGTCACGATGAAAAATATCGTTCTCAAGCTCAAAGCGATCGTGGAGAAGGAGCTTAACGAAGCCGGGACCCTGAGGGACAAATAATGGCCGGCTACGGAGAAAAGGTTATGCAGGGAGAAGCAAGATTCCCTGTGCCAAATTATTAAGGATTCTTAATAATTAAGCATATATAATATAAGAAAGGGAGAGAAGCTATGAGTATGAAACGACAAAGATTGGAGCAATTATTCGGAGGTTTGGCGGAAAAAGGTGAGGTGAACGGAGTTATTCTGGCTGCCGAGCATGGAGAAATCATTTATCAAGCTGCTTTCGGACAGGCTGATCTATCCACGAGCCGCCGGTTGCAGACAAACACCGTATTCGAGCTGGCTTCACTGTCGAAGCCTTTCACAGCTTTGGGTATCGTTGTGCTTGAGGAGAAGGGCATGCTCGCCTATGACGAGCCGATTGAGCGGTGGCTGCCGGAGCTTCCTTACCAAGGGATCACCGTTCGCCATCTGCTCTGCCATACGTCCGGACTGCCGGATTATATGGACTTGTTTTTCGAGCATTGGGACCGTTCGAACATCGCGACCAATGCGGATGTCCTGAATCTGCTGGTGCGGCATCGCCCACCGGTTTATTTCGAGCCGAATGAAAACTGGCTATACAGTAATACGGGCTATGTGCTGCTTGCTATTCTTATCGAGCGGATAACAGGGCAGCGGTTTGCCGATTTTATGAGCGAGCATGTATTCAGTCCGTTAGGCATGAAGAATACGAGTATTTATAATCGAAGATATAGCGGCGAGGTCATTCCCGATTACGCTTTCGGCTACATTTATGATCTGCATTCCGACCGCTATGAGCTGCCGGACCTTGTGCCGAAAACGAATTACGTAGTGTTTCTGGATGGCATCCAGGGGGACGGAACCGTGAATTCAAATTTGCATGATTTGTATAAATTCGATCAGGCACTTCATGCCGGACAATTTGTGAGCCGGAAATCGCTGGAACAGATATTTGCGCCGGCGAGTTTGAATAACGGCGAGACATGCGGCTACGGGTTCGGCTGGATATTGGAAGAGAAAGAGGGGAAGGGCAGGGCGGTGAGCCATAGCGGAGGGTGGCCGGGATATGCCACCAACCTGATTCGATATATCGATGCCGATATGACGCTGATTTATTTAAGCAATATGGAGCAGGATGTGGAATTCGACCAGGCTCTTCTTATCGCTGCCGAGCAAATTTTGTTCGATCTGTCTTACGATGCTCCACAGCGTCCGGCCCAAAGGAAGCTTGCCGTCATAGACCCTGGTCTATATGAAAGCTATATCGGCACGTACCGGCTGGACGAAGGTGAAGGAGTCCATGAGGAAACCGTCGCAGTCGTTCTGACCGAAGGGGACAGACTGTACCTGCAGATCACCGGCAAAGTGCGGCTCGAGCTTTACCCGGCTACCGAAACAAGGTTCTTCGTACGCTCAGTTCCGGTAGAAGTAAAATTTAGCATACAGAACGGGATGGGTAAGGCGGAGAAGCTGGTTATTCTGCAGGAGGGAACGGAGACGTCAGCGGTTCGGGTGGATTAGTAAGCGATAAGCATTTCGTCTGTCGGATTGAGGAGGTAGGTGAAATGGGTAGAATATTGGGTGTCCTAATGGCGGGAAATTTACAAAAGCCGAACTATTCTTACCGACATAGGCGGCATATAGTTCGGCTTTATCTATTCATGTGACTTCGTTCACGGATCAAATAAACGTAAAATCGTCAAATAGGCTTGCTGACGCGTGTAGGAGCCCTTGGGATCAAATTCGTTATTACCGACACCGTTCATAATGCCCCGGGAGACCACATAAGCAACGGAATCGTAAGCCCAACCGGCGATGAGTTCGTTATCCGCGAAGCTTGCAGGAGGGGCTGCCGTATCCAAATCCAAAACGTTGGCGGTATTTCTTAGCATAACGGCTGCTTCCTCCCGAGTCAGGCTGCCTTCGGGATCGAAGCGGCCCGCTCCTTTGCCGGACACAATTCCAAGAGTATAGGCGGCGAGAACATCCTTATCCACGGTGTCGGTAAAGGGAGGTTCGGGCATTGAAACGTTTTTTTCTAATAGGAAGTGATCTATGCCGGTACCGGTCTGAGCCTCAATGAAATGGATGACTAGCGTGCTAAATTCCTGTCGCGTGATCTTGTTCCTATAGTCCTCCTGCAGCGCAGGGGGAATAAGCCCGGCCTCAATAGCTACCGATATCCCGTCCGCCGCCCAGTCATCGGGAGAGTCCGAGCCGGAAGGCAAACGGGATTCTGGGGCCGGATGGGCGATATAGCCCCATTTGTACCTTTTTTGAACAGGTGCCAACCCATCGTTGAAATCCCCAGCAAATTCATATTGAAGCGGGATCACTTCATTCCCCGTTTTATCAATAAAGCCGTACTTCATATTTTTGCTGACTCGCGCCAACCCTTCGCTAAAATCACTTGCATTATGATACTGGGGCTTGACGATTTCCTTGCCGGTTTTATCAATAAAGCCCCAGACTCCGTTCTGTTGAACTCTGGCTATTCCTTCTTTAAAGCCAAGTACCCGTTCATATTGCGGCTCTACGACTACATTGCCGGATTTATCAATGAATCCGTATTTCAAGTCGAAATTTTCTTCCTTGATGACGACTCCCATTCCTTCGTCGAAACCGATGACATAGTCGAACGACTTGCCCAAATGGACCTCCGTTCCAGTAAGATCAATGAGAAAGCTCTGCCCATTTTTCGTTACGGATGCAAGGCCATCGCTAAAGTGGCTCACCGACTCATATTGGATGGGAATGACTTCTTTGCCTGTCGTGTCAATGAACCCCATTTTTCCATTCTTCCGAACCCAGGCCCGACCTTCATAAAAAGATCCTGCCTCGTCATACTGCAGCTTGACGACTTCTTGTCCGTTCTTATCAATAAAGCCCCATTTGCCGCCTTTGCTGACCGCAGCCAGTCCTTCTTTAAAGAAATCCGCACTGTCGTCGTATTGAGGAGGAATCCTATCTTCGCCTGTATTATCGATAAATCCATACTTTCCCGCCCTTAAAATTTTTGCCATGCCCTCACTGAAATTCCATGTATAGTCATTGTAGTTTTCGGTGTACTCGTGGGGCAGAGGGAAGGCCAATTGACCGGTCGTGTCAATATACCCATGCTGACCATCCTGTTCAATCTGCGCCAGCCCCTCACTGAAGGGCCAAGCCGCATCGTATTGGGGAGGGATGACAAATACGGGGGATTGGGCGAACCCAGTATTTGCGATGCCCAGCAGGATAACCGCACAACCCATGATGCTGCACATAAGCTTAAAACAAACATGTCTGCGCATAGCGGCAAAAAACTCCTTCCAATTGGATTTGTTCAGGCAGTTCATTGCTGTTAATAGCTGGATTATTATGTTCGATACTTATCATGAAATCCCTGCCGTTATGTACGATGGGTGGGGTCACCTCGTTATTGATTATTATTTCATAATTGGATAGTATTTGTGTCAGTATAGACTTTGGTAATAGGGAAAACTTCTTTTTTTTATTTTCGCAGTATGACAATCATAAGGGTCCATGAAAGGCGGAGATCGATATGTCCGTTCAACGAAAGAGATGGCCGATCACTTGCGGGGTCGTCTGGTCTTTGCTGTTCGCCTTGATGAGCTTTTATTGGGCGAGTGGCGGCATGCTGGGGGTTAATACGCTAGGGCCGGAAATTTCGCGGCAAGCCGTCTTGCGCGACGATAGCTTCATTTTCGTCGTATGGTTGACGGGGGTGGCCAAGGTTGCCGGGGCACTTTTATTACTCGCATTGAAGATTAACTGGAGCAACGGGCTTGTCCAAGCAGCGTTTCGAATTACAGCCATGGTTGGCGGAATACTTCTTTTCCTTTATGGGCTATTTAACTTAGTAGCAGTGCTGCTCATGATGGCTCAAGTTCTGAATTTGCCGACAATCGACTCTTACTCGGCGTGGTGGCGCCTCTTCTTCTGGGAGCCGTTCTGGATGATAGGCGGGCTGTTTTATTTCGTTGCCGGCCGGACGGCAAGAGCGGGGTGAAGCATCCGGCCGAAACTGCTTATTAAGTAAGCTTCAATCGCCGGATGATTTCAGTTCCGCTCCGGTCTATCTCCACAAAACCTAGCGATTCGTACAGGCCCGAAGCGCGATCATTCCCCGGCCTGTGACCTAGAATAATATATTCGCATGCATGCTTCTCCTTCATATAGCGAATCAGCTCCGTTAAGCCTGCCCTTCCCAAACCTTTGCCCTGGAATTGGCGGTCGATTACAAAGGCCATTATCCAGTATTGCCCGTCCTCCGGATCGATAGCGTAAATCGCAAGACCGACCAGATCGGTTCCTGAATAAATGGCGAGAGGACTATATCCGCAGTAGGCGGACTCGGCCAGCCAATAGACGGCGGGGACGGGGAATAACGTCTGCTGCTCGTCCGTAACTTGAATTTGTGTGCAGTCGTACCAGTTGTCGTGATCTACAGGGCGGAGCTCCACCCCGGAATAAAATCGTTCATCATTTTTCGGTTTCATTAACCGTTGTCCTCCTTCGCTATGGCTATCCTCTGCTTTTCTTCAGAGATTCTCTTTCGTTCCCCTCCATTTATTTATATTGCCAGGGAGCCAAGATTCACAAGAGATTAAATGGAATATAACCGTTTTATCCCATTGCAGTAATAAAATAAAGCTAATAATTCCTAGTTGAAAAATTGGAATAATTGCAGTATATTCTGAGTATATAAAAAAGCATCCAACGATACCACTTTAGAAATGAATAACAAATCGGGAAAGGGTGAACGGAATGCTGGCGAAAATTGGGTTGGGCGTTCTTTGCGGACTGCTGCTCGGCTTTGTCTTACAAAGAGGACGGTTTTGCGTGGTTGGTGCGTATAGAGATATGTATTTGACTAAAGATAACCGGATGTTTATTGCCGTGCTGATTGCCATTGCGGTGCAAGCGATCGGGATCTTCGCCTTGTCAGGGCTGGGCGTGATTCAGCTCAGTAATGTATCCTTTACATGGCTTGGGGCTATTATCGGAGGACTTTTGTTCGGATTCGGCATTGTGCTCGCCGGAGGCTGCGCCACCGGTACTTGGTACCGTGCGGGAGAAGGGCTGATCGGCAGTTGGGTAGCTTTATTCACTTATATGCTTGGTACGGTAATTACTAAGGCAGGAATTTTGAAGCCCGTCAACGATCAAATTACTCAGTATAAAACAACCGAGGGGACGATTTACGGCACGTTCGGCATTTCACCCTGGGTCCTTATTGTTTTGTTTACTCTTCTTGTCGGCTTTATAGTTTGGAGACATTTAAGCAGGCCTTCCGTGAAAATCCCTTCGCTTAAGCCCAAGAAGACGGGACTAGCGCATATATTGTTTGAGAAGCGCTGGCATCCGTTCGTAACGGCGATTATTGTCGGAATCATTGCCATTTTGGCTTGGCCGATGAGTGAAGCGACGGGGCGGATGTTCGGGCTCGGCATTACGACTCCTAGCGGCAATATTTTGCGCTACTTAACGACCGGCGATTCCAAGCTGCTGGATTGGGGAGTTTTCCTGGTACTCGGCATCGGTATAGGCTCTTTCATCGCGGCCAAAGGCAGCGGAGAATTTCGTTGGCGGCTTCCCGACCGCAAGACGATTCGCAACAACTTTTTCGGCGGATTATTGATGGGGTTTGGAGCCAGCTTGGCGGGAGGCTGCACCATCGGCAACGGTTTGGTGAATACTTCCTTGTTCTCCTGGCAGGGTTGGGTGGCCACGTTATTCATTATTCTGGGAACATGGGCAGCCACCTATATCGTTATTGTGCGCGGCCAACGCAAAGCTAATTCAACCGGCAAGGGATATCAACAATCCGTCCCGGCATAACCGGATAATATAATAGGAAAGGATGATTCATAATGAGACAGCATCATTTGCAAGTCGTAGGGATGGTATGCCCGTTTCCATTGGTGGAAGCGAAGAAAGTCATGCAGGATCTCCCCGCAGGGTCCGAGTTGGTCATCGACTTCGACTGTACGCAAGCGACTGAATCACTGCCTCGATGGGCGGCAACGGACGGTCATGAAGTGACTTCTTTCGAGCAAACGGACGATGCCCAGTGGAGAATTGTGATTCGAAAGAAGAAGTAAATAAAGAAGGCGGTTGTTTACAAATAAATACAGAAAAAAAGCTTGCCCTTGACCTTACGTCAAGGGCTATACTTTTTGGTGAAGGGAGTGGTAAAGATGACAGAACAGAAATGGTATACCATCGGCGAATTTGCGAGGCTAACCCATGTAACGGAGCGTGCCTTGCGCTTTTATGACAAAAAAACGCTGCTTAAACCGTCCGGGCGCAATGCGCAGGGCCATCGCCTGTATTCAGATAAAGACATCGTTCGTTTGCAAAAGATCGTCACCTTAAAATATCTCGATTATACCCTGGAAGAAATTGCGGAATATTTGAATAAGCCGGAGCTCGATTTGAAACGGTCTTTGGCTTTTCAGAAGCAATTGCTGCTTAAGAAGCGCGAGCATCTGGATAAGGTTATCGAAACCTTGAACAGCGTCCAGGAGATGATGGAAGAGTCGGAATATTTTCAGAGAGACGATATCCTGATGTTGATTTATGCCTTTCAAATGGAGGATAGGCATAAGGATTGGCTCGAGCAGCGTCTTTCCCATACGACGGTAGATGCGCTATTTTTTGAAGGCCGGCCGGATGAGCGGAAGAAGTTTGAGCGCAGGCTAATGGCTATTTATGCGGAGCTTAAACAATTTGGCAAGGAAGGCAAACAGCCTGACGATCCGGTCGTTCAGGACAAGGCGCAGGAATTGATAACCGTCATGTTTTCTTATATCGGAGAAGAGCCGATGGAAGAGTTTTTAACGAATATAGGCACAGAGTCGGTAGACCCGATTTTATTTCCCGATTTTACTCAAGAGGAGGACATTTTCCTTCAGCAAGTATTTGAAAATATGAATGATCCGCGAATAAGGAATATGTTCGAAGACACTGAAAGCCATACGAGGGAGGAGGGAGACAAGGAATGATGAACTCAACCGCTCATCCGAAGGACGCCGGGAAAGAGACCGTCGATATGCCTAAATGGGGAGACTTCTTATCCTTGTTGAGCAAGTACAGGCCGGCGCTCTGGATCATCATTATTACGATTCTGCTGGGCTTGGGGGAGACGATTCTGAATCTGCTCATTCCGCTGTTCACTATGGATATGGTGAATCAGTTGTCGGCGGGAAATCTGCAGGGGATGACCATCGCTTTATTGGTAGGAGTATTTATCGCGCAGGCTGCATTATCGGGATTTTCCATCTTTTCCATGTCTTATATCGGTCAGTATGTCATTGCCAAGCTGCGAGACGACTTATGGCAGAGAGTGCTGGGTTTGCCCGTTCCCTTCTTCGACCGCAACACTTCGGGGGAGACAATGAGCCGGATGACGAACGACACCAATGTGATTAAAGATTTTATAACGGCACATGTCATTTCCTTCTTGTCCGGACTCGTCTCCATTATCGGGGCTGTCATATTGCTGCTGACGATCGATTGGAAAGTCACCGTGCTGATGCTGCTGGCGGTGCCGGCTGCACTGCTCATTCTATGGCCGATAGGAGCGAAAATGTTCGGGGTATCCCAAGGAATGCAGAACGAAACGGCGCTGTTCCAAGGGGATCTCGGCCGTGTATTGTCGGAAATCCGTCTCGTCAAATCGTCATTGGCCGAACCGCTAGAGCTGGAGCGGGGGCAGAAGCGTATAGGCCATCTGTTTCGTTATGGTTTGAAGGAAGCGAGAATCATGGCTTTGGTATCGCCCTTGATGATGAGCATCATGATGCTGCTGCTTGTTCTGTTGATCGGCTACGGAGGTGTGCGGGTAGCTGCCGGAACATTGAACGGCGGCCAACTGGTAGCCATCATTCTATACATGTTCCAGATTGTCATTCCTTTTACCCAAATGGCATCGTTCTTCACCCAATTCCAGAAAGCCATGGGCGCATCGGAACGGATTCTGGCTATTATGCGGGAGGAGCCCGAAGAGAACAACGGGGTGGAGGAGCATGATCCGCCTGCCACTCATGCAGCACCACTTCAAGTGTCGGATAGGTCGAAGCCGGTTTGGTTCGATTCGGTCAGCTTCGGTTATTCCCCGGATAGGCTCATTCTGCGCAATGTGTCCATAACCGTGGAAGCAGGGCAGACGACGGCTTTCGTAGGGCCCAGCGGAACCGGGAAGACGACCTTGTTTTCGCTGCTGGAGAGATTTTACGAGCCGTCTGGGGGAACAATTTATTATGGCACGAGGCCGCTTTCCTCCTATACCCTGAAGGATTGGCGAAACCGGCTAGCCTATGTATCACAGGAAAGTCCGATGATGGGCGGAACCATTCGTGACAATTTGACTTATGGCTTGGAGGAAGTGGACGAAGGGAAAATGAATGAGGCGATCGAACAGGCCAATCTGAAGGAGTTCATCCATTCCCTGGAGAAAGGGCTGGACACGGAGGTTGGCGAAAGAGGGGTTAAGCTGTCGGGCGGTCAACGCCAGCGCCTGGCCATTGCCCGGGCGATTCTGCGCGACCCGGAAATTTTGCTGCTGGATGAGGCTACGGCTCATCTGGACAGTGCCTCCGAACGGCTGGTTCAGGATGCGCTGCAAATACTGATGAAAGGCCGGACCACATTAGTGATCGCTCACCGTCTGTCAACCGTATACAATGCGGATAAGATCGTGGTGCTGGAACAAGGCGAGGTCACCGGACAAGGCACTCATGAAGAGCTGCTGGCGACTCATCCATTTTATCGGAAGCTGGTGCACCAGCAATGGGAACAAACCGGATAGCATCCGGTTTGTTTTTTTTAGAGCGAAATCGATTTGAAGGAGATCATCAGGCGGATTGTTCTAATTGCCATGGGATGGTATGTTAAAATCAAATAGAAAAGGGGGCGGGAAGGTGTCACTGCAAGGGGAAGAACGGAAGGCAAAGATACTCCAATTGCTGGAATCGAAGGGCAAGGTGGAAACCGGCTATTTGGCCAAGACGCTTAAAGTATCTACGGAGACCATCCGCAGGGATCTTGACGAATTGGAAGGCTCCGGCAAGCTGAAGAAGGTGTACGGCGGTGCGGTCAAGATCGCCCAGAAAGGAGAAGAGGCTCCGCATCTAATCCGGGAAGCCGTTAATGTGGAGGCCAAAAAACGAATAGGCCAAAAAGCGGCGGCAATGGTTGATCCCGCCGATGCCATCTTTCTGGACGAAGGCACAACCACTCTGAAGATGATTCCTTATCTGCAGCATATTCGCGGACTGACGGTGTTTACCAATTCCTTCCCGGCAGCCGTGAAACTGATGGAATATACGAATAAACAGTTATTTCACGGTAAAATAATCTTCATCGGGGGAGAGGTTAACTCCGGGCACGCCAGAACAGCCGGCTCCCTCACCGAGCATATGCTTGAGCCTTTTTATTTTACGAAAGCATTCATTTCCATAGACGGAATGGATCCTGAAGCCGGATTTACCGGTTATGACAGCAGCAAGTCGTTACTGGCTGCCAAGGTTATTCGGCGAACGAAAGAAGCGGTCGTTGTGGCAGATTTCTCTAAAGTGGGAACTCGGGCAAGCTACAGAATTGCCGGCTTGCCCGAGGTGCATACGATGATATGTGACAGCCCCCCGCCTTCGGAGTGGGAGAAGGCCATAACGGGGGCGGGGCTTCGTTGGCTGGATGCCTCCGATTTAAAATCAGGGAATACCGGCGATTAAATAACTCTAACCTTGTGCGTATCTTCTTGCGGAGCGGGTCCGCTATTCCGAAGGGGCAAACAGTCCGGCGGGAACCTGTCCTTCCCATTCCTTGGAGGGCGGGAACCCGAGTGCCCGGGCTGCGACAGGAGCCGTATCCATGAGCGAAACGGCACCCGTCAGGCGTGTGCCCGGCTGAATGCCGGGGCCATGGCAGCCCCAGAACACGGTCATATCCATCGGATGATCGCTGCCGTGTCCTCGCGGATGATCGCCGCCACCGCCGTGATCCGAGGTGAGGATGATGAGGCTGTCCTCGAGCCATCCGGCATCGCGAATGGCGTCGAGCACCTGCCCGACGTAGCGGTCCGTTTCCGTTATTTTGGCCAAATATTCGGGAACATGCGCGCCATAGCCGAATTCATGTCCGGTGTAGTCGGGCTCGCCGAAATGGATGAACATCATTTTAAGGTCCGGGTTCTCTCGGATATATTCGACGGCTGCGGAGGCCAGCTCCGGGTCGGGCAGAGATAAGGTGTCAAAGCCGCACGAATCTTCAATAATTCCGTGAATGATGGGCCGCCACTCGCAATAAGCGGCCAGCTTGCCTTCCGGCCACCGGCTCTTGATCAGCTTCATAATAGACGGATAGGGAGAATCGTCCGGATATTTTTCCTCCATGGCCTTCGTATTGTCGATCCCGTGTTTGGACGGGTCCACGCCATACATCATCGATCCCCAGCATTGCGCACTGATAGAGGGGAAGACCGTCCGAGCCTCATAAGTGAAGGCTCCGTTCTCCAGCAAACGGTGGATGTTGGGAGTGGGCGTATCTTTAATAAAATTGCCGGCCCCATCAAGCCGATGATAAACACCCGGTTACAGATCGCTTGCTCTTCGTTCCCGCGTTCCCTATTCCTCATAATTTTCTCCTCTTTTCCCTATAAAATGAATGGCCTTAACTTATCCCCACAAAGCAATGGATATGATCCCGAATGTAATTACCGAGGCCATGGCGATCCTGCGCAGTCCCTGCTGTTCCTTCAATAGAAAGATGCCGAGCAGAGTGCCGAACACGGTACCGACCTCGCGAATGGGGGCAATGGCCGCCAGCGGCGCCAATTGCAAGGCAAACAGAAAGAGCAGATAAGAGCCCGGTGAGAGAACGGAACCCAGCACAATGGTGCGCCAATTCCGGCTCCATTCCTGGCGGATTTGCCCGGATTTCAATACATAGCGTGTACCCATCAGCACATAACCAATGTTCGAAATTTCGATTAGCGCAAGCGGAGACATCTGTGCCACGATCAGTTTGTCGGTCAGAGTGTAGCCGGTAATGCACAGTCCGACTGACAGAGCCAATCCAACGGCCACCGGGGTCAAAGCTTTGTTCTGGCTCGCCTGTCGGCCGGTCAGGCCGCTGATGGCAAATAAACCGACAATAATCAGGCCGAGACCTATCCATCCTATAATCGAGAGGGACTCGTGATAGAGAAGGGTACTCATGACCGGCACCAGCAACGCTCCCGTTCCCCTCATGATCGGATATACCTGCGACATGTCGCCATGTGAATAGGCTTTGGAAAGAAGAACAAAGTAAGCGCCTTGAAAGCCCATGGATAAGGCAATGAACAGCAGCAGCTTCCACGTAAGTTGAACATGTATAAGCTCATAAATAAAATACGGGAGGAACAGCACCGCCGCTACGATATGGATGCACCATAGGAATACCGCTTTGTCCAGGCTCTTCTTTGTGAAAAGATTCCAAACGGCATGAGCCATTCCGGAGCATAAAACTAAAAGAATGGCAAGCGAGGTCATGAACGGATCATCTCATTTCATTGGATCAAATAGGTTTCCACTTCATCATAAGGGATGATGCAACAAGAAATCAACAATAAAATGTGGTTTTCGTTGTTTTTTATTGTTTTATTGTAAAAATCCTGTTTCAAAGTCCATGCTCCCGATTGCGGCCCCCTGGGGCAGACGTTCGTCGACGGATGATCAGCATTCCCAACCATACGGATACTCCATAGATTGCGGCAATGGCTCCGAACAATAGGGGCACATTCCCTCCAAGATAAAGGGGCACTCCAATAATGGGGCCTGCGGCCATTCCGATATAACGGACCAAGTTATACACGCCGACGGCGGTTGCTCTGTCTTTGGGGAAGTATTCTGTCAGCAGTGTGGCGGGGACGGGCATCGTCAATCCCATCGTAAAGCCGAATAAACAAAGCCCCGCAATGAGCAGCGGAAGAGAGAGATTCGCCGTAAAGGCGAACAAGAAAATGGAGAGCACATTAAGCATATTTGTGAATAGCAGGCTCCGTTCATTTCCCATCCTGGATTGGAGCCTAACTCCCAGCCTAACACTGACAGCAGGCAGCAGAGACAGCAGAAGAAACAAACCTCCGGTCTGTTCCGGCCCCAAGCCGTAACGATGTGCCGCTATTTGCGGCAAGAAGACCGTGAACACGTACACAGCCAAATATTGGGTGAAACCGATAAGAACCGTGGCTGAGCTTCTGTGCTTAACGGCTATAAATACAAGAGAAGACAGACGGAAGGGAGAGGCGGTCCCTGCTGCAGGCTTGGTCTCCGGAAGCCAAAACAGATTGGCCAGCAGCATGGCGATCCCCATGACAGTTACAAGAAGGAAGATACCGGAATAGCCGCTCCACCCTCCGACCATACCTCCAACGAGAGGTCCCATAGACAGCGCCAGAGTAAGAAAAAGCTGGTAGGTAGCCATCCCCCTTGCCCGTTCTCTTCCCTCATACAAATCTCCGATGACAGCGGCCGCTACTACCGGAATGGCTGCCGCCCCGATTCCTTGAAAGAAACGGCAGAGCAGCAGCATCTCAATGGAACCGGCATAGGCGCAGCCGAATGACGCACCGGTATAAACGACAATGGCCGGCAAAATGACAGTTCTTCTTCCTTTCGCATCGGCGAGCGGACCATATACGATCTGCATGACGGCAAGAGCGACCGTATACAGGGAAACCGATAAATTAACCAGATAATGAGAGGTCTGAAGCTGCTGCTGGATTTGCGGCAAGATGGGCGTATATAGATTCTGGGCAAATACCGCGATAAAAGCGCTTATCGATGCGAGCATCAAGATTCTGCGGGACATCATGGAGAAACCACTCCTTTCGGTAATAATTGACTGACGTCAGTCAATTATTGAGCATTATATTTTATTTGACTGAAGTCAGTCAAGGGGTATAATAAAACTATTACATCTCAAGGAGAGAGGTCCAATGGCTCGAATCTCGAAAGATCCGGAAGTGCGGCGCAAAGAAATTGTGGAAGCGGCCATGCAGTTGTTTCGTGAGAAGGGCTTCGCACAGACAGCCGTCAGCGATATTGTCCGTAAAGTCGGGGTTGCGCAAGGCACCTTTTATTATTATTTTAAATCGAAAGAGGAGATCGTCTTTGCCATCATTCAGTTATCCGTGTCCGCACAGGCTGAAAAGATAGAAAGCATTGCAGATAACAACCGAATGACGGCCCGGGATAAACTGACGAAAGTGCTCGGGGAAGAGATTTATAGCCCATCGCAATACAAAATGTATCTCGACTTCCTCCACCAGGAAAACAATGCCCTGCATCACCAAAAGCTGATCGTGGCTAAAATTCATGCCTTCGCCCCTATGATCGCCCAAATATTGCAGCAAGGAACGGAGGAAGGGCAGTTTCAAGTCGAGGATCCGCTAGAGGCGGCGGAGTTTATATTAACCGGTATGCTATTTTTATTTGATCAAGGTATTTTTCAATGGACGGATTCGGAGCTAAGGAGCAAGGCCAAAGCGGTGGAAAAAATGATAGCTAAACTATTGGGCGTCCAGTTAAAATTTACTAAAGAACCATAATGGGAACTGGCTAAGGAGGAAGCTTGATGGAATGGAACTATTACAATACGTTCATTACGGTTTCGGCGGATTGTCCGGCCGATAAGGGGACGGTCCCTCCAGACCGGAAAGAGAAGAAGACGAAAGCCGGGATCGAGTATGCTTTGCTTTCGGAAAATCCCTACACCTATACCCAGGAAGAACTTCTTTACGAGGTTCATATTCGGCATAAAGAGATTCCCCAAGAGGAGTTGGCTGCACGGGGAGTTGAGATCAGGGAAGAATTTTACCGGAAGCCGAAGCCCTGTTTCCGAGCCTCTATGCTGCCCAAGAAATTCGGATGGGGCATTCACTTCGATCAAGAGGGGAAAATGGCTCTAGTTCCAATGGAGTCTGAGTTGTACCGGGATTTTGCCAATGGGGAGAAGGGCGAGGTGAAGCTGCTCGCGGCCATGAGAAACAGCCGGGCCCGATAATTCGGACCAGGCCGTTATGCTGCCCGCTTTAAACGTTACAGTCTTCGTTCGGCTTGGCGATTTCTTTCATAGTTAAAATAACCGGGCAATGATCGCTGCCGGTCACCTCGGAATCAATTTGTGCGTCCAGCAAGCAAGGACTAAGTCTGGCAGAAGCGAGAAAATAATCAATTCTCCACCCTATATTCCGCTCCCTTACCTTGGGTATGTAGGACCACCAGGAATAAGCGTCCGTCCGATCGGGATAGAAGTGTCTGAAGGTATCGATAAATCCCGATTCCAGAAGCTGCGTCATTTTGTCCCGCTCCTCCTGAGTGAAGCCGGAATTGTTGCGGTTCGACTTGGCATTCTTCAGGTCGATCTCTTGATGGGCCACATTCAAATCTCCACAAACAATAACTGGCTTGTCCGCATCTAACTTCTGCAGATAACTTCGAAACCGGTCTTCCCACTCCAGTCTATACGAAAGTCGGGACAAATCGCGCTTGGCATTAGGCGTATAAACATTCACCAGGAAGAAGGCATCGTACTCGAGTGTAATGATTCGCCCTTCCGGCTCCTCATCTTCCGCCAGTCCGTAGCGAACGGACAGCGGTTTGATTTTTGTGAAGACGGCCGTGCCGGAATACCCCTTTTTTTGTGCATAGTTCCAGTAAGAAGTATATTCCTCACCATGCTCCACCTGAATTTGTCCTTCCTGCAGCTTTGTTTCTTGAACACAGAATATGTCGGCATTCACCGCTTTGAAGTAGTCGTAGAACCCTTTATTTATGCAGGCTCTGAGGCCGTTAACATTCCAGGATATCAGTTTTAACATTTTCTTACTCCTTACATATCTCTATGATTTCAGCTACTAGTGTAACATAGAAGCGTAGAACCCGTCGTCTATTTTGGAGCGGAGCAGCCGGGAGTATTCTTTGAACGAATCGAGGGGCAGACCTTAAAATCGACGACAACATCGATAATATTATCATTAGTGATATCAAAAAAGCCATAGATTGGATGAATCTTCGTTAGGAAACCCTGAGTCAGATTTGGTCGAATATGTTGTCATGATAGTCTCTGGCGGAGGTGGAATTGTGGGAATTATATTGGGAAAGCGGATATTCTTTCATTCGGTAGTTCGCGATTAATCCCTTACGTTTAAGGTGTCTATGAAGAAGCGGTATCCCTATAAATAATTCATATTAGTTAAACAGCCGGAGACAGCCATTGTGCGCGGACCCGGTTGTTTTTTGTTGTGCGGTTCACCCACTAACGCTTCTAAACATCGCTCAACCAACATACTGTATCGGTGGCTGAAGTTAGCATTCTTCAATCATTATCCTCGAAGCCGTGCTGTTTTGATGCATATTCATATTTCAATAAAGAAGGGTATAGTCTTTCTGTTCCGGGCAAAAATGGTTTTATTAGCTCGGAAGGTAAGCCGAGGCAGAATTTATCTGGAAAGGGATAGGAAGAGAATGACGGAAAAAGAAAAAATGTTAAGAGGGGAACTGTATTTCGCTTCAGATGCGCTATTAACAAGGGAGCGTGAGAGTGCCAGAAAATTAATCCGATTATATAATGAGACGCTAGAGACGGAACAGGAAAAGCGGATGGATATATTAATGAAGCTTTTCGGTTCCACGGGTAACAAGCCCTACGTTGAGCCGCCATTCCGTTGTGATTATGGTTATAACATTCATGTCGGCGATCATTTTTATGCTAATTTTGACTGTATTTTTTTGGACGTGTGTGAAATTCGAATAGGGGACCATTGTTTTATGGCACCCGGCGTCCATATTTATACGGCTGCTCATCCTTTAGAACCTGAGAAACGAAGCACGGGAATTGAATACGGCAAGCCTGTTACAATTGGAAATAACGTATGGATAGGAGGAAGGGCCGTTATTAACCCGGGGGTGACTATCGGCAATAATGTGGTGGTAGCTTCTGGAGCCGTAGTGACTAAAGATGTTCCCGATTATGCGGTTGTAGGCGGCGTTCCGGCCAAAATTATTAAAATGTTGATGTGATTGGAGGTCCCGGCATCGATCTGGTCAAATTCCTTATCGATTTGCCTAACTTCTACTACTGCGAATACTTATTCTCAATATATAATGGTAGGGCGATGTCCGGAAATATTCGTTTTAACGTTATCGATATAAATAATATATTCAATAATGATAATAATTATTGCTCTATTTCCCGCTGTCTCGTTTCTCTAGAGCTCGCGGGTAAACTATTATCCCGTCCAGAGCTTGAGGAACGGCAGCAGCAGCGGGGCCGTAACAATCGTGACCATCGCAGTGATAATCATGGCCAGGCTGGCCAAAGCGCCCTCAACCGGTCCGAATTCGAAGGCTTTGGACGTTCCGGAACCATGCGCCCCTACGCCAAGAAGCAAGCCTTTGGATATGCCACTGCGAATGGGCAGGTAACGAATAACGAGCGGGCCGATGATCATTCCGGCAATTCCGGTCAGGATGACAAATACGGCAGTGATCGGAGGGATTCCTCCAAGCCTCTGCGAGATGGTCATCGCAATCGGGGTCGTGACGGAGCGGGGCAGCAAGCTGTTCACCCATTTCGGCTCGAGATGCATCCATCCGGCCAGCAGAGCCGAGGTGAATATGGCGACCAAGGAACCGAATAGTACGCTGCCGATTATTTCTGCAGCGTACTTTTTTAATAACGATGAATATTTATACAAGGGGATGGCCAGGGCAACGGTAGCCGGCTCGAGCATCCTTGACAGCCATTTTCCTCCGGATTCGAATTGATCGTAACCGACGGGAGTGAGTGCAAGAAAAGCAATGATCACAACGGGCACAATGATGATTGGCGCGAGCCAAATTTTATTGTGGCGGGCGTAGAGACGGACGGCGCCTTGGTAGATTAGAAGGGTTAGCAGCAGCATGGCCGCTGATGTCACTATCATGTTGATGTCTCCTTTTCCGATAAATGTAATCCGCCATCAAGCCGGTACAAGTCATTACGGCGGCCGTGCCGAACAGAATGACAAGCAGGAAGCGGGATCCGTCGCGGGCCATAACATCCGTATATTGAACAATTCCTACCGCAGCCGGAATAAAAAACAGCAGCAGATGACGGATGAGCCAGTTAGCGCCCGACTCCACCCAATCGAGTCGAATCACCTTGATGCGCAGGAGGATAAAAACAAGGGCGATACCGATGATACTCCCCGAAACCGGCAGGTGAAGAAAGGCCGCAATCCAGTTTCCTGCCGAAGCAAACAGCAGCAGAAGCCCAATTTGAGCAATAATCTTAAATAATATCTTCATCCCGTTCTCTCCTTTAATTTCAGTGTACATGGGGAAAATGTATAGGTAAAATACATATATGGAATGTTATTTATTCATAATATCTATATATAGAAAGGAAGCCTGGCCAATGGATATTCGACAGCTTGGTTATTTTGTCGAAGTCGCGGAGCAATTAAGCTTCACCAAAGCATCGGAGACATTGCATATTACACAGCCAACGCTGAGCAAGATGGTGAAGCTGATGGAAGAGGAGCTGGGGGTTACGCTGCTCGACCGCTCCACCAAGCAGATGGAGCTGACGGATGCGGGACAGGTCGTGCTATCACAGGCCAAACGGGTGCTGGAGGCCTTCCATAACCTCTCCACTGAATTGAATGATGTTATGGAAATTCGTAAGGGACTGCTTCGAATCGGTTTGCCGCCGATGATCGGCTCGCATTTCTTCCCCGAGGTCATGGGTCAATTTCGCGTAACCTACCCGGGGATAGCGATCAAGATTATCGAAGTGGGGGCCAAGAAAGTGGAAAATGCCGTAGAAAACGGGGAGCTGGATATCGGAGTCATTTTGCTTCCCGCGAGAGAGGAGGAGTTCGAGTATTTCGAAATTGTTCGGGAGGAGTTAATGGTCCTTCTGCCGGCAGATCATCCTTTAGCGACAATGCCCTTCATCCGGTTAGCGGAGTTGAAGGAGGAGTCGTTCATCCTGCTAAGCGAAGATTTCGCCCTGCACTATAGAATCCCAGATGAATGTATCCGTGCGGGCTATCGGCCTAATGTTCTTTATGAAAGCTCACAATGGGATTTCATTAGCGAGATGGTTGCGGCGAAACTGGGTATTTCGCTGCTTCCGCGAACGATCTGCCAAGGTCTGGATCCGAAGCGGATAGCGGTCGTCCCGCTGGTTGAGCCTGCGATTCCATGGAATTTGGGATTGATTTGGAGGAAAAACAAATATTTATCTTTTGCGGCGAGAGAATGGATCCGGTTCACCCGGGAATTGCTGCCTAAACGAGGATGATTGACCGAAATGATTTATTGAAACAATGATGGGCAGCTTGCGGACGTCAGAGGAAGTGCGGCATTTCGGATAGCCATGTAATCGCGGACATGTTAGACTATAGAAAATGAAATTGGAAAATGAAATCGCTGCGGACGGGGTGGATCCATTGCTGCTCAAATATACTATTTGTTATATACGTCATAACGACAGTCTGCTGCTGTTGAACCGTAAATCCCCTCCGGTCATGGGACTGTGGCATGGAGTGGGCGGCAAGATCGAGGCCGGGGAAAGTCCTGCGGATAGTGTGCTTAGGGAAGTGTTGGAGGAAACGGGAATTCATCTGGACCACGTCAGGGACAGGGGCAAGGTCACTTGGACGACACTGGGAGGGACCAGCGGAGGAATGTATGCTTTCCTGGCGGACTTTCCCGGACATTTGGATCCCCAAGCATACATAACTCCCCGCGAGACGGACGAAGGCATCCTGGATTGGAAGCCGATCGGGTGGGTGCTGGATCCGCAAAATAACGGCATTCCGCAGCATGCGCGGTATTATTTGCCCCAACTGTTAGAGGATGGCCCTTCTGCTTATGAGTATTGCTGTACCTTCAAGGACGGAAATTTAATTGATTATTCCGCAGTGCCGTTAATTGCTCAATGGACTGCCTCATCAAGAGAGTAGCCCAAATACTTGACCGAAGGAATGCCCAGTTCTTAGAGCAGTATCTTCATGAGCGGATCAATGATTAGGCGGTGCTTCCGCTGAAGAGCTATCGTTTAGGAGAGAATACAGGATGAGAAGAACAATAGATAAAGTCAATATTATGGGTGTTCCCTTTGCTAAAATTACAATGGAGCAAACCGTACAATTGCTGTCGGAACGGTTGGAAGCCGACGGGGGAGATTTGTTCCAGGTCATAACAGCCAATCCGGAGATGGTGATGCAGCAGCAGCAGGATCATGAGCTGCAGACGATTATTCACGAGGCCGGACTGGTTACCCCCGATGGCATCGGGATTGTTATGGCGGCCAAGTGGAGGGGAAATCCCGTCCCGGAGAGAGTGACGGGTTACGACTTGCTGCTGCGGCTTTTGGAGGCCGGTGACCGGAAGGGTTGGTCCTTCTATTTTCTGGGGACGGATGAGGACACTAACCGGACGGCTGTGGAGACGATCCGGCAGCGGTATCCGGGTGTCAGAATCGCCGGGCGCCATAACGGATTTTTTTCCGAAGAGGAGGAAGGGCAGCTTGTCTCCGAAATTAAGGAGCGGAAGCCGGATCTTCTTATAGTCGCTCTAGGGGTGCCGCGTGCGGAGAAATGGATTTACCGCTACAAGGACCGGCTGGGGGCCAAGCTGGCCATCGGAGTAGGCGGGAGCCTGGATGTCATTGCCGGCAAAGTGAAGGGCGCGCCGGAAATTTGGAAACGTCTCAATCTGGAATGGCTGTATCGGTTAATACGCCAGCCCTCCCGTTGGAGAAGACAGCTTGTGCTGCCGAAATTTGCGATCAAGGCCTATCTTACCCGGAATCGATAAACAAAATTAAAGAATAAAGCCCAGTGCTCCGGAGCTTGTCCGGCCGCGCTGGGCTTTATATTGCTGCTCTCCCCTTCGGAGGGGATGATCCATTGTAATGGACCGTTATTGCTCGGCAGTCAATTTCTTATAATCGTCATCCCCGAGAATTCTGCGGGCAGTGACGTACCGTTTGGCATAATACTTCTCATCCATACGGCTGATCATCACTCCGTCATCGGTCGCGGAATGAGCAAATTCTCCATCTCCCATATAAACGCCGACATGGGAGATTCCTTTGCCGTCGGTGTTGAAGAATACTAAATCACCAACTTTTAGGTCCGCCTTGTCTACCTCGGTACCCTCTTTAGCCTGACTCTTAGAGCTGCGGGACAGCTTGATGTCGAATTTGGCGAACAGATACTGGGTAAACCCGGAGCAATCGAAGCCTTCTTCCGTGGTACCGGCCCATTTGTAAGGGGTTCCGATAAGGGCGTCAACCTCTGCGCTTAGCGGAGTCTCGGCGGAAGCGCTTCCCAACATGAAGCTGAACAATAGTACGAAGCTGAATAAACCGACGACAACTTTCCTCAAAACCTGATGTCTCCTTCCACTTATGCCCGATTTCCGACCGGCTTCCGCTCGGGAAGCCGACTGGCCTGGAAGAAAGTCGGACATTTTGTAGCATTTGTTACAATTTTGCAATAGTAATACACATTCTCCATCGATATAGAAAATCCTTCTGCAAAAAATGAGAAAAAATGTGCCTTCCTCCGGAACTCAGACAATGAACCGTTTTATTCAACAAAAAAAGCAGGCCGGAAGCGAACGGCCTGATCGTATTCAGCCTGCCTTTCCACGATGTTCTCGGTGCAGTACATTGCCAATGAAATTTCGTTTTGACGGGGTAGGGCGTTTATTTAACAAGATGCCAAAAGAGCCCTGCCGCAGCAACCTGCGGAAAGGCTCTAATAGATGGTCGGCATAAACGCTGAGGAATGACGCTTCTGTTCAGCGCGCCCTCAGCGTTTTTCTTCAAATATAAGAAAGTATATTTCATCGGTAAACGCGCCATCCCAAGGACGGCGATAGCCGTTTATCCTTGGCTGTATGCCTACGGATCGTTACGGTGCCGCCAAGCAGCTATAGACGAATCCGGGAAATAGCCGTCAAGCGCTTTGGCTTGTATACCATTGATGCTGGCTCGTAATCCCCCATACCGAAATGAAAGTCTCCGCGAAACGGTAGAGCTGATAAAGAAGCACGGCCCAGAAGCCGGCCCAGACGAAGACAACGGTAAGAACCGTCAGCGAGAGCAGGAAGGAGAGCAGCAGCAGGATCACGGCCATTCCGATAACAGGAAGCAGACCCTTGATCAGACAGGTCATGGACTGAAGCAGCGGGCGGTTGGCCGTTCTTCCGAACTGCAGGTACATAACGGCGAGCCGGACAAGAAATCCGTAGACGAGACAACCGGCGATCCAAGGGAGCAGATTCATCAGAAGGCTTTCGTACGATACGGCTTGTAGAAAGATGCTCTTGACCTTCGGGATAAGAAAATACAGCGGTCCCAGAGTGACGACGGTTTGCAGCAGGTAGTACAGCAAGAAGGACTTGTACAGTTCTTTGATTCCTTTAAAAAATCGATAGCCGTTATTCAAGCGGGTATACTCCACGGAGTAATATAACGCCGCATTGATAAAGGGGGTGAGCAGCATTCTCGCGCCGAGAAGACCGACGAGCAGCCACAGGTAGGGGGAAATCAGGTCCGTCTTCGTCAGTTGGAACTGAATTTCGGCCAGGAAGAGATGGACCCGGTCCGGAGAGACATTCCCCGGATAACGATGCAATAACGGAATGATGACGGATTTCACCAGCTCATACAGAGCGAACCCCCAGGCAAAGCGGTACAGGAACAGAACCAGAACGGCGAATGGCTGTCTTAGGGCTGCCCTCCAGCCCAACTTAATATGCTGCAGCATTACGGGACACCTCACCAGGAGACCCAGCCGAAGACGGTCTCGATAATTTTAACGATACCTGTATTCCAACGAACCTTCCATTTGTCATCAACGCTCGCATTCATGAAATTGTTCATCTTCCGGTTCTCCAGGATCAGGGTATATTCCGGATCAATGACGACCCAGGAGAGCGGGGATGAGTGACTGAGATTATACAAGATCTGGCTTCCCTGGCTGTCCCACAGCTTATCGACTTTGGTGCCGTCCGTGAAATGAAATTGAATGGGCACAGTGTGATGCTGGGCGCCTTTACGCGTAATCAGAACCTCATTATCATACAGATCCGGGCCTGCCGGACGAATGCGGATTTTGTCCACGGAATAATCGATCATTTGGCTGCCGTAGACAAATTGCTGGAAGAAATCTTCCCAGCTCCTTTTGGTAACATCCTCCACCACGCTTTGAAAATCCTTCGTTGTCGGATGACGGAACTTCCAGCGTTGAAAATAAGTTTTCATGATTTTCTTCATCGTATCGGAACCGACTTCCTGCTCGATGGCCATCAGAATCAATTTGCCGCGAATGTAGACATTATCCGCATAATGACTGTGATCATCGTAATCCCAAGCGTTAATGGTCAACGAGGCGGGAGCGGTAATATAGGTGGCTTCCAGGGCCTGTCTCGGTTTAATGCCATATTCCTGTTCCATGACCAGATCTTCCGCATAGGAGGTGAAGCCTTCGTCCAGCCAAGCTTCTTCAAATTCGTTCGAGGCGACCATTCCGTAGAAAAATTGATGCCCGATTTCATGGACGACCACCCTTTCCAGGTTGAGGTCGGCATTATCCTCGGCCGCTCCCCAGGCGGTGATAAGCGTCGGGTATTCCATCCCGCCGGCTCCGTTGGCATTGCCCGGAGGAACTACGATGGATAAGGTCGAGTAAGGATAAGCTCCGTACCATTCGCTGAAGCGGGCCAGAGATTTCTTGGCCGCCTGCAAATAGCGTCCCTTTAATGCTTCATGCTTAGGGTCTAGATACAGCTTGATCTTGACGCCGGGGACGTTCGAGGTGGAGAACGGTTCCTCATAATACTGAAAATTCGGGGAAGCGGCCCAAGCGAAATCATGCACGTCATCTGCGTAGAAGTGATAGGTTTTGATATCGTTCTGAATGACGGGAGCCTGGGTTGGAAAACCGGTCGCTGCTACGGTAAACGTCGAAGGCACCTTAATGATGACATCATAAATTCCGAAATCCGCATAGAACTCGGAATTTCCATGATACTGATGCAGATTCCAGCCTTCGGCCGTTCTCCCGCGCATTCCCTCCGGCTCGTAGACGGCGATTTTGGGAAACCACTGCCCGGCCATATAGAAATCGTCCGCATATCCCATTCGTGCGAATACTTCCGGCAACTGCACCTCAAAATCCATGCTCAGAGTTACCTTCTGTCCGGGAAGTACAGGTGCGGGCAGGGACAGCTTGACCAAAGTCCGGTCATTCTTGTTCCCGTCATCCGGCTGAACATACTCCATCCGGTCGAGCAGATTGGTGCCTTCGGCCGTGGTCACCTTATGTAGAGTCATGCTGCCGTAGCTTCCGGGCTTCTGTTCGTCTTGTCTGAGCTTTCCCGCCGACTCCTGCAAGAAGGTAGTTTTCTTCGACTCGAAGGCATTGGGATACATGTGAAAATAAAGCTCTTCAACCGGAAGCTTCCCCGGGTTCTCCCATGTTAATGATTGGCTCCCCGACAGAGACTTGCTGTCCGGCTGGAGAGCAGCGGAAATATGGTATTCCACAATCCGTCTGCTCATGGGTGGAGGAGCCGAAGGGTCCGGAGCTTTGAGCTGTTGGGGAACCGCATCGTTAAGGATGGGGCCGTGGTTCAGGGTAGTGGTCATGGTATCCCTGTTCCATGTCAGGAGGCGCAGGCCGGCCGTTACCGCGCAGCTTGCAACGACTACAAGCAACCAAATCATAAATGGTTTAGTTAATCTTAGTTTCATTGTTCTCCCCCCGTTGACAAGCATCTACAGCATGTATATGTTTGCAAATGCGGGAATATTAGCTAAAATAAAGAAAGGTATTTCGATTTATAGGAAAAGCGAGTGATGACAATGGAAGAGCAACAGAAGGGCAAGAAGCTTAATGCTTTGAATATAGTCAGCACCAAATATAATCACAGGGGATTCGGAGCCGGCTCCATCGATCTTAGCAACGTGTCCGGCATCATTATTGATGGCGATGAGGCTTACGTGGATGAAGGCACCTTGCATGCGAAGAGTAAAGTGGAGCGCCGCATCCGCTTCTCGGCCAATAAGGAAGATGTGCCTAACGGCCGCAAATGCTGGATCGTATGGGTGGCGGTAGACCGTACGGAAGAAGGCCCGTTTTATGGTGGGCTGGCCGCTTGTGAAATGCTGATTGATTCGGAGGCGAGAAGAGGCTGGAAGATTCTTGCCGATCATGTCAACCGGATGGATAAGGCGATGAAACGGCATGTGCTGGTGGAGAATCTGAATGAGGCGGAGAAGAAGCTGTTGAGGGACTGCCTGATCAACCACAATCCGGAGTGGTGGGAGCGCTCGGGCAGCGAAATCAAGGATGCATTGGCCATCTAATAAGGTATAGACTTCCTCCAACTTTTATTTCGAAATTATGGCGATTGTGTGTCATCCGTTGAGAAGGTTCCACAATCGGGGTATACTATGGAAAGTATATTTGCATCAATATACTAGGACAGCAAAAAAGCAGACGCTTTCGTCTGCTTTTTTGCGTTTATTCATTCCACCATCGCTTCAAATAATCCCACCAGGAATTGTTGCCTGCCGGCTTCTCCGGCTGGGCCGGGGACTTGGATTCTGCGCAGTATTCCTTCGGCTCCGTTCCCTGGACGAATACTTCCAGCCGCGAAGGAGAGCAGGCCTCATTCGCCAACTTCCCGGTAACGGGATCAATATATACGCTGGCCACTCCGTCCGGGATCGGAAACAGCTTCGGCGGCACCGGATCCAGCGTCCTCTCCATGAAATCGGCGAAGATGGGGGCGGCCTTATAGGAGTCGGCGGTTGTTATCGCCTTATTGCGGTCATATCCGACCCAGACGGCCGTGGACAGCTCCGGCGTATAGCCGACCATCCATGCATCGTTGTTCGTCGTTCCGGTTTTTCCCGCTACCGGGCGTTTAAGCACGCTGGATACCCGATTGGCGGTTCCTCCCTGCTCGAATACGCTTTGCATCAGATTGGTCATGACATAAGCATAAGGGGCATCGATAATCCGTTCTTTCTTCGGCTTCGCTTCATACAGAATCCTGCCCCTTGAATTAACGACCTTGAGAACGGCAACCGGCTCCACCCGTATCCCATCATTGGCCATAATACCGAAGGCGGACGCCATCTCGTACGGGCTGACCGGGAAGGTGCCTAGGGCCAGGGAAGGCAGCGGCTCCAAGGGGCTCGTAATCCCCATTCTGCGGGCCAGATCTATAACCTGCTCAGCTCCCACATCCATAATGGTATGAACCGCGTAGATATTGTCCGATTTGGCAATGGCTTTACGCATATCAATATATTCATTCTCGTAATGATTGTTGAAGTTGTTGGGGCGGTAGGTTTTCTTGCCGTCATCGTACACAAATTCCGTCGGCTCGCTTTTATATTGACTGACAGGGGTGAATCCGTTCATTAAAGCAGCCAGGTAGACAAAAGGCTTGAAGGAGGAACCTGGCTGCCGAGTCGTCGTGAACACACGGTTGTATTGGTTCGCATTATAATCCTTGCCTCCGACCATCGCCTTGATATAGCCGTTCCGAGGGTCAATAGAGATAAGCGCCCCCTGCAGCTCCTCATTCGACTTTAGGTGCTTGTTGACGGCTTCCTCGGCGATTTTCTGCGCTCTCAAATCCAAGGTCGTATAGATCCGGATGCCGCCTGTCTCGAATAGAGACTCCTCCAGGTTCAGCTTCTCGCTGACTATCTGTCTGACGTAGTCCTGGAAATAAGGAGCTTCGGATTCCCGGCTCTTGTTGTTCTCCGCGAAAACCAGCTTTTCGGCGGCAGCTTGATCCGCTTCCTGCTGTGTAATGAGATTCTGGGCCACCATCGTATTCAGGATGATTTTCTGCCTCTTAAGAGCATTCTCCATGTTATAGAACGGGGAGAAATATCTGGGTCCTTTAGGCACGCCTGCAAGCAGCGCGCTCTCGGCCAAGGTGAGATCGCTGGCATCCTTGTCGAAGAACAGCCGCGAAGCTGCCTGGACTCCATACGTAGAGTGCCCGTAATAAATTTGGTTCAAATATTGCTCGAGGATCTGATCCTTGCTTAACTGCATTTCCAATTGGAGAGCATAGACGGCTTCCTTAATTTTCCGCGACCAGGTCCGGTCATGGTTCAGGTACAGGTTTCTGGCCAGCTGCTGGGTGATCGTGCTCGCCCCCTGCTGCATGGACATCGTTTTAACATTGGTGACGACGGCGCGGGCGACTCCCCTCGGGTCCACCCCGAAATGTTCGTAGAAGCGCTGATCTTCAATGGCCAGAACCGCTTGGACAAGGTATGGGGAGATATCGTTTAAAGAAACGGCTTGCCGGTTCTGCCCGGCGTGGTAAGAATCGATAAGCTCTCCGTTAATATCATAGATTTCGGATGATTGCAGTACATGAGTGACGGGCAGGGCCTGGGAACGTAAATAAAGCAGCAGCAGAACGGTTCCGGCCGCAAACAGAATCAGGAAGGAAAACAGCAAAGAAAACCATTTGCGGATTCTCCTTATCCAGCGCAAATGGGGCTCCGCTTCTTTGTCCTGCATCGCCATTACCTCCTCTTCTGCCGTAGCATCTATACTTCTAGTATGGAAAAGGTTGGGACTTGATATTCAATCTCATCCGGATTTTCTGCAGGACATACTATTTGGCTGAAAATAACATTTTGTAAACACGGCCGTTTATCCTTAAAATGGAGTTTTTCTCATTGCAATTTCAGCGCGATTTACTATAATACAATTGTTGCTTTGTTCGTCTGACGTTAAAATTTCGCTGAAGAGGAAAAGTAATAGAAGGTTATGCGGACATGAGTCTGTTCAATACAGGAAAAGAGGGATAGGACAATGGAGCTGTGGTATACCGAGAAGCAAACGGAATATTTCGGCATTACGGCAAAAATTAAAGAAACGCTGGTTGCGGAGAAGACGGAATTTCAGGATCTGGCCATTATCGATACGGTCGAATTTGGACGGATGCTTGTTCTGGATGGAATGGTGATGACTACCGTTAAGGATGAATTTGTTTATCATGAAATGGTAGCCCATCCCGCGCTTTACACACACCCGAATCCCAAGAAGGTGCTTGTGGTTGGCGGTGGTGACGGGGGGGTTATTAGGGAGATAATGAAGCATCCCGAAGTGGAGAAGGCTGTGCTGGTCGATATCGACGGCAAGGTCATCGAATATTCCAAGAAGTTCCTCCCGGAAATTGCCTGCGAATTGGATAACCCCCGGGTCGAAGTGATAGTCAATGACGGGTACATGCACATTCATGACCACAAGAACGAGTATGATGTCATTATGGTTGATTCCACGGAGCCGGTTGGCCCGGCCGTAGAGCTGTTCACCAAAGGCTTCTATCAAGGGATTTATGACGCGCTTAAGGACGACGGAATTTTCGTGGCGCAAACCGACAATCCGTGGTTCAAGGCGGACCTTATCCGCAACGTTAACCGCGATGTGCGTGAAATTTTCCCGGTGGTGCGCGTTTATTGGGCGAACATTCCTACTTATCCGAGCGGTCTGTGGACCTTTACCATTGGCAGCAAAAAGTATGATCCGCTTGCTGTTGACGAAAGCACCATTCCTGAAATCAATACGAAATACTACTCCCCGCGAATCCATAAAGCGGCCTTCGCGCTGCCTAAATTCGTGGAAGAGCTTTGTAAATAACGACAGGGGGACGTGGCCAAATGCGCTTTAACGACGCTTACTCAGGGAATGTCTTTATTGCCAGCTCCCCGGATTACGAAAACTCCAAAGCAGTGATCTACGGCATGCCGATGGATTTCACGGTCAGCTTCCGCCCGGGATCGCGATTCGGCCCGGCCCGGATCCGGGAAGTGTCTATCGGCTTGGAGGAATACAGCCCTTATCTGGATGCCGATCTGGCGGATGCCTCCTATTTCGATGCGGGAGACCTCCCGCTGCCCTTCGGCAATCCGGCCCGCAGTCTGGATATGATCGGCGATTATATTAGAGGATTGCTGAACGACGGCAAATTTCCGCTCGGCTTGGGCGGGGAGCATCTTGTCTCCTGGCCCATTATCCGCGAAATGTATGCCAAATACCCGGATCTTGCGCTGATCCATATCGATGCACATGCCGATTTGCGGGAGCAGTATGAAGGCGAGCCGCTTTCCCATTCGACGCCGATCCGCAAGGCCGCGGAATTGATCGGCGGCGGCAATGTCTATCAATTCGGCATCCGCTCCGGGACGCGCGAGGAGTTCGAGTATGCCCGCCGGAATCTCCATATGTACCCGTTCGACGTTCTGGAGCCGCTTCGTCAAGTGCTTCCCGAGCTCGCCGGCCGGCCTGTTTATGTAACGATCGATATTGACGTTCTGGACCCGTCCGCGGCGCCGGGAACGGGTACGGCGGAAGCCGGCGGCATTACTTCCAAGGAGCTGCTGGCGGCCATTCATGCCATTGCCTGCTCCGATCTGCGAGTAGTGGGTGCCGACCTGGTAGAGGTGGCCCCGGTCTACGATCCCAGTGAGCAGACACAGATTGTCGCTGCCAAGCTGGTTCGTGAGATGCTTCTCGGGTTTGTTAAATAATCAATGTAAGCTCATAAAGATGAACAAAGGATTAAGGCTGCGCCTTAATCCTTTGTTCATCCGTACCTATTAATCGGTTCAGTCAAGGGCCGAATAGCCCGGTGTTTGTAATATAAGCTGAGGTGTTGACAGAAACTTGACAAGGGGACAGCGATCCGTCGCAGGAGCCCCCTTGGAAGGAGTGAACAGACATGGCTGCACATAAAGAAATCCGGCTTACCGTCAGAAGCTTGCAAGAAGATGAGGAGACCAGCAGGACGTTTACAGCCGCATGGTACCCCAAAGAGAAGAACGGCTACATCCGATATCAGGAAGAGGAGTCGGATATGGGCAATACAACGACGACAGTCAAGGTCGGACGAGAGGAAATTAAAGTGATCCGGCATGGCGATTTGCAATCCGAACAGACCTTCATTCTCCATCGATGGATTCCGGGGTTCTATCGCACCCAACAGGGAATTATTCATCTGGAGACTTATACTCACCGTCTGGCTGTCCATCTCGTCGACGGCATAGGCAAGATATGCTGGGATTATGAGCTGCGTGTTCAAGGCAGCAGTGCCGGGCGCTTCAGCTTGACGCTCGACACGGAGCCCGCTTTGCTTCATTAGGACATGACGGTTCGGACCGCTTGCAGAGCATTGATCTCCCCGGTATCCAAGGAGGTGGATCTTTTGCTCTGAATGGCGGAAGAGCTTTTCTTCAACAGGTCCTTCACCGTCCTGGTGGACATTTTCCCGCGAACCGCCATCATCATGGCGATCACTCCCGAAACATGGGAAGTAGCCATTGAGGTGCCGCTTAACTCATGGTATTTACCATTTAACCAACATGAATAAATCTTATCTCCCGGAGCATAGATATCGATCGTTTTGCCCCGATTGCTGAATCGGGCTACTTTCCGGTTTTTCGTAGTCGCTCCGACCGCTATCGTATACGGGAATTTGGCCGGATAATCAATCCGTCCGCTACGTCCGTCATTGCCGGAGGAAGCGACAATGATAACCCCTGCCTCATAAGCTTTGCGAATCGTATCCTCCAATGCCTTGCTGCTGTTCTTCATCCCGAAGCTCATGTTGATAATATCGATGCGGTTGCGGATGCACCATTCGATACCGAAGATGATATCGGAGATGAAGGCTGTGCCGTTATGATCGAAGGCCTTGACAGCATATAAGGACGCATTGGGAGCGACGCCGACAATGCCCTTTCTCTGGGAGGAGGCTGCTATGGTCCCCGAGATATGGGTTCCATGTCCATTATCGTCTCTCGGCAGAAGATGGCGGTAGATGACGTTGACGCCGCCGGCCACATTTCGTTGAAGGTCGGGATGCATGTAATCGACTCCGGTGTCTATTACCGCAATTTTAATCTTATGTCCGGTAGAACGTGCCCAGGCGGTAGGGGCTTTAATTTGCCGAACCCCCCATGGAATGAATTGCTCGTCGACACGAAATTTCGCTTGAGAGCGCGAACGCGTCGATGAAGAAGAGGCGGCATGGATAACAGCCTGCTTGCGGTCTTCCTCGATCGACACCGTATCCGAATAAGAGCTCAGTTCGCTGGCGGAACGAAGAAAGCAGGAAAAGCCTTGAATGGAAGGTAACGGTTGAAGGAAAGGAAGTGCATCCAGGGACGGTTTCAGCTGGCTGATCAGATTAAGACAATTCAAGTATTCCCTCTTGGACTTGAATCGGATGATATGCCTCGAGGAATCCGCTCCTCTGTATTGCAGCTCATCATGTATCCAATAGATAAGATCCCTTTCCATCTGTGAATTTCCCCTTTGCCGCATGAGATCCATATGCTGCTGTTTGGAAGAGATTCTTCCTGTGCTGCTGGAATATGAATTGGAGTCATGACGCGATATTCGTTTTTCATATCCTATGTAAGGGGTCTTCCCCCCGCATCGGATGGTCGCCCGCTTTTGGATAATTCAGCGCTAAACCGTGTCATTCGTTCCCGTTTCACATAGGATGAAGAGAGGGATCATTTGCTGGCCCTTGATATAAGTACAAGGCGGTGACGGGTAGGTCACCGTTCGGGATTTACAGTCGTAAGCGGAGGCGCAGTTTGGCCTCCGCTTAAATTATTTTTTTTGAGGGTGTATAGAGTTGCATTTTTGAATAAAATAGGTTTTACTTAAGGATGATAATTGGGGAAAATTAGATCGTTTGCAGTGAATATGTACGGAAGGAAGTGTTCGAATGAGCAGCCAATTTACGCTCCAGATTGCGCCAGAGCAAGCCAAGGAAATGCCGATGGTAGATTTGGCCTTTATGGTATTGAAGGCGGCTAATACGCCGTTCTATTATCGTGATTTGATGCAGGAGATCGCGAAGATAAAGGGATTTTCCGAAGAGGAGGTCATGCAGGTCATCGCGCAGCTGTATACCGAAATCAACGTCGATGGCCGTTTTGCATGCGTAGGCAACAATCTGTGGGGACTCAAAAGATGGTACCCTGTCGATACCAAATCGGATGATGGCGTGGGCAGCGCCAAGCGTCCAAGAATTATTAACGATGACGACGATCTGGATGAAGAGGATGAATTCCCTGAGGAGGAAGAAGAAGTCTACAGTGAAGAAGACTTCGATACCTACGATGAGGATCGTGAAGATATAGACGCTGAAGAAGAGGAAGAAGAATTCTACGAAGATGATGAAGAAGAGGATGCCGAACTGGATGAAGAAGAAGACGAGGACTTTGGGGATTCCGAAGAGGAAGAAGACCAGTAACACGTCTACCTTGAAAATCCGTCTATTTTACCGTCTGCAGGCATCGTTGCAAGCGGAGCGGCACGTCTAACTGTATTTTGTACAGGTAGATTCAAGCGAATGGGCGAAAATGATCAAACTAACTGGATAAACTACAGTTAAAATGGGCAACTTTGGGCGAAACGGCTGTTTTGGCGCAAACTAGCTGTAGGTTTTCCAGTTAGTTTCCATATTTCTTCCGAATATAGAAATCTAACTGTATGAAATCCATCTAGTTTTCAAATTTCACACTATTGAAGCAATTCAACTCTATTCTACCTTGAAAATCCATCCATTTTCATCATCTGATGGTGCCGCGGTCAGCGGCATGGGGGTCTAAATGGGAATTTCACCCACGGCACAGCTCCGTGCTCGCGTTACTTGACAAGCCGTAACGTGACAGAGTAAACTATAGCATGGGCTAGAAAATTAGCATGATTTTTATACACAATTCTAACTAAAGTGCCCCGTGTCAACGGGTGTCACTTTTTATTTTTTTAGCCGGATAATAAGGGGTGCGGTGAGGCTTTGCCGCGGAGGAGAGGATCAACTTTCGCTTGGGTGGCGAAGCTTGATTTTTTTCTATGGAGTGAATGTGGGAATAACAATCTTAAACGTTGGCAGACGTCCAATTCAATTACATCATGTCAGTGTCAGGAGATCACGCAGGAGGTAAAACATTGTGACCAAATACATTTTTGTAACAGGCGGCGTCGTTTCATCCCTTGGCAAAGGGATTACTGCTGCTTCTCTGGGAAGATTGCTTAAAAACCGGGGGTTAAAGGTGACGATTCAGAAATTCGATCCTTATATTAATGTCGACCCGGGAACGATGAGTCCATACCAGCACGGAGAAGTATACGTGACGGATGACGGCGCGGAGACCGATTTGGACCTCGGCCATTACGAGCGCTTTATCGACATCAATTTAACCAAGAACAGCAATGTGACGACAGGCAAAATCTATTCCTCTGTCATTTCCAAGGAACGGAGAGGGGAGTATCTGGGCGGGACCGTACAGGTCATCCCCCATATTACCAACGAGATTAAAGAACGGGTATTCCGGGCGGGCAAGGAAGCCAAATCCGACGTAGTCATAACCGAAATCGGGGGAACGGTCGGAGATATTGAGAGCCTGCCTTTCCTCGAAGCGATCCGCCAGATCAAAAGTGACATCGGAAGGGAAAATGTAATGTACATCCATGTTACATTAATCCCTTACATCAAAGCGGCCGGCGAGGTCAAGACGAAGCCGACACAGCACAGTGTCAAGGAGCTGAGAAGCATCGGCATCCAGCCCCATATCATCGTCTGCCGTACGGAACATCCTCTTGCGGAAGATTTGAAAAGAAAGATCGCATTGTTCTGCGATATTGACGCCAATGCAGTAGTGGAATGCCTGGATGCTGACACGCTTTATGAGATCCCGTTAATGATGAGGGATCAAGGACTGGATGAGATCGTCGTCAACCACTTGAAGCTGAATTGCGGTAAGCCGGATATGACGGAATGGGAACAGATGGTGGAGAAGGTTAAGGGGCTTAAGCACCAGACTGAAATCGCCATTGTCGGTAAATACGTAGCCCTTCATGATGCTTATTTGAGCATCGTCGAGGCGTTGTCCCATGCCGGATTTGACAGCGAGACGGAAGTGAAGATCCGTTGGGTTGATGCGGAGGAAGTCCAGGAAAGCAACGTGGATGAAGTTCTGCGCGGAGTGCATGGCATTCTCGTGCCCGGCGGATTCGGGGATAGAGGCATCGAAGGGAAAGTAGCGGCGATTAAGTATGCGCGGGAGAAGCAGATTCCGTTCTTCGGCATTTGTCTCGGCATGCAGGTCGCTGTGGTGGAATTTGCCCGTTCCATTGCCAAGCTGGAAGGAGCCAACAGCTCTGAGATTAATCCGACCACTCCTTACCCGGTTATCGACCTGCTTCCGGAGCAGAAGGATATCGAAGATCTTGGGGGAACCATGCGGCTCGGATTGTATCCTTGCAAGCTGGCAGCCGGATCGCTGGCCTTGCGCTGCTATCAGAAAGAGCTGGTTTACGAAAGACACCGCCATCGTTATGAATTCAATAACGAATATCGCGAACTGATTGAAAAGGCGGGCCTTAAAATATCGGGCACCTCTCCGGACGGACGATTGGTAGAAATTATTGAACTGCCGGATCATCCTTGGTTCCTGGCTGTTCAGTTCCATCCGGAATTCACATCCCGGCCGAACCGGTCCCAGCCGCTGTTCCGGGAATTTGTGAAGGCTGCATTTAACTATTCCGGGATGTAAATATCGGGGCAGCCAGGCTGCCCTTCAGGCAAGGAATGTAAAAAATAATCTGGCTGGCAGAAGGAAATGCTCCTTCGGTTGTCGAATGTAAATCATTAACATGATCATCGGTTTCCGGAGGAGGTTATTTTGTTGGACAAGAAGAAGTTGCTGATTGTTGATGACCAGAATGGCATACGTGTATTGCTAGTAGAAGTATTCAACAGTGAAGGCTACCAAACTTTCCAAGCTTCGAACGGTAAGCTGGCCCTGGATATTGTTAGGAAGGAACCTCCCGATCTGGTCCTTTTGGATATGAAGATTCCCGGAATGGACGGTTTGGACATTCTCAGACATATTAAACAAATCGATTCCTCGATAAAAGTCATTATGATGACGGCGTACGGTGAATTGGATATGATTAAAGAAGCGACAGACTTAGGGGCATTGATGCACTTTACCAAGCCTTTCGATATTGATGAGCTTCGGGTAGCGGTTAATTCCCAGATGGGTCTTTCGTCTTCTCACGATTATGCTGTCGGATCCTGAATAAGGATCTTTTTTTCCGCCTCTTTACAAACGGGGATTTGCTTCCGTCCAGACTCTAAGGCCGGTTTACGTCAGTCCCTGTCGGCGGTGCATAATCTTCAATTTACCATTCACCGTTTTAATGTGATATAATAGCTCAGTAATTGGTCGCGGACAATCCGGCCTTTCACTCTTTCACACTACAAGGGAGGACAAGACTATGCCTTTGGTTTCAATGAATGAATTTTTACCCAAAGCTAAAGCAAACCGCTTTGCTGTCGGTCAGTTCAATATGAACAACCTGGAGTTTGCCCAAGCCATTATGCAAGCTGCTATGGAGTTAAACTCTCCGTTTATCTACGGTGTCAGCGAAGGCGCTTTGAAATATATGGGGATGGAGTACACGGTAGCTATTGCGGAAGCGGCAGCCAAGAAATCGGGTCTTCCGATTGCTCTGCACCTGGACCACGGCAGCAGTTTCGAGGTGGCCATGGAGTGTATCCGCGCCGGATTCAGTTCGGTTATGTTCGACGGCTCCCACTATCCGTTTGAGGAAAATATTCGTCTGACGAAAGAGGTCGTGAAAGCGGCCCATGCAATGGGAGTTTCGGTAGAAGGAGAGCTCGGAACGATCGGCGGAGTGGAAGACGATATCAGCGTGGATGAAGCCGATGCAAGCCTGGCCAAGCCGGAGGAAGCGATTCGTTTCTACGAAGAGACCGGCGTGGATTGCCTGGCAATAGCGGTAGGAACGGCACACGGAATGTACGCCGGTGAGCCTAATATCCGCTTCGACATCATCCGGGAAGTGGCCGATGCCATTCCTGTTCCGATAGTTCTTCATGGCGGTTCCGGCGTACCGGATGAGGCCATTCGCAAAGCTATTGAAGCCGGTGTTGGCAAGATCAACGTCAATACGGAAAATCAGGTAGCTTGCACGAATGCCATTCGTGAAGTTTTGGCCAAGGATGCGAAGGTTTACGATCCCCGTAAATACTTGACTCCTGCCCGTGCAGCAATGGTAGAAGTCGTCAAATCGAAAATGGTGCTGTTCGGAAGCAATAATCAAGCCTAAGTTGTGACGGCTCATGTTCATTAAGGGAACTGCGTTCCAGTAACAGGCGCAATTCCCTTAATGTCTTTGCGTTGCCGTGCACAGAGGTAGGAGGAAAGCAATAGGAATGAATAAATTGATGATAGCAGGCGGGCGGCCCCTGCGCGGCACGGTTTCGATTAGCGGGGCCAAGAACAGCGCGGTTGCTCTCATTCCAGCTGCAATTCTTGCAGAGACCACGGTAACATTGGACAACCTGCCTGCGATAAGCGATGTCGCCATTTACATGGAGCTGTTAACGGAGCTGGGGGCTTCTATTGAATGGCAGGGTGATCAGATGATCATTCATCCTGAAGGTCTAAGATCTATTCCGCTTCCTAACGGGAACGTCAAAAAGCTGAGAGCTTCATATTATTTAATGGGAGCTCTGCTCGGCCGGTTCGGCGAGGCGGTAGTCGGCCTGCCCGGAGGCTGCAACTTCGAACCGCGGCCCATCGATCAGCATATTAAAGGTTTTGAAGCGCTCGGAGCCGAAGTGACTAATGAAGGCGGTGCCATTCACCTGCGGGCGAAGCAGCTTCGCGGCGCCAGAATCTATCTGGATGTCGTCAGCGTGGGGGCTACCATCAATATTATGCTGGCAGCGGCGCGGGCCAAGGGTGTAACGATTATCGAGAATGCCGCCAAAGAACCGGAGATCATTGATGTAGCTACGTTATTGAGCTCGATGGGAGCACGCATTAAAGGTGTGGGCACCGAAACGATCCGCATCGAAGGCGTAGATTCTCTCCATGGCTGCCGACACTCTATTATTCCTGATCGGATCCAGGCCGGCACGTATATGATTGCAGCGGCGGCCACCCGCGGGGATGTTCTGGTGGACAACGTCATTCCGAAGCATATGGAGGCAGTAACAGCCAAGCTGCAGGAAATGGGCGTTATCATTGAAGAACTGGACGAGTCGATTCGGGTTATCGGTTCTCCGGAGTATGCTCAAGTGGACGTCAAAGCTTTGATTTATCCTGGCTTTGCCACCGATATTCAATCTCCCATGGCCAGCTTGTTGACTCAAGCCAAGGGGACGAGCATTCTGACCGATTACGTGTACAGCAACCGGTTTAAGTATGTTCCCGAGCTTGTGCGTATGGGGGCCAGAATCAAGCTTGAGGGCCGATCTGCCATTATTGAAGGCGGAGTTCCTCTGTCGGGAGCCAAAGTAACGGCGACCGATCTTCGTGCAGGAGCCGCGCTTGTCGTGGCGGGACTCACGGTCACTTCCGGCATTACGGAAGTAAGCGGGCTTGAATATATTGAGAGAGGCTACGATAATCTGGTAGAGAATCTGTCCATGCTGGGAGCAGAGGTCTGGAGGATGGAATAGACTGATTTTACTTAACCTGTCAGGGTAACAGGCACGGGGCAGGACTCAATCAGGGAATAATTGGGTATACTAATCTTGCTTTTAAAATTTCATAGTGTGGTGGTCAAATCAATGGATATGCAGCTGGCGCAGCTTGAAGCGCTCAAGTTAACTGATTTGTATAAACTGGCCAAGACGCATCAAATTCCTTACTACGGCCAGATGAAGAAGAAGGAACTGATTTTCTCCATACTTAGAGCACAGGCAGAAAAGGGCGGCCTTATGTTCATGGAAGGCGTCCTTGAAATTTTGCAGGAAGGATTCGGTTTTCTCAGGCCGATCAACTATCTGCCCAGTTCCGAAGACATCTATATTTCCGCTTCTCAAATCCGCAAATTCGACTTACGATCGGGTGATTTGGTTTCCGGTAAATGTCGTCCTCCCAAAGAAAATGAAAGATATTTCGGTCTTCTGCAAGTCGAGGCGGTCAATGGGGAAAAGCCCGAGACGGCGGCCGAAAGGCTGCACTTCCCTGCCCTAACTCCTCTATATCCGCAGCAGAAAGTGGTTCTGGAAACATCTCCTTCCATTCTTTCAACCCGAATCATGGATTTATTGAGTCCCGTAGGCTTAGGACAACGGGGATTGATAGTAGCACCGCCTAAAGCGGGCAAAACCTTGCTGTTAAAAGAGATTGCCAATAGCATATCCACTAATTATCCGGATATCGAGCTGTTCGTCCTGCTCATCGATGAAAGACCGGAGGAAGTGACCGATATGCAGCGTTCGGTTAAAGGTGAGGTAGTAGCTTCCACATTCGATGAGCTGCCGGAGAACCATATTAAAGTCGCGGAGCTTGTTCTGGAGAGAGCTCAGAGATTGGTGGAGCATAAGAAGGATGTTGTCATTCTGCTGGACAGCATCACCCGTTTGGCCCGGGCATACAACCTGGTCATTCCCCCTTCGGGAAGAACCTTATCCGGGGGTATAGATCCGGGGGCATTCCACCGGCCTAAGCGCTTCTTTGGCGCGGCGCGGAATATCGAGGAGGGTGGAAGTCTGACGATTTTGGCTACCGCCTTGATTGAAACGGGCTCCCGTATGGACGATGTGATCTATGAAGAATTTAAGGGAACGGGAAATCTGGAGCTTCATCTGGACCGCAAGCTGGCCGAGCGCAGAGTGTTCCCTGCTATCGATATTCGCAGATCGGGAACCCGCCGCGAGGAAATGCTTATGAGCAAGGAAGAGCTGGAGAAAATCTGGGCACTCCGCAAAAATATGCAGGAATCCCATGAGTTTGTCGAGGCGTTCCTCAAGAAGCTCAAGGAAACCAAAACGAACAGCGAGTTTCTGGAAACTTTGGAAACCCAACCCAACGGGAAAAAGGTTAAAAACTCCGCTTCCTAAAAGTGAAGGACACATCATTGGATGAAGCGTCCGGATTGCGGTTCGTGAATATACACTTCAATAAGTAACTTGCATCACCGATGGTGACGAGATAAAGGGGCACTACAATGAATTTGGTATATGCGGATTCAGACGGCAATGTATATGATCATCCCGATTTGCTGGCACTTGGCCGCAGCGGGGATATGGTCGTGGAAATTATGGAAGACGAGCTGATCCCGCTTCCGGAGGGAGCGACATTGGTCAGTTTGCCCTCCACCCGTCCGGTCTGTATGGATCCGAAGACCGGCGAAATGAAAGCGATGGACGGCTCATTCGCTGCGGTGGGGGCGCTGCTGCCGCAAGGGTTTACCCGTCTTCTGCTGCCGGGCTATGTGAAGAAGGATCGGTCTGCGGTGCTTCCTCTGTTCGGATATACGGCTGTGGTTTGGAAAGAGGATGGATTCTATGTGGCGGCCCGTCAGAGCGACGATCCGTATCGCTGGAATCCGGTCAACTGTGATCCGGATCTGTTGGAGCAGCAGGTATCGGACCGGCTGGATAAATATCCCGAGAACCGGCTGTATAAACATTTGTCCAAGTGTGCTTTGGAATATGAATGCTTGACGGCATCCAATACCTTCCTTAATCGTTGGGAGGGCGCGGTCCCTGTCTCCTATTCCTGTAATGCCGGTTGCTTCGGGTGTATTTCGGAACAGCCGGAGGACAGCGGATTCGTAGCGCCGCAGACCCGGATGAATTTCAAGCCGACGGTGGAAGAAATCGTGCAAGTGATGCTGGAGCAGCTGACTTCGCCAGACAGTATCATCAGCTTCGGGCAGGGCTGCGAGGGTGAACCCTCTACGCAAGCGGCCCTGATTATACCGGCCATTCGTGAAGTTCGCCGCATTACGGATATGGGCTATATTAACATCAATACGAATGCCGGGCTGACGGACTTCATCCGCGGAATAGTGGATGCAGGCCTGGATATGATGCGTGTCAGCACGATCAGCGCGCTTGACGAGCATTATAATGCTTACTATAAACCTCGCCGGTATACTTTGGCCAATGTGGAAAAGTCTTTGAAGTATGCATCGGATAAAGGAGTATTAACGTCTATCAATTATTTGATCTTCCCCGGGGTGACGGACCGGGAAGAGGAAATCGAAGCGATGATAGGCTTCGTACGCAGAACGGGCCTGAAATTGATTCAGCTTAGAAATTTGAACATCGATCCAGAGGCATATCTGAATATAATTCCCGCTCCGCAGGGAGAGATCCTGGGGATGAAGCAGATGATTGAAATCTTCCAGGAGGAACTGCCGGATGTGGCCATCGGCTCCTATTCCCATACTCCGGAAGGACTGCGGAAGAAGAGAGTGTTGGATCGCAGCGGAGGAACTCCATAAAAGTTTTCCGGATAAGCGGGTATCCTTCGAGTTTGCTCACTGTATAAAAGTCGAATCTGAACCGCAGACCGCTCGGAATTGTCAATGATAGACTCTTGCGCAACAAAAATGGTTTTGATATAATCCGTTTATGTGTCCATTTACTCTGGATCGACGTTTAAGATTCAGGGCGGAAAGAGGTGAAAGATTGTGAAAGAAGCTATTCATCCAAATTACCATGTAACTACGGTCACTTGCGCTTGCGGGAACACCTTTGAATCCGGGTCCGTAAAGCAGGAGCTCCGCGTGGAAATTTGCTCTAACTGCCATCCGTTCTTCACCGGCAAGCAGAAATTTGTCGATGCTGGCGGACGTGTAGATAAATTTAAGAAGAAATACGGAATGTAATATCCGGCAATTTCCTTTTGGGAAATGGATTAACACACCTCTCTAAGGTCATTCTAAGACCAAGGGAGGTGTTTGTTTATTATGAACAGAACCGGAGTGTTAGTCGGGGCGATATCCGTTATTTGTCTTTCCTTACTTGTGACCGGTTGCGGAAATAACGGAGTAAGGGCAAGAAGTTATCCGGATGATGGGTTACTGGGTGCGACAAGCGCCAATCCCAATTACCCGACAAGCCCAACCTATCATAATTATTCTGCCGACCGGCGAATGGTTAATCATGCGCTCAGGGAGATCGGCGGGATTCAAAATACTCGGACCGTCTTCAATGGCCGGCGCCTGGACATAACGGTCTATGTACCGAGGGATACGAGCCAGGAAGAATACCAGAGGATTGAAGCCCAGGCCCTGGAAGCGGTCAGCTATATGCTGCCCAGATACGACGTCAGGGTTAATGTGAGACGCCAATAGCTGATTTATCCAAAAACCGATAGTTGATATTTGCCGCTCAATCCGCTATACTTATTCATGCCGTGCTAGACGGGGAGGTAGCGGTGCCCTGTAACCTGCAATCCGCTGCAGCAGGGTTGAATTCCTGTTAGAGGTCTTGTTAATGTAAGGTCTGACGGATGTTTGTCAGTGTTGACGGTCAGGTCCTTCGCAATGAACGCTTGTGAACCCGGTCAGGTTCGGAAGAAAGCAGCCGTAAGCAAGATGCTTCATGTGCCGAAGGAGTGCCTAGCCTGAGCTGACGATGTTCGTTCCGCTTGGATTGCAATGATCGATAGCAGGTGCACGGTTTAATATTAAATGTAGAGCAGCACTTCAATGCCGATAATATCGGATTGAAGTGTTTTTTTGTTGTCCGGAAGGAATTTAAAACCGTAGATCGAATGTTTATACGTGTAAACTACCGCTATGTAACCAAAACGTAAAGAGAGATTGCGTTCCGTACTTTAACTTCCAAAAGCGAGGTTCAACTCCACCGTCTTTAGACGGTATCCGCTTTTAGCCCTACAGGATCTGGAAATA
>NZ_JBQCLK010000036.1:0-70772 GCF_051966115.1 Paenibacillus sp. SAFN-117
GCAATCCCGAGAATACCCTACTTTTTTGTCGCCTGTGAAGGCTCCAAATCTTGGTACACAGAATACTTTACGCCATCACTTTTAATCGGCACATTTTTCCATAAACGTGCAAAATTAAGTGTACTTATGCTCTTATTATCGGCAGGGAGCTTAGCCGTTTCTTTTGGAAAACCGAACGGCATTCCTTGTTTTCTCAAGAGCGAGAATATTCTCGTCGTAATTCTGGCTGGCAATGCCGACATATAAAATGTCAATGACATTAAGCTGCGCAATTCGGGAAGCCATCGCTCCGCTGCGGATGCTTTTTTCCAAGGAGCTGGTAAAAAGCCTTATTCCCGCCAATTCCATGACCGGGTTATTGCCGAATTTGGTCAAGGAGATGATCGAGGCCCCGCTCTCCCGGGCTACCGTCAACGCCTGGATGATATCCTCAGTCTGACCGGAATAGGATATCCCGAAGGCGACATCGGTTTCCATCAGATTAGCGGCAAGAGTTGCCATCGAATTGAAATCGTAGGCCGCCTCGCACCAGCGGTTAATTCGGGTCAGCTTCTGCTTGAAATCCTCGGCGATAACTGCGGACGCACCGACTCCGAACACCGTGATCTTACGGGCCGAGCTCATCGTTTGGATCGCGTTCTCCACATCGGCTACCCTCAGCACCGACATCGTATCCTGAATCGACTGAATATTGTTATGGGATATCGATTCGATGAGGGAGCTGGTCGAACCGTCCATCTGTATTTCTTGATAGGAATTGATTTCCCGTGTGTTCTGTGCCAAATCGGCAGCTATCTTGATCTTGAGCTCCTGAAACCCTTTGAGCTGCAGGGACCGGGATAACCGGACAATCGTAGCCACGCTCACGCCGGCCAGTTCGGCCAGCTTCTGTACGGACAAATTGACCACCTTGTCCGGATGCTCCAGGATATACTTGGCCGCCTTCTGCTCCATCGGCTTCAACGAGCTTAACGCTTCCCGCAAACTTACTAATCCGCCACTTATCATATTCAATCACTCTTTCCCCATAGTCTACTCCTATATCCTCTCAAAAACCGTTACTCAAATTATAATGAATATAATTTCCCTAATCAAATATTGCCTTGAAATTTTATTCCTTAACAAAAAAAGCCCCCGCCGAAAAGACAGGGGCCTTGGGATTAATGCTGTTTCAATGTTTTGACAAGCCGTTTGGCTTCTCCCTGCGGAGTTTCAATCGCTTCGTAGATTCGAATGGTTAATGGGTATTCGTACTGATCCGTTCGCAAATCTTTAAACTCTACCGTTTGCACCCCACTGATCAACCGGTTCATTCCCGTGAACGAGAAATGCTCTTGAGCAATAGTCCGTCCGAGTGTATCGATCAGTTCGACCTTCATGGTGGAGAAGCTCTGATCGAGAACCACTCTGTCCTTCCGTTGAATGTCCAGATCCAATTGAAGTTTATACGAGTAAGTGACATAGCCCGGCATCGGGTTCGTGCTGGTCAGGAGCGTCCAATCCTTCAGTTCGACATCGAACGGATAGAAGGACAAGCGCGAGCTCGTTTCGTCCTGCTTCATGATCTCCGTCTGATAGGCGCTGATCGTCGTACGATAAGGCTTTGCAGTCTGGCTGTCCACCAGGAATAACCCCAGCTTCTCCTCGTTCTCCGATTCCGGGATGGCAAATGAATAGCTGACGGTATAGCTTAAATTGGGCATCAGCTTCTCCGTGGAAGAGATTTGGCGGACCCCGCTGTACGTATATCCTCCGCTATTCTTCAAATCGACATCGAATACGGGCACGGGCACGGGCTGCTCGCCCTTGTTGCGAAGCTTGAATTTGGCAATCGCCGTCTTATAGCCTTCCCCTTGGTTCTCATGCATGTAAAGCTCGACCAGCGATACGTCCACATCCGGATGAATTAACGAATTCACGTCGTCCACCTTCATCGGGGTGTCCATCACATACCGGTTTAACCCGTGCAAGGAAAAGCCCGTCTTTCCCGGCAGAACCACGTTCAATCGTCCTATCTCGTACGGAATGGGAGTCAGCTTGCCGGTCGGATCGGCGACCATGAAGTTTTCCTGAGTGAGCAGGTTGAAGCTTTCCAGGTCCACATTATTTTTGACCGGGATGGCGTAATGGATATACTCCCGTTCCCCCGGCTCCAGCGTAATGGGCTCCGTCTCTGCCCGTTGTCCCTTGAACACGGACTTCCCCGACTTGCCTTCCAGCATAAAGTCGGGAACGGTCTCCATCGTCGTGCCCGGATTCTCGACAAGCAGCGTTATCAGCTTAACCGGACCGGTTGGCGTATTCTCTTCCTCCACTTTGGAAGGGGTATACCGCAGCGGGGAAGTCAGCGATGGAATCGTGAACGATTCTCCCCATTTCAGTACCGCGCCCTGCCGGTTAATTTCATCCCCGCTGCCCGTCCATTCCAACTGCTGAACCGGTACGGTCAGCATTTCGGTCTCCACCTTGGGGTATACATACATATCAATATCGACCCAACTGATTTCCGAAACGTTGAACCCGGTACGGTCGACCGAGGTCATATAACTGAGCTCAATCTTCTCCTTGGGCTGCACCGTCCTTGCATTCGTTGCGCTTGGCTGCAGCGTATATTGCAAGCCGTCCGACGTGCGCACCCTGACTTCATAATCCGGCACCCGCGCGTTGCGGCCGCTGTTATTCTCCATCTTGACCACAATTCCTATGCGCGAACCGGTATCGTTACGTTCGTTAAGGACGCTCTTCACTTCGACGGACAGAGCTTCCGTCAATGAATAGACCGCGCTCGTCTGCTCGGCTGCAGCCGGAAGGTCACCCGCCGCATAAGCACTGTATCCGGAAGACAGCAGGGAGGCGGTCAGAACGACCGCCGACAATGTTTTTTTCCAACGTACTACCATAGTTTCTCCTCCCCAGGACGTTCTTCTTGCTATTTCAACGTTTTTAGTCGGCTACTTTAACGGTTTCCTGATCCACCAGTTGATGCTGTCCCGATATGACCAGCCGCTCCCCTTCTTCAACGCCCGACAGAATTTCTTGATTCAATCCGTCCAGCCGGCCCAATTCCACTTTCCGTCTCTCCACATGGTCCTGCTTGAGGATAAAGACGTAGCTGTCGGAGCCTTCCCGAACAATGCTGGAGGTCGGCACGGCTAAGACAAGCTGCTCCTCCTCGGTAAGCATCAGTTGAACACGAGTTCCCGGCTTCAATTTATGCTCCTCGTTGGGCACCTCCACATTCAACTCGTAGGTTTTCGTATCCACATTCATGACATCCGCCAGGTAGGTTATGGTTCCCTGCATCTTCTCTCCGCTGTCCGGCACATAGAAGGATACCTGTTCTTGGCCACGCAGGTAGGAAGCCGCCTCCTCCGTAAGTCTGGCCGTTATTTTGGCGGGATTCAATTGCTCGATTCTTCCAACCTGTACCCCTGGAGCCAGGGTGGTCTTTTCGACAACGGACAATTCGGTCAGAATGCCGCTCACCGGCGCTTTAACTTCATAATACTGCAGGCTCCGGTCAATCTCCTGCAAGTTTAGCTGCGAGGACTCCAATTGAACCTCCAGGGCAGCCATCGAATTGGACGATTCCATCGTGGCAAGCTTCTTGCGCATAATATCCAGGTCCATTCGCTGGTTGTTCAGTTGGGTTTCCATCTGCTCCAGCTCCATCTTGGTGGCCTGCCCGAGATCATAATCGTTGCGCAGCTTGTTGTAGTTTTTCTCCATTTCGGCAATGGCCTGCTCCTGCTTCTGAATCGAATTCTTCATCTCGGTCAAGCCGTTGACGTAGTCTCGCTGCGCACGCTCCAACTCAGCCTGGGCGCTCTTCACGCTGAGCAGCCCTTTCTGCCGCTGTACCTGGACATCATGCTTATCGATCTTAAGGATGACATCCCCTTCGTTGACATAGTCCCCGCGTTTCTTTACCAACTGAACCACATCGCCGTTCGCTTTGGCGAAGACGTCCATTCTTAGAGACGGAACGACTTCGGCCACTTGCTCCAGCGGTTCTCCGATTTTCTGTTTCTCTATATTCATCGTCTTAACCGTCTTCACCTGCTGTTCTTGCTCCACAGACGGGTTTGCAGAGGTCACCGGATCGGCACTGCAGCCGGAGATTAGGGCCGCGCTGATAACAACCGCTCCAAGCACTGCGGAAACCTTAGTCCGTTTGTTCATTCGTTCCATGTGCTTCATTATGCCTGATTCTCCTTTACTCTTACGATTATTGGGCTGCGGAAGTTGCCGTTGCTTGGGACGCTTTCGGCGATCTGCGGAAGATCCGTGCCAGCCTTCTATTCACAGAATGAATTAAGTCATAGACGATCGGTACAATAACCAGCGTCAATATAGTGGAGGTAATTAATCCTCCAATGACGACGACGGCCAACCCTTTGGAAATCAAGGCTCCTTTGGAGAAGCCCATCGCCAGTGGCATGAGAGCAAATATGGTGGCTCCTGCGGTCATCAGAATGGGGCGCAAGCGCTCCATAGCTCCTTCGATAAGCGCGTCGCGAACCGGAAGGTTCTCTTCCCGCAGCTGCTGCACGCGGTCTATCATGACGATCGCGTTCGTTACCACAATCCCGATTAACATCATGAATCCGATCAAGGAAGTGACGTTCAGTGATTCCGAGGTAATCAACAAGCCCAGCAATCCGCCGATTACAGCCAATGGCAGAGAGAACAGAATGGCGAATGGCGCACTGGCATTTCCGAAGGTGAGAACCATGATCAAATAAACAATGAAGATGGCAGCTCCCATCGCGACGAACAAGTCACCAAATCCTTCGCTGATGTTATCCGATACACCGGACACTTCCCGGGTGACACCGGACGGAAGCTCCAATTGATCCAGGGCGGCAGCCACTCTGGCGCTTACTCCGCCTTTGTCCTTGCTGTCGATAGCAGCCGTTACCCGAAGCGTCTGACTCTGATTATCTCTGGCGATGGACACCGGAGCGTCAATCTGCCGGAGCTTGGCGATTTCGTTCAGCTGCACCTTGGCACCGGTAGGTGAAGTCAATTGGATCTTTCCTAATGCTTCCAATGAATCTTTGTATTTATCGTCTAGTTCAACTACAGTTTTGTACAGGACATTGTCAAATTTCAGATCACCCAGCTTTTCCTTGCCGATCCAACCGGCCACCGTCTGCATGACTTCCGCTGAAGTCAGACCGTATACTCTCGCCTTGTTCTGGTCCACCATCACTTCAACTTCGGTCTTCAATTCACTCAGACTGTCCTTGATCGACGTCATCTCCGGGAATTCCTTCAGCTTCTCCTTAACAAGAGCAGCCGCCTGCTGCAGGACCAATGTATCCTCGCCTTTAAGCAGATAGGAGAAGTCCACTCCCCCGCCGCCGTCTCCGCCGAACGAAATCAATGAGCCGGAAACCTGAGAGCCTTTGGGAAGCTCGTACAAGACTTGCTCTTTCAATTCATTCAATGCCTTCTTGGCATTCGTAGCTTCAGAGGCTGCGGTAAACAGGGTGGCCTTATAAGGAACCACATCTTCACTGAAATCATAGCCTACCAGCGATTCGATATAAGTGAATTTAGGCTGTCCGTTAACGTCCTTCTGTTCCCGAATCATATCTTCGATTTCCTTCATCTTCGCATCCATCATTTCCATGGACGTTTCCCTCGGCATGTTAACCGACAGATACATGTGCTTGTCTGATTCACTCTCCGGCATGAAGGAGATGGCCAGGTTGGGAACGATCAGAACAATGGACAGGATGAACATCAGCCCGGACAACAGCAAAGTTTTGATCCGATGCTTTAAGCTCCACTCCAAAGCGCTCTTGTAACGCAGAGTAACTTTGCCTACGGTATGTTCCTTCGCTATACTCTTGCTTCTCATGACCATCAATTTGGCCAGCATCGGAATGACCGTAAGTGCGACCAACAGAGAAGACATCAGCGCTACACCTAACGTAATGGCAAAAGGTCGGAATATCTCCCCGATCATGCCGCCTATGAAACCAAGCGGCCCAAACACTCCCACGGTGGTTATCGTAGAAGAAGTGATGGCGGCAGCCACCTGCTTGGTAGCCATCAATATAACCGATTCGTTGCGCTCATGCGCCTTCTGCAACTGGCTGTAAATATTCTCGATAACAACAATGGAGTCGTCCACGACCCGCCCGACCGCTATGGCCATTCCGCCTAACGTCATAATGTTAAGAGAGATGCCAAGCGGCGCCATGACCATTAGAGTGATCAATATCGATAGCGGAATGGAGACCAGCACGATCAAGGTCATTCGTACATTCCTCAGGAACAGCAGGATCATGATGGAAGCCAGCAGCGCACCGAGCGCTCCTTCTTGAACCATGCCATGGATCGAATTCTCTATATCGGTTGCGGAATTGTAAATCGTCTGGAAGGCGATGTTCGGATGAGTCTGCTTCCAGACTTCGATCATCCGGTCTACTTCGTTGCCGAATTGGACGGCGTTGGCGCTCTTGGTCTTGTATAAATGAACCCCAATAGCCGGCTTATCATCCAGCCGCCCGATAAATTTCGATTCGCTGATCGCCTCTATAGAAGCTATGTCCCTAAGGGTTAAGGTTTCTCCTGTCGGCGCGGTGAGCTTCATATTCTCCAAGCTGTAGATGGAATTAAACTCTCCCGTGATCCGAACCATCTGGTTATTTCCACGAAATTCAACGGTTCCCGCCGGACTGGACATAATGGAAGACTGGATATAACCGGCTACCTGTGCCGGTGTGAACCCGTAACGGCTAATCGCCGTCGCGTCCAGCTTAATGGTCAGCGCCGTCTCCTGATTCCCTATCGAATCGACGTGGTCCAGCCCGCTAACGGAGTTGAAGCCAGGCAAAATAACGTCCCGATAGATCTTGTCAAGCTCTGCCTGATTCATGCCCTCCTCACCATAGATGGCCATGTAATAGACCGGCGACGAAGCAAATCCGAATGTCTGTACTTTGGGCTTCTCCGCTCCCAGCGGCAGCCGAACGTTAGCGACCAGGCTTTCAATCTCTCTCTTCGCCTTGTCGAGATCGGCACCCTGCTTCAGCTCGACCATAATATTGGAGTAATTATCGCTCGAGGTTGAAGTCAGGTTTTTCAAGCCTTCCATGCCGGATATCGTCTTTTCCAACGGTTTAGTTACATGCTCAAGCACATCACTGGGCGGTGCCATATATTGCGTGTTGACCATAACCATGGGTAAGGAGATATCGGGCATACTTTCCACTTTCAATATAGATGAGGCATACATTCCCCCGCCAACGAGCATTATCATCATGATGATTAATGCCGCTACGTTTTTCATGGAAAATTTCGTAATACTCTCCATATTGGCTTGCTCCCCCCACTCCTGTTATTGGAACGGCCTTGGTCGGCCGAACCTTTCTAATTTTATTCACAAATAAGTATATCGATTGTCCCTATGGGTGACAGGTGGAAAAAGTCATAAAATGGCTATGATGCCGGTCATATTTTCCATATGACCCTTGTAATAAACCGATATGACCTATGATGCATTAATAAACTTTGCGTAAAAGAAAAGCAGCCCAAGGGGCTCCCCTGGACTGCTCATGCGAAGGATATATTATGAAATATCCGGGTTATTTCCCGGTCAGCAGCTTCTGCAGCTTAGCCGGGCAATCGGTAATAATCCCCGATACTCCGGCCTCAATCATCTTCCTCATATCATCCTCATTATTTACAGTATATACATAGACCTCATAGCCGCCTTCCCGCAAATCCCGGATATCCTCGGCCTGGATATAACGGAAGTGAGGATGAACCGAGTATAAAGGCGCCGGGCTTAAATCGGCATAGCCTCTGTGGCTGTACAGCTCATCGTAAAGAATCCCGATCTTCAAGTTCGGCTCCAGAGCCTTAAGACGAGCCAGACATTGATGGCGGAAGGAGGAAACCACGACGGAGTCCAGCCGGTCCGAGCTCCGAATCTGATCGACCAGTTTACCTTCGACAGCTCCATCATAAGTATTCTTCAGCTCGATGTTAATCATAATATGCTTCGGAACCAGTTCAAAAACCTCTGACAATAGAGGGATTCGCTCCCCGCGGAACGATTCGTCAAAACGGATTCCGGCGTCCAGCTTTTTCAGCTCTGCCACCGTCATGGAGCGGATGGCCCCGGTTCCATCCGTCGTCCGGTTGACCGTCGAATCGTGACAGACGACAATCTCCCCGTCCGCAGTCAGATGAATGTCCAGCTCCAATCCGTCTGCCCCTTGCTCCAGAGCCTTCTGGAAGGCGATCAGCGTATTCTCGGGTGCTTCTGAAGCTGCTCCCCGGTGACCGATATTCATTGTCCTGTTTGTGTTCATAACAATCTCCTTTGAATGGTTGGTGAGTACTTGCCAAGCCGCACAGCCGCATGACAAAAAAAGACGCGATAAAACCACAAGCCCTTCGCTCTCGCAAAGCCTTGAATGCTTGCAGGTTTTCTCAGCGTCTCCACCTGAATTATTTGACTATCCCTATTATGTCAAGCTCATTCTGATCCGTCAATAGATTTCCTGGGCAAGCCGGCCCCGAATAAGCCGCTTCGTACGGGTCTGCCTCGTCCAGACATTATATTCTTCTATTTCTTGCGCCGTTTCGGGTTGATTTCTCCCTTTATCTTATTCGTTCTTGCATCCACAATCTGTATACTAAGCCCGGTGAAAGCACGGTTCAGCTCGAAGAGTTCCGCTATGGCTTCTTCTTTCGTCATTGGTCCCCAGAGTCTTCTTCCCTTATAACAAATATAATAATGCAGCATCGATTGCTCCATTTCGACGGCCCGCATCATTGGGTCAGAACGTTAATGGACAGTACATATTCTCGATGAAGAAACTTTGCTTAAGGAGGGCTCCCGTTCCAGGGAACCGCCCTCAAAATCTATGGTCCATTATATCATATCCGCTGTTGATTCCTGCCGAACGATTGGAGCCAGTAACCGCCAAACGGAACTGTGGGAATCGCAGCCCGTTGGGCCGTGCGAATATCGATCTCCATTTTTTCTCCGCGGGAAAGCTGAGGCTATCGGGTCAAAAACATGCAAGGATTATCGCCGGAAGCATCCGAGAATCCGCCAAAAGATTAAAAATCCCTGCACTTTCGGAGCTTTTACGAGTTCTTGCCGTTACTTCCGCTGTGACCAAACTGAAGGATCGTGGTTTGTCTTTGACGATAATACTTCCCGGGCTACTTTACGGCTCCCATGGTCATGCCTTTAACCAAGTGCTTCTGCACCGCTATTCCGAAAATAAGCATGGGAAGCATAACCAATGTTCCCGCTGCCGTCAGAGGCCCCCACTCGGTGCCCTGAAACGTCATGAAAGAAGTGATTAAAACCGGCAATGTCTGCGTCTCTCTTCCGGTCAGGACAAGCCCGATCAAAAATTCGTTCCAGACCAGCAGCATGGACAGGATAAAGGTCGCTGCGATCCCTCCCCTGGCCACAGGGACAATGATCCGGTAAAAAGCTTTAAACTCTGTACAACCGTCTACAAAAGCCGCCTCACGAAGCTCGTTCGGAATGTCCTCGAAGAAAGTGAGCAGCATGAGAACGACAAACGGCAGATTCATCAAAGTATAAACGAAAATCATTAGCAAGTAAGAATCCGATAGACCAATTTTCACGGCAATAAAATAAACAGGCAGCAGCATGAGAATCGGCGGAGCAATTCTCGCACTGAGAATGAAGGTTACCCACTTCGGCTTGCTGCGAAAATGGAAATAAGCAAGCGCATAAGCAGTCACCATGCCTAGACACAGGCAGAGAACGGTAGACACGCTGGAAATGGTCAGGCTGTTCAACAATGCCTTGAAGAAATCCGATCTGGAAAAAACATCGTCATAGTTGTCGAACGTAGGTGTAAATATAAACGCAGGAGGCAGGGCAAAGGCATCCTTGTAATTTTTGAGCGACGTCAAGATCAACCAGACAAAGGGCATCATAAAGAATAACAGGATCACTACGACACCCAGATAAAATAACGTTCCCTTCGCTGCGCGCATCCTCATCCCCCCTCCTAACTGTTTCTCGAGGTCATCGATTTATAAACAAATGTAAAGACAAACGTCAGCAGCACCGTAATGGACAAGTTTATAACCGTGGCATAGCTCAGATTGAAGTTATTGAAGCCTTGAATATAAGCGTACATATTGGCCGTCTCCGTTGCCAATGACGGACCTCCGCGTGTCATGACATAAATGATGTCAAAGGTCTTGATGCTGTCCATGAGACGGAGCAGCAGAGCAATCAGGAGAGCCGGCTTCAGCAGGGGCAGAGTAATATGCATGAAGGTCTGGACAGGACTTGCTCCATCCACCTTGGCCGCTTCCAATGGCTCGCTGGGCATCGCATCCAGCGCCGAAGCCAGAATGAGGAAAACAAAAGGCGTCCACTGCCATACATCGGCAATAATAACGGAAAACATAGCCAAGTCTACGCTCCCTAGCCAATCATGCTTGCTTCCCAACCCGATCAGCCCAAGATAATAATTAATAATCCCGGCGTTCGGATCGTAAAAAATACGCCAGATCAGCCCGGATACCACCGGCGTCATAATCATTGGAATCAGCATCAGCGCCCTGACCAGCTTGCGGCCGGGAAATTGCCGGTTGAAATAGAGGGCGATGGCCAGACCGAGCGCCAGTTCTATAAAGGTGGCGATTAGAGAGAATTGCAGAGTCTTTCCGACCGAGGTCCATGCCCGCTTATCCTGGAACAAATCGCTGAAGTTAGACAAGCCCACGAAAGAAAAGGTTTGTTTAATCATGCTGATATTGTGTAGGCTTAAGTAGATCGAATATCCAAGCACCAGCACTGAAAAAAACACAAGGACCACCACGCTTGGCATCAGCCAATAGCGCTGGCTTTTATGCATCGCTTTCACTTCCTTATAAGGGCCAGGGCGAATTTCTCGGCTCCTGGCCCTTAGTTATTAGAACTATGATTATTTAGCCTCCAGCAGCCGGTTATTCAAATCGTTCGCTTCCTTCAGAGCTTCCTCTGCCGACGTATGCCCGGTCAAGGCTTTGGAAATCGCGACTCCTGTATTGTTAATCATCTCATTGGCTTGCGCGATTTGCGGCAAGTAATCCATATTCCCTTCTTCGATCGCTTGTAGCATAGCGTCCTTGAACCCACCGAACTTCTCTACAAACACGGGCTCTTTCATGGCGCTAAGCGAGGTGACGCCGGCATTCGGGTCGATGGACATCGATTTAACCTGCTGTTCCTTCGATGTCGCCCAGCTCATGAACAACCAGGCCGCTTCTTTGTTCTTGCTGTCCTTAGAGAGGTAAATTCCGTGCACTGTCAAGGTGGAGGCTCCGCCCTTCGGGTTGTCCGTCTGGGTAGGCACCGGAGCATATCCGACATTTCCTACGATGGAGGACTCCTTAGGGTCTTCATTAAAGGCTCCGTTGACGGTAGCATCGATGGTCATGGCGGCTTTGCCCTGCTGGAACAGCAGCCGGTTTTCTTGCCAGCCGAAATTGGCAACCCCCGTCGGTCCGTATTGCGTCAGCAGATCACTATAGAATTCGAGCGCCTTGACAGCTTCCGGAGAAGCAATATCGGACTTGCCCTGACCGTCCAGCCATTGTCCCCCGAATCCCCATAGGAACGTCGACCATACATAAACATTCTGAATGCCTTGCTCTCCCCGCAGAGTGATCCCGGCGATTTCTCCATTGGTCTGTTCATGGATCGTCTTCGCCGCACTCATCAGTTCGTCGTAGGTTTTGGGTACCTGAAGGTTGTATTTTTCAAACAGATCTTTGCGGTACATCAGGAAGTTGCTTTCCCCATAAACGGGAAGACCGTATGCTTGCCCATCCACCTTCATGACTTCCAAATATTTAGGAACAAAATCCTGACCGTCAAAATAAGAGCTTAAAGCCTCGTTGTTCATAAATTCATTCAATGGCTCCACATAACCGGCATTCACATAGCCGATCCCGTGAACCATATCATCCATGATGACATCGTAGCGGCCGGAACGGCTCGAGAAGTTCATCAAGGCTTTGGATGTCAGATCGCTATAAGGGACAATCTCCAAATTGACCTTGATTCCCGTTTGCTCTTCGAATTCCGGAAGCATTTTTTGAATCGCGTTGCTCGTCGGATGGCCTTCCAGAAGCACATTAATTTGCTGGCCCTGATACGGCTTGTCCCCGCCAGCACCACTGCTGCCCTGAGGGTCCCCCTCATTGGAATTGGAGCATCCCGCCGCGACGGATAATGCCAGCAAAGGAACGGCAATAGCTTTAATCGATGTTTTCATCCTGACCCCTCCCCATTCATTATGGCTGTACTGCTACCGGACGGCCGGTCCGCAAGGCTTCTTCCATGGAATGCGCGATATACACCGCTCTACAGGCTTCTTCCACTGTAATTGGAAGCGGATCACCCTCCAGGACTCCTCTGACGAACGAGGTTAATTCCTCCTTCATAATTCCCGTCATCCTGCCGTACATTTCTACTCCGTAGGCGGTATCAGGGAACGTAAACCGGGTGCCGGTGTGAACCGAAATATTCTGATGGATGATATCGATGTTTACTGCACCCTCGGTTCCGGTAATGTCCAGCTTCGCATCAAGCTCCAGATGTTGCTCCGGAAGCACCCAGCTCGTTTCGTAATTCCCGATCATTCCCGAAGCAAACCGGAGAGTCGTTAATGTGGCGTCCATCACTCCGAACGAGGACAGGCGTTCACTGACGCCGACAGCGTACACTTCGACAATACGGTCGCCCGTTATCCACTCTATAGCGTCGATATCATGGACGCCCAGGAACATGAGGACGGACGTTCTTCCTTTTAATCTTTGCCCATTCAGGAATGAATTGTTCCGCCTGGCGTACAGATGCAGCGGCTTACCGATCTTCCCCTGTTGAACCGCCTGATATGCTTGATAATAACGCGGGTCCCAGCGAAGAGTATGTCCCACCATCATCTGAATGCCCGATTGTCTAACATGCTCCACAATCTCCTTGGCTTCTTCGATATTTGCGGCCAAAGGCTTTTCCATCAGTACGTGCTTGCCGTACTTGCAGGCAAGGACAGCCAGCTCATAATGCTGGTCATCGGCCGTACAAATACTGACCGCATCCAAATCCGGGATTTGAAAAACCGCTTCCAATCGATCGCAAGCGGCAACCCCATATTGAGAGGCGATCCTCTCACTCAGCTCCCGGTTAATATCGCAAACGGCGGTTAGCTCCACATTCGGCATTTCCGCATAAATCCGGGTATGCTGCTGGCCCATAACTCCTAATCCAATGACGGCAACCTTTAGTTTACGCATGATGATGCTCGTCCCCCTCTTTCTCATTCAGTCTTGCTTTACGCTTGTTATCAAGCGCTTACATTAATTGTAGGCGGACAGGGAGGCCTAAGGAATGCACATATCCCGGGACAATGTTCAATATTTTTCTCACGCTCCCGGCACCCATCGGGAATGGTTCACTTTTTTTCGATCCATTGTCAATATTTATTGAATAGCATCTCTACAGAAAAAAACGCCTGACGGCGTTCTTTTCAAATATCGCGGTTTATGGCTTCGTGTCGTGCCAAGCTTGAGCCTTCATTCGATTTATTTTGCAGCTGGTTCCGGTATTGCTGGGGACTGACACCCATCATCTTCTTGAACACTCTGCCGAAATAGTTAATATTATCGTAGCCAACCTTCTCTGCAATCAGGTAACCGGGCCATTGGGTTTCCCGCAAATATTCGGCCGCTTGCTCCACACGGATCTGGTTCAGGTAGGCAGTGAAGCCGATCTGAGTTTCCTTCTTGAACAAATAGCTCAAGTAGCTTTCGCTCATGTTCGTCATCCGGGCCGCCTGACTCAACGACCAGTTATCGGCGTAGCTTTCCTTCATCTTAAGAATGAGATGGCGAATCTCTTCACGATAAGTTCTGCCCAGAGCCTCCCGTACCCGGCCAAACTGAAGGCCTATGAACCGCCCGAACCATTCCTCGGCTTCATGAACGCTCTGCAGTCCGATCACTTGCTTGTATAAAGGCGGTTCGGCGTCATGCTCCTCCGGCTCTTCCGGATCATATTTTTTCAGACCGCTATGGATGTGATGGAGCAGTTCCAGACACACCTGAATGTTATAATCAACCGGAGGGCGGATTTCTCTCATTCGCCTGAACAGGTTCGCGACCGTCCTCTTTAACCCCTCCTCATCCAGAAGCTCGATCTGCCGGCGTAATTCGTCCCCGATTTCCTTCGTCAAGAGAGGCTCCGCCTCGGCCGGTAGCCCCTTCATCGCGCTATAGTTGTATACGGTTTCTTTATGGTCTAGAAAATATTGCTGCACCGCTTGATAAGCTTGGATATAAGCCTGCTTCAATTCCGCTTGCCCTGCAAAAATACCACTGACGCCAATAGTGACGGAGATCCCCAAAAATCGCTTTAGCGCGCTGATGATATCCTTGCCCATCGAGTCCACGATCTCCGCCTCGCCGGATTCGCCGGCCGACAATGGAACCAGCAGAATGAGGCTGTGATCATTGTATGGAATCACGCTGCCCTTCTTCCACTTGTTCAACTCCAATTCTGTCAGATTGGTCAAGGTTTGGTAGACTTCGGCATCGATGGATGAGCTAAGGGACGGAGGATGAATATGCAGCAGCATGAGCACATGCTCCCCATGCCAGATCCATCCGCAATGGTCAGCTTCCTCCCGCTTCCCATTAGCCGATGATTCTGACGGGTCTGCGGAAGCAGCGCCTTCAAGCCAGTATCGGAACGTCTTCTCCAATTTATGACGGGCGTCGGCTTCAGTAGGGGGAAGAGAGGCATCCTCTTTCCGCAGCTCCTTGCCTGCGGCGATTTTACCAGCCGTTTCCTGAAGCAGTTCAAGCAATTCCTCCGGCTTCATGGAAGCCTTGAGAAGATAATCGTCCACCCCCATCTTCATCGCCTGCCGTAAAAATTCGTATTCATTATGGCTGCTCAGAACAATAATTCTCATATCGGGGGCTATCCGCTTGGCCTTTTCAATTAATTCAAGCCCATTCATATTAGGCATGACAATATCCGTGAGAAGAATGTCCGGCCGGTACCGTTCTATCCCCTCTAGCGCCTCGATCCCGTCCGAGGCATCACCCACATAAACAAAACCATGCTTCTCCCAATCAATTACCGAGCGAATTCCAAGCCGAACCAGAATTTCATCATCGACCAACATGACCTTACTGAGCATGAGGCTCCCTCCCTTCTGCCATTCGTCTGTACGGAAGCGATAAGCGCACTATCGTCCCCGCTTGGGGTGTGCTCTCCAACGACAATCCGTAGGCGGCCCCGTATTGGAGCCTGATCCGGTCATGCACATTCCTGATCCCGATTCTGTCTGCAGGGACGTCCTCAGGATCCGCATACAGAGAGGCCTGCATGCTGATAAGCTTGTCCGCATCTATTCCGACCCCATTATCTGTAACCGTGAGGATCATCAGCCCGCCCACCTGCTCCGCTCGAATCATGATCGTACCTTTCCCCTTTAAAGGCTCGATTCCGTGAAGCAGGCTGTTCTCAATAACCGGCTGAAGGATAAATTTGATGACCTGCGCATACAGCAGCTCCTCCGGCACATCATATTCCATAGTCAGCTTTTCGTTGTATTTAATTTTCATAAGGGCAGCGTAGTTGCGAATATAATCGAGCTCCTCCTTCAGAGAAATCACATTCTCTTCCCTGCCCAGAGCGGACTCCATAATTCCTCCGAGATTGGACAGCATGTCTCCTACTTCGCGGTCATTGCGAATATAGGCCATCCACTTGATGTTATTCAGCGTATTGAGTATAAAGTGCGGATTGATCTGAGCTTGAAGCGCTTTAAACCGAAGCTCTTCCTTCTGCTGATACTGCTCCTTCAACCGGTTCAGCAAGTCATTGATGCGCCGGATCATTTTATTATAAGTATCGGCCAACAGGGAGATTTCTTTCGGCCCTTTCATGATCAAGACATTCTCTGACGACTGATTCTCGAAAGCCAGCATTTTTTTGGCCAACAATTTAAGCGGTTTGCTGATGCTGTAAGAGATGGTTATGGTAATCAGGATGAAAATAATAAAGATAATGGCGGTTATAATAACATTCGCACGCCGGATGTCGAAAATTTCTTTAAAGACCATATCGTATGGAATCGCTTGGACAATTTTCCACCCGGTTTGATTGAAGGTGGAATAGTTAATGATCGATTTATTTCCATTGTGCTCTGCAATGGTCTGGCCTCGCGGCTCCTCCAAGGCTCCGGACGAACCCCATTCCTGCCGGAAGCTCTTCCCCAAATCGTTGGTATTCGGACTGGACAGGACAACTCCGTCCTTATCCAAAATGTAAGTATCTCCATCCAGCTTGGACAAATATTTGCTAATATCTGCCTCGCTTACACTGAATAACAGCACTCCAACAGGATTCTGGGTTAGAGGATCAAAGACGTTCTTGGCCAGAGAGACGACAGGACCGTTATCGGCAAAGGTATAATTATGGCTGTAGAACCAAACCAGCCGGGAAGGCTCCCGGATCAATTCTTGATACCAGTCATTCTGTATCAGCTCCATATATTTGTCCGCTTCTGCATGACGGGTGCTGAGCCAATTTCCCTGCTGATCCAGAATGGCTACATAAGCCGTAAAATTATAATAAGAGAGCTTCTGCACGATATTGTACTTGATGGCAAGACGGTCATATTCACTCAAGTCTCCGGGATTCTTCAACAGATGGATAATGTCAGGATCCGCGGATAAATCCGTGGTCAGCTTGAACATATCCTGCAGAACGGATTCGATGCTCATATTGATGAGCGATAAGGCATCTTGAGAAGAATTTCCGATTTTCTCCTCGATGATCCTTTCCAGCGGTTTATCGATGAAATAGAATGAAATAAGAAAGGGAATGACAAGGAAGAAAACAATGGAGAAAAAAATTTTGTTTCTTATCGAACCGGGCCTCCTGTGCAATCCGTTGATGCGCCTCATGGTCGTCCCGCTCCTTCTCGTAATGAAAGCGTTTGTTTAATTATAACACCCTTGGCCGCAGACCGAATGAAAAAATGCCGAAATCGCAGTCCGGCTCGATCCCCGCGGAGAAGAAAAAAAAGAACACCCCGGTTTCCGGGGCATCCTGGACGAGTATCGATTTATTTCAAAATACGCCTCATGTATGCATAACGAGTAAGGATAAAATAGAGGTACTGCATAAAGAAGAACAGGCCGATGACGACTAATCCATACTTCCAGACACTGACGGCAAGCAGATTCCCAAGCGCTTTGAACGCGAAGCAGGCATGGACCGTACCGACCATAAAAGGAATGAAGAAAACAAGCCCGATCTGGGTAGTAACCACTCTCTTCAATTCCGCCGGCGTCATGCCGATCTTTCGCAGGGACCTGTAGACGGCCTGATCCTCCTGCAGCTCTGTGAACCATTTAAAATATATCATGCTGCCCGCCGCTATAAAAAACAGCACGCTTATGAAAATTCCAATAAACAGCGTTAACGAATTCGCCTGGGTCATGTCCAAGTAATCCTGAACCCGCGAGGTAAAATACGGCATTTGCTCCTGATCTATTTCTCTGATCACCCGGTTCACCGTATCATTCGTCCGCTCCCAGTTCTTCAGTTCAAAGCCGTAATATCTTATTTTGAGAGTATCCGGGGTGGAGCCCATCAACTGTCTATAATGCTCATCATTAATAATGAGGAAGGATCTTTCCCGATAGCCCGTATTCCCTAATCCTTTATTGATCTGCCCATCCATTTCAAAGGTCACCTTATGCTCGCCTATCGATGTTTCCAGCAGGTCCCCCTTGGCGAAAAAATCATGTCCCAATATATTTCGGTACGGAAATACGAACAGCGCATGCCCCTCCTTCACCTTCACCGGCTTCCAGGACTTCCGCTCAGCGAGCTCATTATATTTGCTTGCCGGTATAATGAGCGCCGAAGTTTCCGTCGTGTTTATATATTTAATTTGAAAGGGGACAATAACCCCCGTCATTTCGAATTCATATTCGATCTGCACCTTTTCCTGCCGCATAATGTCTCTAATTCTCTGCGGGTCCATAACCGGGTGGCCTTCCATCCCTTGCTCTTCGTATCCTATCGTTTGTGGATACCGCTCCAGCAATTGGCTTCGGGAATCATGGTAGAACACATAGATGGTACCGGATGCGGTCAGAACGACCGCACTGAGAATGGAAACCGCAAATAGCAGCCGGGCATTATCTTTCATCTTGAAGACGAGTTGGGAAATCGTGATCAAGTGAGTTTGCTTGTAATAGACGGATTTCATTCTTTGCAGCTTGCGGAATATGGCCGTGCTTCCTTGTGTATACAGAAAATACGTTCCTGTTATGACAAGGAACAGCACGACAAAGAAGGTTTTGACAATGTTTGACATGTTGGAAATACACGCCAGATAGTACCCTGTCCCAAGACATATCAGCGACAGGAGGACGAGAAACCATGAGAAGGCCGGCACATTCTTCGGTTTTTTGGCCGCTTGGAGCAGATCGATAATCTTGCTGCGCCTAAGCCGGAACAGGTTGAACAAGGTAATGACCTGGAACAGCAGGAAGAACCCTCCCGCCGTGATCCCTACCGCCTTGGGAACAAACCGGAACGGAATCGGATCATTGGTTTTTAACAATTCGGCCAAGGTCATAAAGAACAGCTTCGCAAACAAAGAACCGAACGCCATCCCAACGGCAATGGAAACAAGCGCGATAATCGAGCTCTCATACCAGACCATTCTCTTCAATTGCCAGTGGTTCATCCCGAGCAGCGTGAACAAGCCGAATTCCTTCTTGCGCGATTTAATAAATGCAGAATTGGAATACAGCACGAAAAAAAACGAGAAGATGAAAATGATATACTCACAGGCGATAAGCCCGTTGCGGACCTTGTCAGCGGCCCGGATCGTTCCGTTCACGACACCCGGATGGAAAATAAACTCGGCATAGATGAAGAAGATCATGACGGAAAATACGCTGCTCAGAAAAAAGGCTATATACTGATGCCAATTCCCGGCAACGTTCTTAATGGCGAGCTGCCGGTATTTCATCGAAGGTGCCTCCCAATACGCTCAACGAGTCCAAGATTTGCTGAAAAAAAGCTTGTCGGTTGGAGCCTCTGCGGATTTCCGAGAAAGGCTTGCCGTCCTTGATAAAGATGATTCGCCCGCAGAAGCTTGCGACGAACGGATCGTGCGTCACCATCATGATTGTCGCGTTCTGCCGTTCATTCACTTCTTTAAGGGAAAGCATGACATCGTTGGCCGATTTGGAATCCAGATTGCCCGTCAACTCATCGGCAAACAGAATGGAAGGCCGATGAATCATGGCTCTGGCAATGGCCGTCCGCTGCTGCTGCCCTCCGGATACTTCGAAGGTCCGCTTGTTCAAGATGGATTGGATGCCGAGAATATCCGCGATCTCCTGTAGTCGTTCTTCCATCACCTTAACGGGCGTGTTGTCCAGGACGAGAGGGAGAATAATGTTCTCCTTGATAGATAGTGTATCCAGCAAATTAAAGTCCTGGAAGACAAATCCGAGCTGCCTTCTCCGAAACAGGGCCAGTTTATTCTTCCTGAGCCGGGAAGGGTCCGTCCCGTTAATTTCTACATGACCGGATGTAGGAGTATCGATCGTGGCCAATATATTAAGCAGTGTGGTTTTGCCGCTGCCCGACGGTCCCATGACCCCCACGAATTCGCCCTCCGCAATTTCCAAATGGAAGTTGTCGAGCGCTTTGTAAGTCATGCTGCTTTTGGGGGAGCCGTATATTTTCGTCAGCGCATTGGCTTTTAACACGGTCATTCCGCTTCCTCCGTTCTTTTTCTCCGATGCCGACAGAGGGCCTTCCGTTAAAATTTGTAGGTAACCTCCGTTCGCGGGAATATCTTGCCGTCATTCTTCATCCTATGAGAAGTCATACATGGACGACGGTTTCGGGAAGAGGATGGTTACCGTCGTTCCCTGGCCTTCCTGAGAGGTAACCGACAGACGGTGTCCGAGCTTTCCGCATACTTGCTGGGCCAGGAACAACCCCATCCCCGTAGACTCTGCCGTTGTTCTTCCGTTGGACCCGGTGAAGAAAGGGTCGAATACGCGCGGAAGATCCTGCTCGGGGATGCCGATCCCTTCGTCCTGGATGGCAAGGCTCCACCCCTTCTCCTTCTCTTCGATCGTAATCTTCAATTGCATGGCCTTTATCTCCCCGCTGTCCTTATCGTGCGAAGAAGTTGTCTTGCGTTTAGCCACAGAATATTTAATCGCGTTGGTCAGAATCTGGCGAAGGATGAACTCCATCCACTTGCGGTCCGTCTCTACATAAACCTCCTGTTTCTCCGCAGTTAACTTAGGGTAGAGGGAACGAGCGATCCATACCGATTTATATTCGTTAATAACCCCTCTTACCAAAGAAACGAGCTCTATCCGATCCGCCTTCAAATCCAGTTCGAATTTCTCCAGCCTGGCCGTGTGGAGCATCATGCTTAACCCATGGCTCAGCCGATCCGTTTCCTCCCTGATGCTTTGAAAGAGCGGCTTCCATTGGCCGGAAGGGTCATCTTTAGACGCTTGCTGGACCAACAGATCGATGACCGAGACCGGGGTTTTCATTTGATGAACCCATTGATTGGTGAAGTTCAGGTGGTGTTCCTGCTTAGCACGGTACTCATGAAGCTCTTTGGCATAGAGCCTGTAACAGGTATGCAGCAATTCCTGCACACGCAACTGCTCCTGTGTCACCGCAGACTCGAGGCTCAGGATCTGGTCTGGTTTAATCCCGTCTTCCGATATAAGAGCCAATTGGCGATAGAAGGTTCGCTGACGCACATAATCGATGAACAGAAAGCAGGTCAATCCGGCCAGTGATAAAATAAAAATGTAGAATAGATTGCCCCAGGGGAGCAGAACTCCTTCATGCGAATAGCTTAAATAAACAACCAGCACGATGAGAACCACGTTGATTAAATAAACAAACATGTACATCAAGCGGTCTTTGAGAAAGGATTTAAGCATCTGCCGACTCCCTCTTCCATACCGGCTCCAACCGGTATCCTTGTCCCCGCACCGTCTCAATGGCACCCTTAATGCCCAGCTCCTCCAGCTTCTTGCGCACCCGGGTCACGTTTACCGTCAAAGTATTGTCATCGACGAAATCGGCATCATCCCATAATTCCTCCAGCAGCTCTTCGCGGGTAATAATTTGGCCGACCTGCTGAATAAGGCAATTTAAGAGCCTGAATTCATTATGGCTTAAGATGATTTTGCCGCCGTTCCACAGAACTTGGTTCTTGGACCTGTCCAGACCCAATCCGTAAACTTCATACAAATCGCCGGAGCCCGCAGACACTGAGGCATATTCGCCATACGCCCTGCGGAGCGCTCCTTTAATTTTGGCCACTACGACATCCAGGTTGAACGGCTTGGTTAAATAATCATCTCCCCCGTTCTCTATGGCCATAACTTGATCCATCTCCCCGACGCGGGCCGAGATGAAAATAATCGGGACATTGGATATCGTGCGAATCTGCCTGCACCAATAAAATCCGTCGTATTGAGGCAGGTTGATATCCAACAGAACCAAATGAGGACGGTTCTCGACAAACTCATTCCTAATATCGTCGAAACGGGTGGCACGAACCACCTCATAATTATATTTGCGAATATAACCGCTCAATATTTCAGCGATTTTGTCATCATCTTCCACAATCATAATCCGATACACATTTATCCCCTCCGTGTAGGTCACACCCATTGCTTGGGACCGCTGCAAAACGCGACTTCTTCGTAACGCGAGCCCATGGATGGAATTTCCTTGGCCTGCGCATGCTAATGACAACAGATCCGTCCACCCGGATCTCATTATTCCCGATGCCTAGGAAAGGAGAACCTACGTTGACTCAACAAAAACAGCATCAGCAATCGCTGGAAAACGCCATTCAAAACGCTCATCATGCCCTTAATAGCTCTCAGGACGCAGAGCAGGCGGTAGAACAGGCTATGGCCAGCTCTGATCCTCAGCAAATGCAGCGGGCCCGCCAGATCGTTGGCCAGGCTAACCGCGCAGTATACGATGCCGAGGAAAGACTGCGGGCCGAAGCGAACGAATCCCAGGAGCAGCAGACCGTTCAAGTTCTGGAGCAGCTTGAACAGGCGAAGCAGGATCTGTCCGAGGCCTCTGAGCGGACAGAGCAGCCGAAGCAAATGCGTTAGAGCTTCTCCAATGCTCATTGGCGCAGACGTTGGAGCGTTTCCTACCCAGGAAATCGCTCGGACGCAGCAGCCGTATTCCGCTTAATCTCGCAGTCTCTATCATCTGCGACGCATGGAGCCGGCCGTGAAACCGAGCACTTGCCCCATATTCCCGCCGCTTCTTCAATGGCGGGAACTTGGAGGCTTGTCTTTCATACAACCATCTATCCTATATATCCGTTGTAGATTTACCGGCCGGCTCGGCCTGCATACAGAAAGCAATCCGCTGTATGGTCATTGACCATGCCGGCGGCCTGCATATAGGCATAGCAAATAGTGCTCCCCACGAATTTGAAGCCCCGGCTTTTCAAGTCTTTGCTCATTCTGTCGGACTCTGCCGTAGAGGCAGGGACCTCCTGTATGGCGTTCCAATGGTTAATGATTGGTTCTCCGCCGACAAAACCCCAAATATACCGGTCGAAGCTGCCAAATTCCTCCTGTACCTTAAGAAATGCCCGAGCGTTGGCAGTGGTCGCCTCCAGCTTCAATCGGTTGCGGACGATGCCCGGGTTATTCAGCAGTCTTTCTATATCCGCCTGCCCGTATTCGGCTATCCGCTCCGGGTTGAACCCGTCCAGAGCCTGGCGAAAGTTTTCCCTCTTCTTCAATATTGTCAGCCAGCTAAGGCCGGCCTGCATTCCTTCCAGAAGCAGCATTTCAAACAGCTTGCGGTCATCATGAACGGGAACTCCCCACTCACTGTCATGGTATTGGATATACAGCGGGTCGTCCGTAGTCCAAGCACATCTTTTCATCATGAGCGCCTCCGTGCTTTTATCAATTATTATACCTTTCGAAATTACCTGTTCCAAACATTGATTTTTAGAACATGGCATGGCAAACTGAAACACGAACGCTACGAACTACTAATGTGCCTTTTTAGAATAGAAATAACCTATTAAAAAATGGTTCCGACCATCATACGGATGATCGGAACCATTTTGGCCACCGGATTCCGGTTACTTTCTATAACGAATCGTGATCCATTAGCTGCGAACCGATTTTAATGCGGCAGACCAGCTAATCACCTGATTCAGCATTTCGTTCACATGTGGAATGTGTAATTCTGCAGGCTTAAAAATCGTATATTGCTCGAAATCGGTAAATAAATTTAACGCGGGGTGTGTGCGAACATCTGCCACTTGTAATTCTGCCAGAATTCCGCGCCCTCTTTCTTATCTTTTTCCCCCAAAAAAACTGCCGACAAAAGTCATTTCGTCGGCAGTACAAGCTGTCCTCATTATATATCCAGATCTTGTCTCACGTTGATCGCCGGGCTGCCCATCTCGCTCATCGCTAAACTACATAGCCCTTCTAATCTTGGAGATATTGTATAACGAAACTATAATCGCAACAATACGAAACAGATAACCGACAATGGGAATAAAGCTGAGAACCGCCATCAAAATATTCAGCCCTGTCGAGAACATCGTATCGTTCTTCAGGAACAAAGAAAAGATGAAGCTGATAATGACAAGCGGAAATACCCAACCGGACGACCATAAATACAAAAACGGAATAAGGGCGAACACAAATCCGATAATGATAGCAATCTCGATTATTATTTGAATCGCACCCAGCAAACGCGCAGTATCCCGGTTCATAGTTCTTTTCCTCCTCACAACTTATTCGACTATATTATATTTTACGTGACAGCAAGCTATACGTTTCAGGCAAATCGGGCTACATGTTCATCGTTTTCCACTTTCCGCCCTTATACCGCCGGTAGATGAGAACAGACCGGATGATCTGATCCGCCGCAATTCCCAGCCAAGCCCCCAGTATTCCCCATTCAAACCATAGCACGAACAGCAGGCTGAGAATGACACGGAAGCCCCATACTCCGATGAAAGTGGAATATAGAGGAAACTTCGTATCCCCGGCTCCGCGCAGCGCCCCCGCCAATATAAACTGAGTCGCTTGGGAGACCTGAACAAAACCGACCACTCTCAGGGCTATGCTCCCCTGCTTGATAATCTCCGGGTCATTCGTATACGGCATCATAATGTATGGAGCGAACAGAATAAAGACCACGCCCAGCGAAGCGGCCACGATGACCCCCAGCTTACGGATCTCCCAGCCGAATTTATCCGCCAGCTCCGGCTTGCCTGCTCCGAGCGATTGGCCTACCATCGTAGTGGCTACGAGCGCGAAGGCCATTCCGGGCATAAACGTCAGTCCGAGAATGCTGAAAGCAATCTGATTGGCGGCAAAGGTGACCGTCCCCAATCCGGCGACGACCTTGCTGAAAATAAGCTGGCCCCCGCGCATGGCGAATTGTTCGCCGGCTGCGGGCAGCCCGATTTTTAATATTTTCCGAATCAGTCCGACATCGAAGCGGAAGATCGATTTTAACGTCAGCCGGACGGTCGATTGACCGCTGAACAGAACATACACAACCCAGGTCATAGCGGTAAAGTTAGCTATCATTGTAGAAATCGCCGCTCCTACCACCCCAAGCCGCGGGAAACCAAACAGTCCATAGATCAGCGGAAAGCCGATAAGGACGACCAGTGCATTGGACAAGACATTGATTTTCATAGGGGTCTTCGTATTGCCCGAACCCCGTAATATGGCCGACAAGCTCATGGAGACCGTCGTGAATCCGATTGACAGGAAAATAATCTTGGCGTACGCCACCCCTTCCACCAGCACTTCGGGGGAGGCACCCATTAATATGAGCATATCTTCGGCATATATATAGCTGAACAGAATGACGACTACGGCAAGGATGATGTTCAACAGGAAGGCCTGGCCTGCGGCACGATTGGCTTCTTCCACATCGCCCGAGCCGATGGAACGGGCCACAATGACCGTAGTCCCTACGTTCAAGGTCATAAATAGGGCCAACAGAAGAAAAAAGGGCTGATTCGTCAGCCCGACCGCAGCCACAGCCTCCGCTCCTACCCGCCCTACCATGATCATATTCAACATCTGCACCATATTAAGCAGCAGCATCTCTACGAGGGACGGTCCGGCTAATTGAAGAATGCGCTTTCGGACGGCTTTTCGGTCATCAATATCGACTTCGGTAAAGGAGTCCGACAACTGACCGGCATCAGGACGAGCTTTCCTCTTGCCTGGTTCCGGGTTAGGACTCGCTAGCTCTCCCTTAATTTCGTTCACCTTCGCTTCTGCAACTTGGCATTTTTCCTATATTATACTAGACCCCGCCTGATAACGCATTCGCAGCCAGCAGTTGCCTGAACCCCAATTCCTCCAAATGTTCCATAAATTCACTGAGTTTCAGGAAGAATCAGCCATTTTGCGGTAGGTTCGGTGCTCTGCCGTTCCCCTTCGTGCAAATGGCGAGAAAAGCCGAACCCCCAAGGCCCGGCTTTTCTTGTAAATGAAGTTGGCAGAGAGAGAGGAGATTCTCTTAATAATAATTTATGCTATTCCGTTCCGATAGCTTGGATGATAGATAGAGAGAATCCGCCCTTTTCTTAATTATGCGGGGCTCACTTGATTCTAAGCCGCTGCTTGAGCCGTTCCAGATCGCCATTCGGTTCCTGCTCCCCGTATCTTGCCTGCTCATAAGCTTCTATAAGCGGCTCGATGGAATCGCCGTCGGTGATCCCCTTCCCGCTCCATTCACGCATAGCCTCCTTGGGAGTCCATGACGCGTCGAAGGGGCGCCCTTGCTCCACCTGCTTCCAGATATAATGCCGATACAGATAGCGGGCCTTATCCCGATCGCTGCGCAAGGCTTCCCACTTCGGCTCCCGGTTTCGCCATTGCTCGAACCAGGCTTGAAGACGGTCTGCGGTGCTTCTGCGCCAATGACCGAGCCCGCCCTCCAGCTTCTCCTCCTCATCGGTATACCCGCTGCTCTCGGATAAATCCAGGCCCTGCCTGTTCATTCTCGCGGCCAGCCACCGGTTAAGCCAGCGGGCAGCAGCGGCCGATTTCTTGGCGAGCCAATAAAGAAGCGCCAGGGAAGCAAGCAGTATAACGATGTAAAAGACGAACAAGGCCGCCTTCTCCAGCCAAACGAAGAATGCGGACGGCTCTCCCCTCTCGAGCCCGGGAGGCGCGGACAGGTTTGGAGCCGAGGGAGACTCAGGCGGCGGAAGCTCGGCTTCTTCGGAGGAGAACAACGTGCTAAGCCAGCCGATCAGCCGTGCATACAGCCAGGCAATGCCGTCCTTCATCTGCTTCCAGAGACTGACAAGCATGATCAGAACCAACAGGAAGAGAAGAAGGAAGCGATTCTGCCACAGAAGGCCCGCCCCCAGCTTCTGCTCTTCTTCCGCCTTCTGATTCTTGTTGCGGGACAGTGCCGCCCATTGCAGATGAACGTGGTTGGACATGAGCATGCTGACGACCAGGGAGGCCAGTCCTAGCCAGAACATCAAAGGAATATAAGGGGTCAGCCTCTCCAGCTTGAAGTAAAAGATGGAGGTGACGAAATAAATAATCGGCCCGAGCCAGTAGAACATCTCCGGGTAAACATCGACCGCATTCCGGAAGGCCATATACGCCCCCCTATAGAAGGCGAGCAAGCCGATGGCCCAGGTTACCCAGCCGGCCAATTCGTTGCCATAGACGGCTATGGAAATCAGCCCGGTAACAGCCAGAGCATACAGCAGCAGCCAAAACCTCCTCGTTATCCGGAGAAGGACAATCGAGGTAGTACCCGCCAGATAGAATACCGCCAGCAGAACAAGCCATAGCGGAAGCTTGCCTTCTAGGGAGAGGAAAATGCCGGGCAGAATGGCTAACGGCATAAACAACAGCATCTCGATGCAGCCATGCATCCATCCCTTTAACGATAGGATCATTCTACGCACTGGCCTGTTCCCCCCCTTCACTGCGGTTCAGCGGGATGATTTCCACCCTGTTTCCGTTTGATTCCAACCGATGGATTTTATCCTGCATTTTAGCGCTTACATAAGGTGTGATTAACAGATAGACTGTGTTCTGGTTTCCGTTCCAGGCTTCCGCCTCGAGGAACGCCGACATCTCGCAGCTGCACTCTATAACCAGCTTGGCCATGGTCTCATAGAGCAGCGTCAGATGCTCTTGTCCGCTGACCGGCTCGATGCGCACGGCCTCATTCGGCTGATCGACGGTATAACCGTTGCATCCGAACCCGACCTCCATCCCTTGCCGGATACCATCCTCCGCCAAGGTCGCCGCATAGGAGATTCCCCGTTCGATCAATTCGGGGTCGGTGACTGCGTTCCACATTTCCTCAGACACTTCGAAATTAACGCAGATCATCAACCGGTGATCGGCCGTAAACCCCCGGTTATGAACCTGGAGCGTGCCGACCCGGGCCGTTGCCTTCCAGTTCACATCCTTCATGGAATCCCCATAGCGGTATTCCCGGACGCCATTGATCATGAACGGGTCCTCCATGATCCAGCGGCGTACGAGCAAGTCTCCCTGCCAGCTGCGGTAAGGAAGGGGAATCTCTTCCATAGGGACGGTCTTCGGGTAGACCAGCAGCTGGGCCGAAACGGGGACGGTCTTGAAGACCGACTGCATTCCGAGCAGATCTCCGCAAGTGAGGGTGGCGGTATCCAGCGAATAGGCCCCTCTCTTCATGCAGCGGATATAATGCCGGCGGGTGATCTGGGTGTAGGGCATCAAGCTGAACAGACTGGAGTGATTCTGGAACATCTGGCCCCCGCTGATATTCAGATTATACTGCTTCTGAAACTGCAGATTGGCATGGATCAGCGACTCCAGCTTCAACCAGGGAACAGGCAGCCACTTGCGGTTGGCGATCCTCTCCACCAGCTGGACCTCCTCCCCTTCGAAGACGGCAGCCTTGTTGAAGCTTCGCCCGACGGACAGATGCTTGAGAGCTTTTCTTTTATATAGAAAGCTCTGGGCAAGTACGACAATAAAACTGACAAATAAAATCCAGTGTATGCCCATTTCTTACCTCTTAAGCAATGACTCTTCGGAGGGAGTCTCGGTCTCTCCCAATATTTTATCGATCACCTGCTCGTCCATCCGATCCTTGTATCGCATGGCGTTCCTCAACAGGATTCGATGAGCCAGCACCGGCTTGGCCATCGCCTTCACATCATCGGGAGTGACATAGTCTCTTCCTTGCAGGATTGCGTAAACTTGAACCGCTTTCAATAAAGCTTGGCTTCCCCGCGGACTGACGCCCATGGCCACCTCGCTATGCGCTCTCGTTTTCTCAACGATGGCAATCATATATCGCAATATATCTTCGCTTACCTTGATCTGCGAATACCGGTCCTGCGCCGCTACGATATCCCGGGCAGATGCGACGGCTTCGATCCGGTCGAGCGGATTTTCTTCCTTAAACCGTTTGAGAATATCGACCGCTTCCTCCGATGTCGGATATCCCATCTTAACTTTGATCAGGAAACGGTCCAACTGGGCCTCCGGCAATGGAAAAGTCCCCTGATTCTCGACCGGATTCTGCGTAGCGATAACCAGGAACGGCCGGTCCAGGCGGCGTGTCTCGCCATCCACCGTAATCTGCCGTTCCTCCATACATTCCAGCAAGCTGGATTGGGTTCGCGGAGTAGCGCGGTTAATCTCGTCGGCCAGGACAATTTGCGAGAAAATGGGACCCTCTCTAAACTCGAAGTCACCCGTTTTCTGATTGTAATAATTAATTCCGCTCAAATCGGAAGGCAGAAGATCAGGGGTAAACTGAATTCTTCTGAAGGTGCATCCCAATGATTTGGCCATCGCCTTGGCCAGCAGTGTCTTCCCGGTTCCCGGAACGTCCTCCAGCAGGACATGGCCGGAAGAGACAAGCGCAACCAGCAGCAAATCCACAACTTCATCCTTACCGACAATCACCTGGTGAACGTTATGCCTGATTCTGTCCGCCAACGTTCTGATCTGTTCAAAATCCATTGTTCCCACCGCCTATCCTGTAAATGTTTATGCTTCCATCTTATTCTACTATACCTTGGATGACGGAAGTTTCCCATCTGTTTTCAATAAAAAATGCTTTCCGATAAACTTCGCTCCGAAAATGAAACGATCCACCGGCCATCCCCGTATATGATAATCTAAATGCGGTATAAGCAGACTCCTGCTTCATCCCTGCGACATTCGCCCTATTTTTCAGGCAGATGGTTTTCTTTTCGCTCGGGACCGTTTATGATTTACAAGGTGTTGTGCCCTATTTCTTGAGGTAATCGGAGGTGGTTGTTCGCGTGAATATTACATCGATTTTTATTACTCCCTGGGCTTCCATTGCATTAGTGCTCACTGTCGTTGCGGCAGTCTCGCTCATTCTCGGCAAATATGACCGGAAGACCATTCTTTCGGGAACCTTGAAAGCTTTCTTGTCCTTCTATGCCATTACGGTATTTGTAAACGGTGTGATTCAATATGAGAGCTTCTCCGCAGAGCAGCATATGAATGAAATTCTGGACCGCCAATTCGAAACCATTCAACAGCAAAAGTCGAAGCTCTCCACCGCCGATCAATTGGTGATAGCCGTCAGCTCCGGGAATGATGATGGCGATTATATCAGCGAAGTTTATGTCGGTAACTATAGTCAGCAGCACTTGGCCAGCGGCAAGCTTAACCTGATGCTGTACAACAAGGACGGCAACAAGGTCATCTCGGAAACTATCGAGGTTACCGATCTGAAGCCGGGTGAACGCAGGAAGCTGAAACGCATTTATACGGATGATAAAATCGAACAATTCCGATACCGGTGGATGACCTACAAGACAGCGAGCTAAGCAGCAGAATCCAAACTTATATAGAAGTAAACCCCGTATACTTTCAACGAACTTAAAGATTTATGTGATATAAAAGATATTCGCAGCTTGCTAAGAGAGGGGATGACTTATGGAAACATGGAATACGGATAAACCTGTGCTCTACGAACGTCAGGAAGTAAAAATGCAGCCCTTCTATTGGATTCTTACCTTCGAAGCTCTGTTCTTCCTGTTGGCGTTAGGCTTAGGCTTGGTTGCCCTGCCTTTCTATCTTGTTCAATTTAGCACAGTCTGGGCCGTCATTTGCTTTATCGCCGGACTGCCGCTCGGAGGATATCTCATCTGGGCAGCCGTGAGAGCAGGACGTCAAAGAATATGGGAAAATGACCACCTGGACCGCTATCGGTTGTTCGAGGACGGGTTCGAGTTCGAGCAATATGATAAGAAGTTGAAAAGCAAAAAGAGCGCGTTCGTTCCCTTCTCCAAGGTGGAAGAAGCCGTGGGCTCGAAATTTATTGCAAAATACCACTATGCGTATAGAAAGTCGGGCTTTTTCGAGAAACAGCCTTACGCCCATATCTTTCCCGTCCTGTTCTTTATATATCGGGAGGCGGGCGAAAGGAAGCTGGCCCGGATCTATTTCAAAGATGACCACAGCATCAATCAATGGCTGAAGGAAACCGGCAAGAACGGTATTCCGATTCGGATCTGTATTCATCCCTTGGATATTCTTCCCGACGAACAACTGCTGGAGGTTTACGGCAAGGAAAGGGAAGAGTGGCCTCTGTCGGACTTCGGAGACGAGGATGCGGCCAATAAATCGGCAGACGGGGCCGTTGATCCATCCGGCGGCATAGGCCAACAAGGCAGCATGGTCGAAACCGATGAGGGGGCTGGCGGCAGAGGCGATGCACGGCATATGGAGGGTCCCGGCCGTTATACCGGAGCCCAAGGCACCCATCATCAAGCCAGGGGGTGGACGGGAGTCGGCAGGCCCGCGGATTTCCACCTCCGTTTTGAGCAATTGGCGACTGCGGCCTCACGCGAGCAGGCTAACCGGCAAAGGGAGGTAAAGCTGAAGGAAGCCAAAACCAAGGCCGCGATCCCGTTCTGGCTTCCTTATATTCTGCTGGCACTCGGGCTGGCTTTGCTGTATGGAGCGGCTGACCGCGGAATAATCTCCACGGGCAACTGGTGGATCGGCTTGGCCGTATACCTTCCGGCTTATGCGGGTTCCGTCTATCTCCTGAGGAAAGCGACGATCTGGAAGGCTCTCCTGCTTATTCTGCTGTCCTTCGTCATCCTGTTCGTGACCATGATGTTCGTAACGGAGACGGGGGCTAAAGAAACCGAGGTTTTCTTCGAGAGCTTGCTGACCGCGTACTTTGTTTCGGTTCTGCTCAGCATCGTCCTATATCCTGTTCTCTTGATCTTGCGGAAGAAACGCCCTTTGAAGCATCATGACAATCCTTCCTGATGCTGTAAGAGCTTAAAGATTCCTATGTAGTAAATAGAGAGGCGCATGCTCTGCATGCGCCTCGTTTTTGTTCAAATATAAGAAAGTATAAGTTTCGCCTTATACTTGTTCTCATATTTCATCGGTAAACGCGCCTGTCCCAAGGACGGCGATAGCCGTTTATCCTTGTATTACATGGACAGATCCTTGCCCAGGCTTTCTTTGTCTTTGGGGGCGAATGGCCACCAGTTGGCGGAGCCGAACGTCCTGATCATCACCGGGACAAAGAATGGCATGAAGGCAAAAGCATACAGGAAGAGCCCGGTAATGGCTATCGTGGCGATCTGCAGAAGCGACAGAACGCCGGATGGCAGCATCGCCGCGAATGTTCCTCCCAAAATTATCGCTGCCGAAACAATGACCGTCCCCATATTTTTCATTGAATGGAGCATGGCTTCTTTGACCGGCAAATGTTTGTACTCGTTGAAGCGGTCCATCAGGAATATACTGTAATCGACGCCCAATGCGACCAGAATCACAAAGGCGAAGAATGGCACAGGCCAACTGATTCCCGCATAGCCCATAATATCGACGAACACCACTTCAGCTACCGCGACGGATGTGAAGTAAGTCAGAATAAGCGACAAGATCAGATAGAGCGGCATAATAATCGATCTGAGCAGCAGAATCAGAATAATCGCTATTCCAATAAGCATCAGCACTACGGTTCTGGAATAATCCGCCGCCGAAATTTCGTTCAGGTCGGCGTACATTCCGGTCACACCGCTGATACCGTAGGTAGAATCGGCCAATACCGTGCCCTTGACTGCTCTGTCCACGGCCGCTTTGATTTCATCGATCTTGGCAATGGTCTCCGTACTGTAAGGATTGCCTGTAAATACGACATCCAGGGTAGCTACTCTGCGGTCGGGAGACATGTAAGTGTCGAATACCTGTTTGAAATCTTCGTTCTCCAGCACTTCCGCCGGAATATGCCATCCCGCCATCGTTTCATCGGAGGAGTCCGCCAGTCCGTTCAAATATTGCTGGGCGGATTCCAGTCCGCTGGACAGCTCGGACAGGCCTTCCACGCTTTGGTCCAGCCCTTCGGTAAGCTGAGCAAGCTGATCATCCAGTTGGGCGAAACCTTGCTGGATCTCCTTCTGGCCGGCGGCAATTTGCTCCAGCCCCTGAATCACTCCGGGCACTTTGGCCACAATCTGTCCTTGGCCGTCCGCCGCCTGGTCCATGCCGGTCCGCAGCTGCTCGATGCCGGATACTAATTTGTCCAGGCCCCCTGCTAACAAGGTTTGCCCTTCCACGGATTGTGCCAGGCCGAGGTTCGCTTGTTCCAGCGAAGCTCCGACTTTGGCCAACTCCGCATTAAGCTGTGTCAAGCCTTCGGCCAGCGGCCCGATGCTTTGGCGCACTTGGGACACCGCTGCCTGAATGGCTATAAAATCCTGATCCTGCTTCAGGTCCGGATAGCGTTCCGCCAAGTTCTGAACACTGTGTTCCATTCCTCCAAGCCCTTCGCTTATTCCACTCAGACCCTTCTCGATCTCCCCGTATTTCCCGGCGAACACAGTGATGCCGCTCTCGATCTGCTTGTAGCCGTCGAGCAGTTCCCGGCCTCCCGCGGCAAGCTGCTCCGCAGACTGCTTGGCCTGCTCCAATCCTTGCTTCAAATCATTCGCACCGGATGAGCCTTGACGGATCCCTTGCTCGATTTGCTTCAACCCTTGATTTAGCTCCGTCATGCCGAATTTAAGCTGATCGGTGCCTTGCACCAGACTGCCGACTCCTTCTGCTGCTTTGGAAAGCTCAGGTCCCGATTTGCTTAGCTCGGCGCTGGCTGTTGCCAGGCCTTCACGGATTTGACTCAATCCGTCCGTGCCTTCTCCCAGGCCCTCATCCAGCTTCTTCACCTGCTCGGTGACCAGGAGATCCTTCAATTCCTCTCCGACAGGCCGTGTCGCGCTGCGAATGGACTCTACGCCCTCTACCTTCTCGATCTCCCGGCTGATCTTCTCCATGGCCGCCAATGCTTCCGAAGTATCCATCGGCCGGTCATTCTTCAGCACGATCTTGGCCGGCATCGACTGACCGGGGCCGAAGCTGTCGGCGATAATGTTGAACGCTTTGACCGAGTTATAATCATCGCCGATTTCATCGAGCGAGTTGTAGGATTTAACACCGTCATAGGACAATAACAGCGGAACGACCAGCACTGCCATAAGCAATAAGGTCATCAGCGGGCGTTTCCAGGAAAAGCGTCCGGCCGCCTCCCACATCCGGCTCGGTTTATGCTCGAGAGTTCCCTTAGACGGCCAGAACAGCTTGCTGCCGAGCACCGCCATAAAGAAAGGAACCAAGGTAAGCAGAGCGATCAGCAGTACACCTACTCCGACCGCCACCGCAGCCGCGGATTGATATAGAATGAAGGTCGAGAACCCGATGGAGGCAAATCCGACCATAACGGCAAGACCGGAGAAAAATACAGTCTTGCCCGCCGTCCGATAGGTTTCGACTATGGCGGACCATACGTCATCCGGCTGCTTGACCAGCTCTTCCTTAAACCGGCTTATCAGCAGGATACAGTAATCGGTCCCGATACCGAACATAACGGCAACCATGAAGATTTGAGTAAAATTGGATAGCGGGAAGTTCACCCCGTCTACCAGGAAGGCGACGATCGATTGCGCCGCCAGATAGCTTATGCCTACGGCCAGCAGTGGAACGAACGGCGCAACGGCCGAGCGGAATACGATAAACAAGATCACCAGAATAAAGATGACCGTGATCACTTCGGTTCGCTTCAAGCCTGCCTCGGAGCTGGCCACCACATCTTCATCGATAAAATGACTGCTTGTCAAATAATGCTCTACCTGCACATCTTCAAGAGCTCTGTAGAGGGAATCGCTGACCTCCGCAGTCGAACGTCCCTCCCAATCTCCTCCGAGCAGCACCATGATCGTCTTTCCATCCCCGGATACAAGCTGCTCCTCCAATTCCTTCTGTTCGAAATGGCTCGTCACGGAAGTAAGCGCCAGCTGCTCTTTCCTGCTGTCGAGCATCTGCACGGCTCTCTCGATTTCCGTAAGGTTGTCGGCGGTCAACCCGTCCTTGTTATGAAATACAAGGACCGTATCGCCAACCTCATTTCCGCTTCCCTGCTTGTCGACCTCCTTCAGAATATCGTCCGCAAGCGAGGAAGAATATCCGTCCGGAACCGTTATCTGTCCCTTCTCCCGAACCAGATCGGCCATATTGGGCGCCGTTACGAACAAGACTGCCACCGCGGCTATCCAGACAGCCAGAATAAACCATCTTGCCTTTAGGATTCCTCTTATCATTGGGCCTCTCCCCCTTCTCCGTTATTCTGCATAAGATCGGCCAGCATCTCGTAACAATGAATAAAGGTTTCAATTTCTTCCTCACTGAAATACTGCAGATACGAGCCGATTTGCTTCTCTATCTTGCTAACAGCCAACCGGCGAACCCGTTCCCCTTCCGCGGTCAACGACAAGTAGACCATTCTCCGGTCCTTATCATCCCGAACACGCTCAATCAGCCCTTTATCCTCCAACCGGGTAACAATGGCCGTAATCGCACTCTTGCCTACCCCGAAAACATCGGCCAGCTCCGTAGGAGTACAGAGCTTCGAACCGTGAAGGTAACATAGGATAGCGTGCTGCTCAATCGTCTGGCCATCCTCAATACTATCCCGAATGATGAGACTGATCCGCTTATTGACGACAAAATGAGCCTCTTCATACCGCTGAATCCACTCCTTCAGCTTCTGCTCCTTGCTCAAGACCGATCCCCCCTCCCCTTGCAGACTATTTAGTTCTATCAGTGAATAGTTCTATCATTGAACTATTAGACGTTATAAACTATACCAACTTTCACCGTGCAAAGTCAAACCATTTCCTTGTGAATCCACAAGTTCCAGTTCCGTGGCTGATTTTCTAAACGGCCTGATAATTTTAAGCTAAATCGTCTTTACCAACGGTTTTTATTAGTGCAGCATTATACCCCTTATACTTCGCGAGTATCGAACCTCCGGGTCAATTTTCACTAGGGTTCGTAAGCTTAAGCACGACAAAAAACCCGGTCCAAGACCGGGTTGTAGAAATATGTATAACCCAGGGCAGCTCCGCCCCGATATTATAACCCGCCCTAGAAGGCGGAATCCGAATCAACCGAATAATGCTGCCCTGATGTTCAACCGTGCTTAGGCGAGTTCACACCTTGTCTTAGAACAAAAATTCATCCGGATTGCTGCCGAATCTTTTGTTCTCATTCATGCCGTCGATTTTCTCCATTTCCTCAGCAGACAGCTCGAAGTCGAAAATTTCCGAGTTCTCCTTAATCCTGTGCTCATTAATGGATTTCGGAATAACGACAACTCCATTCTGCAGATCCCAACGCAGCACAATCTGAGCCGGCGACTTCCCGTGGGCCGCGGCGATCTCCTTCAATACCGGATGATCGAGGTTGCCCTGCATTAGCGGGCTCCAGGCCTCCATCTGAATCCGATGCTCCTTACAATATTGCAGAAGCTCTTTCTGCGATAGCAGCGGGTGAGTTTCCACCTGATTCACCATCGGCACCACTTCCGCATCCGCCAACAGATTATCCAAATGATGGATGTGGAAATTACTTACGCCTATCGCCCGGACGAGACCTTCTTTATAAAGCTTCTCCAGCGCCTTCCAGGTGTCCTTGTACTTGTCCTTGCCCGGCCAGTGAATTAAATACAAATCTACATATTCCAAGCCGAGCTTCCTGCGGCTCTCTTCAAAAGCCTTCAGGGTCTTATCATATCCTTGATCTTCATTCCACACTTTAGTCGTAATGAATAGTTCTTCCCGGGAGATGCCGGATTCCGCGACTGCTTTGCCCACTCCCTGCTCGTTGCCATAAATGGCGGCCGTATCGATGCTCCGGTAACCTATCTTAAGAGCGGACCGGACAGCATTCTCCACTACTTGGCCCTCCTCGACTCTCCAAACTCCAAGTCCCAGCCAAGGCATCTTAACTCCATTGCTTAATTCCGTACTTTCCGCCAAACGATTGACCATTACCTTTCCCTCCTAATCGATACTTGTCCTTCATTTGTCTACATAATAATCATATCACGTTTTGTTAAATCACACCAAATCGGAGCAAATTATGTATAAAAGACCGAAGCCGGCTCTTTCCGAACCGGCCCCGGCCGTTGGCTATCCTTAGATAATTACCAGGCTTTTCTCCGCAAGCCGCTTTGTCTCCGTTGTACTCTGCTTCTAACGCGGCTTCCAACTCTGCTTCTAACACGGCTTCCACGGGAATCATCCCGTCTATGGCCGCTTCCCCGGGTGCTTTTTTGACCGCTTCTATGACCGCGTCCGTGACTTACGTTCTGTCCGCTCCTATGGCCGCTTTTGCTGCCGCTTCTATTTCCGCTCCTATGACCGCTTCTTTGTCCGCTTTTGTTACCCCCGCTCCTATTGCCGCCACTCGAGCTTCCTTGACTCTTATTCTTCTCTTTCACACAAATGCTGCGAATATGGAAGATCGGAACACGAATCACTTCTTGTTTTACGACTAGAAGCAGATGGGTGGAGGTTACGTCAACGATGAAGCCTTCCAGCTTCTCCGGACCGCCTCCGTTAATTTGTACGAAGCGGTGCTTTAAATTTTCCAGAATGTCATGGAAGCTGTCCCCTTCATGATACCGGGGGGCCTCGTCGTAAGTGGAGCTCTTGTTTTCCCTATTTTCCGTTATGCTTTTGACATGACTGTTTTGAACATATACGGCTCCGTCGCTGCAGTGCAGAATCAAGTAGTCGGATTGAACCGCCAAGAGCTTACCCAAGACCGTATCCGGTCCTCCACGGTTAATTTTTACTTCCTTGCCTATTAACGACGCGAGATAATTGGATTCGTTACTCATAAATCATAACTCCTCTCCCTTTGATTTGAAGCGCAAGAGCATCTTCTCTCTCAATCTCCAAACGAAACGACTCGAGATAAAACTTTAGCAACAACCCCGGTCGATCCCCCCTTTCAACTATCATTAATGTTTATTTCTACTTCAAGTATATGTACCCCGTAGATTGAAGGGACTAGTTGTAAATCCCGATTCTCTATAATTCCACCAATATCTATCAACTAATGGAAGGGTTGAGAGATTTCACGGATGGCAGAACCGGGACAAATGCCGTGACCACTGGGGGAACGCCTGCATAAGGTAAGGTAATTGCCTATGCATAAGGGCATCTGTTTAACATGTGGAAGGTGGATATGTTCATGAGTTTGCCTATTCGACATGTAGTCATTCGAGGCCATCAATTGGATCAGCTTCAGGAAGACGTATGGAGCAAAAAGTTTGTGGATGCCTATATCGTTAACAATGGCACCCGGGAACCGATAAAAATAAGATATCGTGGAGGGCATACCCGGGAATATCCCAAAAGATCGTTTGAAATAGTAAAGGACAAACAAACCTATCACTGGAATGCCGAGTATGATGATCCTTCCATGATCCGCAATGCTCTTTCCTTCCAGTTCTTCCAATGGATCGGGGTCCCCAGTCCGCAAACCAGGCATATTCGGCTTTATATGAACGAACGAAGCTTGGGAGTTTATTTGGAAATTGAAGCCGTGGACCGGTCTTTCTTTAATAGAAGGAAGATTCCTATACAATCGATCTTCTATGCCATAAATGATAACGCGAACTTTCATTTAAACGATCCGGAAACCAAACGCAGGAAAGATTCATTGTTTGACGGTTACGAATTAGTGATGGGGGGCGACAAGAGCCGCCGGCAGCTGCAAACCTTCATTGCCAGACTGAATTCATTAAGCGGCAAGAAGTTATACTCCTTCCTGTCAGGTAATCTGGATATAGACAATTACTTGAAATGGCTGGCTGGGGCCGTATATACCGGAAATTATGACGGCTTCGATCACAATTACGCCTTATATCGCCATAGGGTGCGCAAGGTCTATCGCATCGTTCCCTGGGACTACGAAGGAACCTGGGGAAGAAATTGTTACGGAAAGCCATGCGGCAGCAATCTGGTTAGAATAACCGGGTATAACCATCTGACCAAGAAGCTGTTGGAATATTCCAAAGTGCGTAAACGCTATAAAAAGATTCTTGAAAATATATGGCGCAATACCTTTACTACAAAACGAATTATGCCAGTAGTTGATCAGCTCCACTCCAACATTTCCCCCTATATTTACAGGGATTATGAACGAAAATGGTCCTATTCCACTTTTCAGGGGGAACCCGACTTTATTCGCAACTATATTGTAGAAAGAAGGCGGTTGGTGGCGAGTGAATTGACCAAGCTATAGCGAAGAATACCCGTCGCCTGCTTAAGCTTGGCAGCATGACGAAAAAGAAGGGTTAGGACAACGCCTAACCCTTCCGTCTTCCATTAGCCGTATTGCTAATGACTGCTGTGGTGTCCGTGATGCCCACTCCGGTGATCGTCCCGATGTCTGCTGCGGTGTCCGCGGTGACCGCTCCGGTGATCGTCCCGATGTTTGCTGCGGTGTCCGCGGTGACCGCTCCGGTGATCGTCCCGATGTTTGCTGCGGTGTCCGCGGCGCCCACTCCGGTGATCGTCCCGATGTCCGCTGCGGTGATCGCGGTGATCGCTCCGGTGATCGTCCCGATGACAGCTTCGGCCGCTGCGGTGATCGCGGTGATCACTCCGGTGATCTTTCCGATGACAGCTTCGGCTGCTGCGGTGATCACTGCGTTGAACGCTGCGCTGACAGCTTCCGCAGCCTCCGCTGCCCTGACTTCTTTCTCCCCGCTTGCGGCAAGAATCGCATCGCTTACAGCAGTCACTGCTTCGGCGTTTTCCACCCCATGTCAAACTTGAGCCGGTTCGTTCTACGCTGCTTTTTCTTTTGCCACATGAACAGCCCCAGTGCTTTTTCTTTCGGTTCTTGCCACTTGCTTTTTTCTTGCTTCCCCAGCAAATTTTGGACATAGACATACTCCCCCTACGGTTTAATAATGTAGATTAATCAAACGATAGCTTGCATGGAATCAATGGGATGGCCGCTATCGCTCGAATCTACTTCTCGTATGCAGGCTGCGGGTGTGCAGCTATGACGGGTGTTTCCAAATAGAATGACTCGGGTTGAGAAGGCGGCGGGTAAGGCTCCGCTTGCCATTCCGCGACTCCGGATGGCTTCAATAAATAATAGATTGAAACCCCTGCCGCCGTAATTATTATTAATAGAATCAACTTATTTTCCCCCTTTGCTCCTTAATCCCTGGCTGTCTTAAAATCAGGGGACATCGGTTCTTCTTCTCTATCTACCGCCTTCCACATATCATTAGAGGTTAATCATACTCCATGTTTATGTATAGGATTTATCCCTTGCTTGAGCGTTACGCCCGATGATAGAGAAAATCCACTTCTATCTACTAACGTGTCCGCCTCTTTCAGCGCATCTACCACTTCTATGGATCGAAGCGGATTTTATAGAAAGAATAGTTGGACATCCAGTCCTTCTACTCTATGAGATACATATACTTGTAGTAGAAATAAACACTAGTGATATTCGGAAGGAGGTTGTTACTTGATGGGTCACCTTCGTTCTCTTGTCGGTCAAACGGTTGAGCTGGAAATCTCGGGAAGACACAGCCCAATCCAGGGGACCCTGGTGGATTTGGGAGATGATATCCTCGTCATTCATAACCGTTCATTGCAATTTCTATATATTCCCCTTCTGCATCTTAAGACTATCCGGCAGGTTTTGCTTACGGGAGAGGACATGATCCCTGTTCCAGGGGAAGCCCCTTTTGACAAACAAGCCGAAACCATTTCTTACCGTAAAATACTGATGAACGCCAAGGGTGTTTTCTCTGAGCTCTATATTACCGGGAGCCAATCCATCCACGGTTACCTGACCAGCATTATGAATGACTACTTCGTCTTCTATTCTCCGGTGTTTCATACAATTTACATTCCCTTGCACCACGTCAAATACTTGATTCCTTATACGACCGGTTCCACCCCTTACTCCCTTCATCACGAACGTTTTCCGGTTAAGCCGGCAAGCCTGACATTATCCCGTACTTTCGACCAGCAATTGAAGAAGCTGGAGGGGGAATTCGTGGTTCTGGATCTCGGGGAGAATCCCAGCAAGATCGGACTGCTTCGGTCGGTGGATGCCCCGACATTGGATCTGGTCACGGCCAAAGGGGAAACCGTAGTTCTTCATATGGACCATATCAAAACTATCCATCTGCCTTAACGAAAAAAAGAAAACCGGCCCCATCCATTACTGGAGAGGCCGGTTTTCTTCGTGATAAAACTACCTTACTCTTTGGCTTGATTCAGTTCCGCCTGACCTTTCTCTTGAATATCGTTCATGGCTTCATCCACGCTCTTCTCGTTCCTCATTACCAACTCCAATTCCTCACGTATCATTTGGTTCAGGGAGGATAGGAAGGCTGCCGGCAGCTTATCATAGTTGCTGTACAAGGAAGTCTCCTCCGGCTTCAGCTTGTAGAAAGCCTGGATATTCCGGTCCTCCGGATCTTTAATATATTCGGTCCGGACCGGCAGGCCATTATTACCCAGCGATCTGGATATGACCCGCGCATACTCATCTCCGCTAAGGTATTTAATAAATTCCCATGCTGCACGGGGGTTCGATGTTTTAGCATTGATGGCAAAAATTTGATTAAGCGAGAAGAAACTGCTTGAATCAGGGTTGCTTGGATCTACAGGGACCGTCACGATGCCCCAATCCGGCATCTTGTCCTGCATCACATCTTTCGCACGCTGAAGATTTCCAAGCGCATAGAAATAGTCCACCGACATGGCAGCCCGGCCGCCAATAAACACCTGCTCCTTAAAATAGTCTTCCATCGTATAGAATGATCGCGGACCGGATTCCATCTCTTCCTGATGCAAAGCCCCCGATTGATAGGCATCAAGCACCATTCGGAAGATTTGCCTCCAGCTATCCGTATTTACGGTTACGGCCATACTGTCGGGATTAACATAGGTCTGCCTCATCGTTTCGCCAACCATTCTTATTGCGTAATCCGGAGTCGTGTAATTCCCCAGGCTCAACCCGTAAATTTTCTGACCATCCTCATTGGTTCCCGGAAAACGCCCGGCCAGATCGAACACTTCCTGCCAGCTCATCTGGTCCCGCGGCAAGGGAACTCCTACTTGTTGGAACAAATTCTTGTTGTAGAACAAGGCTTGTCCGTTGAAGGTCGGGGACATTCCATACAGCTTCCCGTCACCTCTAGACTTTAGATAGTCAATAACGCCCGGCAGAATGCCGTCCAGATCAAAATTGCTTTGTTTAATCAAGCTATCCAGGTCGGTTAAATATCCTTCGGCTGCGTACTTCTCATATTCATCGGCTGACAGCATAAGAATATCGGGCTGCTTCTCTTCAATAAATTTTCTGAATTCCTCTCTGTAATCGGTATCCGGCTTATATATCTCTTGTGTGGAAACGACCTCTAGGTTGATATTCGGATATTTCGCATAGAACAGGTTGCCGTAGGTCTGGAAGAAAGATTGCTCATCATAGTACATCACTTTGATGGTAGCCGATTCTTCTTCCCCCCACTCTTCGGTTTGCTTCCCGCCTCCCAATGTACAGCCTGACAATAGGATTGCGGATAATAGAACAAGCCATCCGCCTCTCACCCACCGCCTCAAATTTCTCACTCCTCCCAAAGAAAATACCATATACAAGTAATAATAACATAATGTCCCAGTTAATCTGCTTAATATTATCTTAATTCTCTCTCATTCTCCCATCCGGGCCGCGTTCATTGCGCTGATCACAACTGTACATCGGTCAGGCTTTCTATCGTATCTTTAAGCAGCATGAAGGCTTCCCCATCCGTTAGCTGCTCCGGATCGGCGACAAGATCCACTGTGGCCTGCGTAATGATTGACTTGTTCAACAAATCATTGACGGCCTGTTCCCGGGTGGTTTCCAATCCGGCGGCTTCGGCTATCGTCAAGCACGCCTGCTGCAGACTAAGAGGCTTCTTGGCAGGCTCCTCCACACCCTTCAAGGCCGTATAAGGGTCACCCGGCAACTGCTTGGGGAACATCCGTCTGGCCCCATTCATCTGATTAACCATGCGCTGGGCATTGGAGGCCCGATCCAGATCGAACGCTTGGTTGCCGTAAGAACCATAAGCCAATCCCATATAAACAGCAGCTTTAAGTCCGGCATAATTCTTATGCTTCATGTATGGCTGAGGCTCCAAGGTATAAGGCTCCAGCTCCATTCCTTGTTCATTCAGCCGCTTCTGGAGCACTTCAATCAGCGGTTTGGATGCGGCCATCTCACGGAAGGTGACGCCGTGCTCCTCCGCTAATTTCGCTGCAGCTCCGGCCGCCTGGCCTTCGGCCATTCCGGTCGGGATGACTCTCGCACTCCCATGGGCCAGAGTGTCATAGCTGGCGGACCGCCCGACCACCAGCAATCCGTCGATATCCTGCGGAACAATGCTGCGGAACGGGACGGCATACTTCATCGGATGTACAACAATGGCGCCGTCATCCGAAGGCGAGGTCCGCTGAATATCCGCCGGATAAGAACCGAAGGCTATGCGATCCCATTGGTCGCGGTTTTCCAATAAATCAATAATACTGAGCCGGTATAATCCGACCATATGTCTTGTCTCGCGAACGTACAGCTCCGGGGCAATGGCATCCAGTTCCGCATTCTCAAATTCTTTGTACTGCTTGAGGTATTCGACCACATTCGGAATTTCCTGTTTCGCCAATTCCAATCCTTCCTCGCGAGATTCCGGATCCAGCCCGTCAATGTTGAAGATGTGCAGCGCGTTGATCAAAATCGTACCGTCCCGCTGCCGGCCTATGTTCAGACCGCGCATTTTGGTCCGTTCGTTATCCAGCGGCAGATAGCCGCTCATTTCCTTCCCATATCCCCATGCGGACATTTTGCTGACGCCGGTATTGCTGTCTCCGTCACCGTTCAAGCGATCGGCAATCAGCTTCCAGGCTTTGTCATCCATATTCTTCAGGCGGAAAATAGCCGTCACCGCCATCCGCGAATTCGGGTCCCCTATATCCTCGCGGCCCATCGTGAACTCCACCCCGGCAGCCGCGGCAATGTCCGCATCCTGCGTCGCATCGATGACCGACTTCGCCAGAATGTCCTGTGTCGATCCGTCCGCTTTCGTCACCGTAATTCCCTCCACGGCCTTCGCGCTTCCTTCGGAAACGATCGGCTTGACGTCTTGTGCAGACATGTAGAGATCGATATTGCTCTCCTTGCTCACCAAATCGTAGAAGGCGTTGGCCGCAGTCGTCACATCAAAGGAATGGCCTTCTGTTTTTTTGTACCATTCTCTAAAAATCCCTTTGTTAAAATAATCCTGCTCCTGACCGGGCAAGGGCTTGCTGGTCCGGTCCCAATTCATGTCGATACTGTTCAGCCATCCGACCGTCATCAGGCCTCCCAGTATTTCACGCTGCCGATTTTCGATCAGCAAAGTCTTAGCACCGTTGCGCGCGGCTGAAACGGCCGCACTGATTCCTTCCGGGTCGGTGCCGACGACGATGACGTCATACTTATCCTGAAGCTGTTCCACCGAAACCACCTGCTTGAGCTCCCTGCCCGCCGGCCCGGCTGCCGGAGCCGGAATTTCTGCTTTTCCTTTAAAATAAAACCAACCCGCACATGCTCCCAGAAGAACAACTAGGGCAGCGGCAACTGTAAATAATCGTTTCTTAGACATAGTGCACCTCTTATTTTCTGTAAGTTTAAACAACTAAACGCGTCGTGTGCCTGACGTGATGTCTTCTCTATTTGTTCGTCAACGGCCAGAATGTATATTCTGATCCTGAACCCGGCCTTCTTCCAATTGTCGCAGCCTCTCCTCATAGAGCGCCGCCGACTGGGCCAGCCTGGTCGTCCGTTCGGTTAAGCGGGATACCGCTACGGTTAAATGCAGCAAGATGAACAATATCCCGAGAACGGCCAACACATACAGCAGCGAAGGAGGGTACGAAACGTTAAGCCGGACAGCCAGCCAGTCCAGCCCGTACGGAAACAGGGAGAGGACCATCATGACGCCGCTTAATGCCAGCCATAAGAAGGAATACTGCTCCTTCAGCTTTTTTAACCGGACCAGCCGAAGGATGGCGATCAGGAAAGCGAAGCTCAGTCCGAAACAAAGATAGAAGATATAAGCGGTCATGATGGCTGCTCCCGCCCGGCCTTCCACGAATGCGAAAGGAAGATTGCCAGCGTTACTTTAATCATGTAGTACATCGACTTGAGCGCTGTGATGCTCGATTTTCCAAATGCCCGGCGGCGCATCGTAACCGGGGTTTCAATAAACCGGAGCCCGTGATTGTTCAACAGGATGAGGGACTCCACCTCGGGATAATCCGTCGGATATAATTGCGCAAACAGGGAGATCGCCCTTCTCCCGCATACGCGAAATCCCGACGTGGTATCCGTTGCCTGATGTCCGGTTAGCCTGGAGACAAGAGTCGAGAGGAGGCGAATACCGATCTTCCTCAACCAGGTCGATTGATACCCTGCCTTGTCCAGAAAACGGGAACCGATCACCATATCCGCCCCGCTGTTGACCAGGTCGCTCAACAATTGACGTAAGTCCGCCGGATCATGCTGACCATCGCCGTCGATTTGCACGGCTATATCGTAGCCTCCATTCATAGCGTGCAAATACCCCGTCTGAACAGCGCCTCCTATGCCCAGGTTATAGGGCAGATTCAAGACGGCTGCTCCGGTAAGCAGAGCCTGCTGCAAAGTGTCGTCCCCGGAGCCGTCGTTAACTACGACAATATCCGCGTATGGGGCATGGACCCGGATATCTTCTATGACGGCTTTGATTTGTTTCGCTTCGTTGTAGGCCGGCACAATAATCAGCACTTTCAAATTAAGAGAAGAGAATGACATGGAGCATCCCATCCTTTATCCTTCGATTTTGGACACTTGAAGCCTCCGCCTGGCAGACAGCCATTGCCAAGCCTTCACGCCGACAATGCAGTCGATCATAATAATCAGAGGCATCGTCATGACGTTATACCGGTATTCCGGTACAAAACCGAGCCGAATCAGCGTCATCGCCGCTATGATAACGACCAGCAGAGTCGGCATCTGCCTCCAGCGGAGGAGAATGGCAACCGCAGCCAGCACTCCCGGAAAAAGCAGGGCATGATGAACCCGATCCGGATGGACCCCGGGAATGACATTGTAGAAAGGCTCGTGGCCTCCGCCGTAATAAACATGCTCATAGAGGTACTGCAGCTTGCCGGCGGTGTACCATTTAACGAACAGCCACGGTTGGGTCGAAAATCCGGTCTTCAACCTTTCCCAGGCCACTTCCATCTCGGTTTTTCCGGCTTCATCCACCAGTCCGTCATCATAGTTTTTGTACGGGTAGGTTCCGGCTTTGAACGGATTGGCTTGGGTGGCGGTAATCACCCATTCGTCCAGCGTCACCGCATTGCGTATCCACCAGGGCATAAGGACAAGCACCAGGCCGATTAAGGATAAAGCAAACAGCTTCAGAACCTCTCTCGTATTCTTCTTCCAGAGCCAGTAGAATAAGTAATTAACGGCAATCAGGGGCAGATATTCCGGCCGGACCAGAACCGTCAGACCCAACAGGATACCCGAGGCCAGAGCCATTGACACCGTTGGAGTGCGAAATACCCGGATCTGGGCCCATATGTGTGAAAGCAGCAGGAAGATACCGAGAACTTCCGTAAGGATGGCTCCGTTCGCCCATACGAAGGGCGGATAGATGGCGGCCAGGAATGCTGCGGCCAGACCGCCTGCCGCATTGGATAACTGGCGGGCGATACTGTACATCAGCCATACGGACAACAGGCTGAGCACAACCTGGGCCATCCGGATCCAGGGCAGCGGATCGTTCAATTGGTAGACGGCCAGCCAGTAGATCGCCGCCATGAATAGGGGATACCCCGGTGTTACCTGAGCATTCGGGCTGGTATCGTTATAAGCGTAGACTCCTTGCTCCAGAAGCAGCCGGACCATGAGATCATAGTTGATAGAGTCATGGGGCATTTCATGCGCGACCGACCGCAGGAAGTCAACCCGCAAATAAGCAGCCAGCAGAAGAATGGCTATTAACGCCATCAGAATGATTTTGGATCGGTTCATGGATTCATCTCCTACAGGAAGACTTGATGGCATTAGTATACAAGCTACTTATTAATGACTCGTTTGCTCCCTCTTATCGGGCGCTTAAGTAATCCTTAACAAAAATTAATAATTGATGGCACCCGAAAATGATTCGAATATCCCTTCGAGGCTCCATCCCTCACCGTAACGGAACTCAGCAGCCTTATTTCTTTGATCCGGCGTCTTCACTAAAATGTAGCGGAACTCAGCACCTCTATTTGAGAAATCAGAGGCAAAATCCTCGCAATTTGAAGGCAATAACGTCTCTCAGTTCCGTAAGAATTCGAACTCGGCCCTTTGTCGCCCAATAACGTCTCTCAGTTCCGTAAGACGATACCCATGCTTTGCAGGATAGGCCCGATATCGTCTATTTCCTTCCACATTTTCTATTCCTGTAAAAATAAAGCCGCCCGGCTGCCCGGACGGCTTTTCTGTCGACAATAGTTATATGAATAAAGAGGGTGTTAGGAGATAAGCGGAAATCTGGTTTCGAACACCGTTTGTGCCCGGCTGCTTTCAACCGTTATTTTGCCGCCGTTCATCTCTACAATGCTTTTGGTAATGGCCAACCCCAAGCCGGAGCCTCCGGACCGGGAGGATCTGGACTTCTCAGCCCGGTAGAACCTGTCGAATATACGGGGGAGGTCCTTCTCGGGAATGGGTTTCCCGTAATTAATGATTTGTACGACGGCTTCTTCCCCGTCCATACTGAGCCGGATATCGACATATTTCCCGTCCCGGCCATAACGAATGGCATTCGATATCAGATTCTCGAAGGCCCGCACCAACTGATTGCCGTCCGCCTGGACAGACAGCTTCTCGCTGCTCGCCATCATGCGGTAGGTCATCCCCGCCTTGGTCAGGAGCGGATTGAATTCTTCCGCGAGCTGTTTTAACAACCCGTTAAGATTTATGACCTGGGTCTCAAGCTGCGGCCCTTTGTCATGAATGGACGTATATTCAAACAAGTCGTCGATCAGCTTTTTCAATCTTAATGCTTTATCATACGCAATATTGGTGTAATAACGAAATTCGACTTCATCCTTGTAGCGGTCATTCTCAATCAATTCCAGATAACCGAGAATCGAGGTAAGCGGCGTGCGCAGATCATGGGAAACCCCCGTAATCAACTCATTCTTCGTCTTCTCGGCCAACCTCTCCTCTTCAATCGATTTCTTCAGCTGCTTGGTCATAGTGTTGATGGTTTCCGCGACCATCCCCAATTCATCCGATGATTTGGCGACAATCTCGTAAGATAAATTTCCCTTGGCTATCTCTTGCAATCCTTGAGTAATTTCCTCCAGATAACGGATAATTCTCTGGCTTAGGAGGAAGAAGAAGAACAGGAAGAGAATCCCGCCGCAGACTACCATAACGGGGATAGAGCCAATATTGTGCACCACCCACCTAACCGTGGAGTTATGAATCAGCAGGAGGGCCAGTTGATAGCATAAGAAAACAGTTATGGCCGAGAATGCCACGCTGAGGATGAATACAAATATAAACTTCCAGCGAACGGTGCGGATGAATTTATTTCTCATCTGGATCGCCTCCGGTCCCTCCCCTCTTCCGCTATTCGATGGTGTAACCTATCCCCCAAACCGTCTTGATGTACTGCGGTTTGCTCGGGTCCTTCTCAATTTTCTCGCGAATTTTGCGAATATGAACCATCAGCGTATTATTGGCCTCAAAAAAGGGCTCGTTCCACACTTCCTCATAAATTTGCTCCATGCTCAATACGATTCCCCGGTTTCTGGCCAGCACCTCCAGAATGGAAAATTCTCTGGGGGTTAATCTCACTTCATTCTGGTCCACGGTCACCTTATGCGTGGCAATATTGATGACTAAATCATCGATAATCATTTCGTTATCGTTCTTGGACGGCGACACGTTGAGCTGCCTGTACCGGCGGAGCTGCGACTTGACCCTGGCCAGTATCTCCAGAGGACTGAAAGGCTTGGTCACATAATCGTCCGCCCCTATGCTCAGTCCGGTAATTTTATCGATTTCCCGGCCTTTGGCAGACAGCATTATGATGGGCATATGCTTCTCTTCCCGGATTTTCATACAAGCTTGAATCCCGTCCATGTTCGGCATCATGACATCCAGAATAATCAAATCGACATCATTCGTATTTAATAGCTCCAGAGCCTCTGCCCCGTCGCTGGCCTTCAACAGGCGGTATCCTTCATTTTTCAAATATATCTCCAAGAGGTCAATAATTTCCTTCTCGTCATCCACAAGAAGAATCGTCCCTCCGAACATACTAAACCCTCCTCAGTTCCGATCATTGATCCGTCTAGGCGTCAGGCGGATTCTCCCACTAATATAGCATTCCCATTATACGATATCTCTTAAAATATTCTTAAGGAGATAGCTGGAAATCGAATCGGAGGCCAATTTTGAAAAACTCGGATACCCATTATCTGGAAACGATATAGACTCCAACCAGAATAATGGCGATCCCCACCCAGCGCGTAATCGTGATCGTTTCTCCGAAAACCGGACCGGCCACAAGCAGCGCGAGGACATAGGCTATACTCTGAAGCGGATAAGCAACGCTTAAAGGTAATCGTGACAGCACGACAAACCATAACACCGTTGCCGTGCCGTAAAGCGCCAATCCTCCGTAGATGTAGAACGAGGTCGCTAATTTGGTCCAGATCAGCCCGCCCGCTTTTTGAAGTCCAAGCTTGAATAAGGTTTGGCCCAGGACTAGCAGGACAATGTTGCCTAGCAATATCCCGTAGCTCGTGAGATTTTTCATGCGAATCACCCGTTTCAATAATCTGTGAAATCTCACTTAATATAGCACTCTAGCTGCAAGGAATCCCTTAAAATATTCTTAAGGGAGACTGTTAATATAATTGTCCAACGCCAAAAAGGCCGCCTATTAAAGTCAGCCCTCTTGGTCATCCGATTGTTAAATTATGTGCCTATATTACACCCGGAATCGCCCGTAACCTTCCGTTCCGGCAATATTCGCTCATGGAATCATACCGTCAGGCTGTCCGGCCGTATAATTTCCTCGAGAAATTGAAACGTTCTGCGCAAATATTCCTCAGGATGGGTGCGGAAAATCATCTCGTGAGGGGCATCCGGCAGCAGCCAGAGCTTGGTCCTGGGCTCATCCTTCTGATTCTCATAAAACCGGGTGATCGTTTCATAAGGGGCCTTATCGTCCTGTTCGCTATGAACCAATAAGATCGGTATGGGATAGGACGTCTGATTCACCGTCCGATAGGGCACTTCCTTGAAGCTATGTCCATTAAACACGGGAAGAAACATGCTGACCAAGGCAATGGATGGGAAACGGGGAAGCAGGCTGGCCTGCTGCTTGATATTGAAAAACATCGTTTCCGGGTCCAGAATAAAGGTGCTGTCCAATATCATTCCATCAATCAAGTCGGTATTAAGAGCCGCTTGAAGGGCTGTACCGGCTCCCATGGAGAAGCCCCATATAAAAACGTGCTCGGCCCCCCTTTGTTTCACATAGTTAACCGCTCCGAGAAGCTCCTGAGTCTCAACGATCCCTCCGGTAAATGGCCGGTCCGGGTGGACAAACCCATAGTCAAACATCAGCACATTATATTGGTGCCGATTGATTTCGGCCGCCAATTCGTAGCTTGGAACCCAAGGCTCTTCCCGGTTCGTTCCGTACCCATGGGACAAAATGACGGTGGTCGCGGAGGAGCCCGGAATAAACCAGCCATCGACTATCCGCGATTCATTGGCACTGGGGAATTGAACTTCCTCATAAGGCAAGCCGACGGCCTGCAGGGGATTTGACTGTAGCGGAGGGATAACCGGTCTGGCCAGAACCCATGCAATATAAGCGTAGAAACCAAGTACTGCACTAACAATGACTATACCAATCAATGACAGGCTCAAATATAGCCACTTAAACCGATTAAAGCGATTAGACCGATTAGACGAAACCGTCGGACTGGTAGCGCTTTCAGGAAACAGGGGTGTTGATGAAATAACCGGTGTCGAGTTCATGTTGTCGCCTCCCGTAGTATGACATGATGAAAAATTATGCGAATAATGAATTTATTTCATTATACTATTTAATATTTTCGACAAATAGTACTTTTGGATTACATGATTATTAAGCTTATATTACAGGGACGTAACAAACACAAACGGACACTGATGGAATAAGACAGCCCGCATGGGCAGGGATTTAAGGGAATCTCGTCCATAAACCTATAGTTCATCTTGGTTTAATAGAGGTATGTGCCATGTAAATGAGATAAGATTATATGCGGAAACTGTACCATATATTACTAATTAACCCATTAAAATCTAATCTTTAGTCTAAGTATTTTGTCCTACTCCGGTTTTGTCCAGGGAACAGCCCGTATCTTCCGTATCCGGAGGATGACTTGACAAGAACATCACTTTGCGGCCCGCCTGACGGTACCGCTTGAAGGTACCGGTGACATCTTTTCCGGAAGGGACGTCTACCTTGAAAATTCGTCTGTTTTCATTTTCTGCCGGCGCCGTGCAAGCGGAATGGTGCGTCTAACTGGATTTCATACAGTTAGTTTGCTCTTCTGGAGGGAAAGACGGAAACTACCTTGAAAATCCACCCATTTTCACAATCTGATGGTGCCGCGCAAGCGGAATGGTGCTCTAACTGGATTTCATACAGTTAGTTGGCTCCTCTGGAGCGAAAAGGCGGAAACTAAGTGGAAAAACTGCAGTTAGTTTGTACAAAAAAGGCGATTTCAGCAAAAAACCTTGATTCTAAATGTAGTTTTTCCATTTACTTTAATCACTTTCCACCCTTCGCTTGAATTTACCTACATAAAATACAGTTAAATCATCTTTACCAATCAAAAAAACAGCCGCTGCCGGACGATCTCCGACAGCAGCCGCTGTATATACCCAAGCGATCTCGATCTGAAGCTATAAGCTGCCTATACACAGCCTAGCAGAAATATCAAGTAATCCCGGTCATTACTTGGCATCATCACACGCCTACAGCCAGGATTCAATATCCTCCTCATCGATTTCGTCATCGATCGGCACTTCCGCGTTTTCTCCGCTCGCAGCCGGATCGACATCAACCTGAGGCGGAACCGCCGATGCATCGGCCGGTTCGGAAGCGATCTCCTCCGGAGTCCGCTTGCCCCCTAACGATTCCCCTGAGGGCGATTCTCCGGAAGGCGCCCCGTCGTGCTCCGCTTCGACCGGCATCGCCTCCTCTACCGCCTGCCCGACAGGCGGATACACCGTCTCCGCCGCCGCGGCTGTCTCCATGCTGGCACCGGGATGGAGAGCCCCCATGGAAACGGCCATCGCAGAGGGCGCCGGAATAACGCCTAACGCCCTCTCGGCGGGAATATAATTTTGCAGATTGCGGACCCCGTTCTCTCTGATCTCGTTCTCTATCAAATAACGGATTGAATCCATCAGATTCGTCTGGCTGTTTATCCAGTCGATAATCGCGGGCGCCTCGTTCTTCTTCGTCTTCAAGCTGATATTGTCGCCGGGCTTCTTCAGCTTCTTCATAGATGATCACCCCTTTGGAGCGCCATACATCATGCAGTGCAGAGCCTCCGCATGGGATTAGACGGCTTTTTTCGCTTTACTCTTTAAGGCATCGTAGATTTTGCCGCGGACGAATGCATCCAGTCCCTGGGCATTCATGGTCACGGCATACTGTGCGGGAATATACAGAAGCTGAATTTCCCGCTCGTCACACAGCTCCTTCAGCATGGGATAGAGAATGGAGCGCATAAGAATGCTGCCTCCGCCATAGACACAGATGATATCTATTTCGTTCCTCGCCTTCGTAAGCTGCTTGCGGATATTCTGGATAATGTGGCGGGATTGCCCTTCCAGCGGTCTCTTCAGCGTCTTCATCGCGCGGGCATGATACTTGTGTCTCGGATTTTTGATCACATCGCTGAAGAATTGGCGGGGACTGTCCGGAAGATGGATTAGCCGGTTGAACTCGTCCAACGCCTCTTCGATGGCATAACCCGCTCCATGGTTGCTTCCATGAATAAATTGACGCAGAAATTTATTGCCTTCTGTTATCGGGTACTCGGTCGATCCGTCTCCGATATCGATATGGAGAATTCTCTTATCCTTGAAATAAGAGCCGTTGAACTTCTTGTCCAATCCGTAGGTTTCAACAAATTCTTTGAAAATGTCGCCTTCACGCCAGTTGCCTTCCGTATCCTTCTGAAGCGCGAACGTTACCGGAGTCGCTTCCGGAATAGCTTTCGCATAGACGAAGACAAGCTTGACCGCCACCCGCTGCTTGCCCAGATGAACCGTGACATGATGCGGACCGTTCGTAAACCTTTTCTCAAACTTGGAGGAGCTTTCGTCCGTATGCTGCGTAATCGGCAGCGCCGTCGCCATGTCTACCTGCACTTCCAGATTTTCGACGATCTTCTTCTCTTCCTCGTAAGCCCTCTGTACGGCTACGGCAGCAATCTGTCCCAGAGTATTCACCAGCGGAAGATCGACATCGCTCTTGCGGTCGAGTCCTACCTGCATATTCTCGATCAATTCGCCGCTCTCCAGAGCGAATTTGCCTATGTAATACATTCCCGGACGGGCGGATGGGGAATCGATCGTTACGATCAGTTGATCCTGAAGATTCTTGATAAAGCTTTCCGGAGCCTGCTCCTCACTCCACGGCAGCCGATCTACGGTGCAGTTTACGTTGGGCTGCTGAATCAGTTTCCCGTCGACGATAATATCATGCTCGCTGTTCCCGTTGTCATTTCCTACGAAAAAATGAAATTGCATGTTTGCTGCTCCTCCTCTTCTCTTCTTACCGATCCGCCTTTCGGGCGAATCGCAGTTTTATGAATGTATAGAGTGCTTCCACCAACACTGTCCCTCGGGGACCCGTTAACTGTTCATTTCGACATTACGACCATTAACATAATCATCTGAACTCTGGTGACTGGACAAAGCGGCGTACCATAAATATTCGATTTCCGTATCGAATTTCCTGCCGTCATCCTCATTTCAGTCAATTTGTACTATTTGGTAATACCGAAAGAGGCGTTTTTCAGTCACCATTATACAGCAGCGGTCAGAATGTTGCATCTTTCGCGTCCGTTCGCCTTGCGGCGCCCCTCGAACTTGCGAATTCTGTCTCCCAAACTGGACATTTTCGGGGCGGGAGCCTACAATTCTTGTAGTATACGATAACGAAGGGGGAGCTGCACGATGACCACCATACCGTCAAGACGAACGGAGATTCTCCGTCTTGCCGCGGAAACCGCCTTAACACTGCCCGTTCTGCCATCCGGATTCTGGTTTCATAAAGATATTCGCGACAACCTGTTCTACGCTCTGCATCTGCATCTGGCTGCCTGCAGGGAGGACATCCCTCTTGCCGCAGACCGCCAAACGGCCAAAGATACAGCGGAAAATATGCTGCTTCGGGTATTAAGGCTGCAGCAGCGCGATCCGGAAGCCGAGCGGTACGGACATTGGCCGCTGAATTTAGGGAATGATCCCCAGTCAGCCCCGGCGCATCCCTTGCCGGCGGAGCTTGTCGGAAACATATTAAGCCTGTATTATGTGAAGTTTCAGGCCTATCTAAGCGATGCCTTGAAGGATGAGTTGAAGACCAGCCTGACCCATCTTCACCGCAGCAAAATATACGACGTTCCTCAGCAGGCCTTCCATCACCATGAAGCCAAGCTGTTTAACATGAAAGTTACGCTGGGAGCCGGCCTCGGAGATTCCGAATTAGCAGAAGACGGACATCGGAATCTGCTGGCTATTCTCCATAGGCTGACCAGCCGGGGATTTCAGGAGTACGGCTGTCTGCCCTGGTTCTGGCATTGGGTCCAGGCTTTCACATGCACATGGGAAATCACCGAGGATTCGCAAATCCGGCAAACTGCCGCCCGCGTCCTGGAATGGCTGTGGACCTACCGGGCCAAATGCTACCTGCAAGGGGCATGGATCGGTCCCCGCTCCCGTTCCTTGGCTAACGATGCTCCGGCGGACCGAAATTATATTGCCGATTACATACAATTCGGCGATTTCTCCCTCCCATCCGCCATCTATCGTCTCGAAGGCTTCGCCTTGTTCGATTATGAGGTGCCCGCGGAGATTGCAGCGGCGGCCCGCAGCGGGGAGACGTCGGAATGGAACTTCACCGTTCCTCCGCATCCCCATACGGCCAACGATCAGCCTCTGCATCAGTCCATCTATCGGACAGAGCAGTTCGCTGTCGGCGGCGTCTACGAAAGAGTCGAGGAATTCGACAACGAACAGATCCGCTGGGCCGTTTCTTTGCCGATCCGCAAGGATGCCTCCGCCAATCAGCTCTACTTCTTCCATCCCGGCAAGCATTATAAGCCGGGCGATCTGCGGCATGCGAGCGATTTCGGCGAAATCCTGCTTCACCGCCAGACTGCAGCCGCACTATACCCGGTTCCGGCCGGAGAAGACGGAACGATCGTCGGCGCCCTGCCTTTAGGCGAGTGGACCACCCGCGGCAACGATTGGTTCGGATCGGTGGACGATGTTTACTTCGCCGTTTTCCTGGCCCGTCCCGCTACTGCCACGATCGGCTCGGACAAGCTCGCCCTGACGTGCTCCGGGTCCGACAACGGCGTTGTTGTGGAAGTCGCAAGCCGGGAAGAAGCCGCGGCCCAGGAGATCACTACCCTGGAGCAATGGGCGGAACGGCTCGCCGCCCGGCGCCCGCAGTTTGCCGGCCGCGGGGAGCAGGGCTGCTCGGTCTCTTACCGCACCTTCCAGGGAACAGAGCTTCTGCTGAATGTTCCGGCCGGTGGCGGTACCCCGGAGCGCAAAATCAACAGCAGCGATTTGTCCTTCGATCGGTTCGAGCCGATCGCACGAATGGCAGTCACTTGCTCTTCCTAGGAAATAACCCATTAAAGCTGGAGAAGGTCAGCATTTATGCTCCCCTCTCCAGCTTTTCGTTTAACGAGCATTGTAGATAAATACAAGTGCGGCAATCTTCCCTTTACTGTTCGTACAGATCGCTTAAATTGAACAGTCAGCACAGCGCAACGGGTTTCACCGAACCTTCAAAAAATATTGACATGTATGGTACATGTCCTATAATAAAGGTGAAAGTTCTTCATAATTTTTACAAACGAAGGGGGCACCCACCCCCTTTTTCTCCCCTACATAGTGAAGCGCTTTCAAATACAGAGAGAAAAGGAGGCGTTCTTTGTCCTAATCGGGCTGCAGACCCTTTTGGCAATACACATAAAAGGAGGTATGAACATGAAACTGTTTTTTCTTCGAAAGCCGGTAATCCTTATCTTGGCCGCCCTGATCATCGGGACTATACCAACACACGGATTCGCAGCGGAAGACAATCCTCCCGCCGGGGATACTTTGACCTATTCCTTCAAGCAGCTCGGGCTTCCCGGACAAACGACGCAGCCGGGATGGAATGTGGTCGGAGATGCCAACGCCGCCCCCAAGCTGGTCCCCCAAATCTATGGAGTACAGATGCAATCTTCACTGAATTATCCGACCCGTTCCTTCGAATTCGAAGTTCCGGAGGACGGAAACTACTGGATCCGCTTTAGCGGTTATTGGAGCCCCAATGGGGGAACCGCCGACCTTGCGGTGGACGGAGATTCAATCGGCCGATACAGCTTCTACAGTGTAACCGGCGGCTATGGACCGCTCGTCTCCATGGACACCATACCCCTCACTTCCGGCAAGCATGTGTTTACCCTGAAGGTAACGGACAAGGGCAATGGCCTGGGGAACGGAAACGGCTATTACCTATACCCCTGCGAGTTGATTCTGCTGAATACCGACCGGGTGACGAGCAGCAAGACCCGCAGCACCGTCTATACGCCCGAGAAAATGGCTGCCGCCCGTCAGAACGTTGAACGATTCGCTTGGGCGAAAAGTGCAAGAGACGCGGCCGTCAGCCGTGCCGAAGAATACTTGAAGCTCGGTTACGAGCGATTATGGGAGCTGGTCCCTCCCCAATCACTGCCCAGAAGCTACAATACGAATCAATTCGAGGGCAACTTGAGTCCGGTAACGGGAGGGGCTCTGAAAGAGCTGGGCAACTATCCCTGGGTCGGCGACCCGGTGAATGAACCGTGGAAAATTACCGATCCGACAAGCGGTTACAAGTTCCCCACGAACGATTTCGGGGCCTACTACAGAAGCGGGCTGGACGAGCATGGCATCTTTGATCCGAAGAAAGCCGACCGCAGTCTCCTGGTTAACACGCTATATCCCGAGAAAGGCCCGGATTGGGGAGTAGACGACGGATTCGGGTGGGTAGATCCGGAAACCGGAAAGCGCTATACGTTCATTGCTTATTATACCCATTGGTTTTTATGGATGGGCGGCAACGGCACGGCAGTTATTCCAAATGCCTTGAATTCATTCCGGGACGCTTATATTTATACCGGAGATATGAAGTATGCCCGGGCCGGCATCATTCTGCTGGACCGGATTGCGGACATCTATCCGAGTATGGATCTGTCCGCTCACGACAGTAACATCTATTTGAACTCGCATGGCGGGGTTGTGGCCGGCAAAGCTACCGGCTCCATCTGGGAAACCGCGGTGATCAAAGATTATGTTAACGCTTATGATGCTTTCTTCAGCGCGATCGATGATCCCGAGACGATCTCTTTCTTGAGAGCCAAAGGGGAACAATACCGGCTTCCGCTCAAGACGAGCGCCGTCGGCATAAGGAGAAATATCGAGGACGGCATTCTAAGACAGGTTTACCCGGCTGTCCAGAGATCGCAAATTCGCGGCAACAACGGTTACCATCAGAGCGCACTGGCGCTGGCGGCAGTCGTTCATGACACACTTCCGGAAACGAAAGAATGGCTGGATTTCACCTTCCAGGCCGGAGGCTTGGTCAATAGAATTCCGTACACAGTAACCGGCGGCAACATTCTGGTGAGCATGGTTAACGATGTCGACCGCGACGGCCACGGCAACGAAGCCGCACCCGGCTATAATGCATCATGGATCAATCCTTACATGCTCGTCGCGGATATTTTGCGCGGATATGACAAATATCCGGCTGCGGATTTATATCAGAACGTCAAATTTCAGAAAATGTTCTCTTCCATGATCCCTCTCACCATGATCGAAAGATACACGCCACAAATCGGGGATTCGGGAACGACGGGCAATCCGGGCTTGAATCTGAGCCGGATTCTGGCGCTTAAAGCCTTCGAAGTATACGGCGATCCCATCTTCGCACAAGTGGTCTATTTTCTTAATAATAATCGGACGGAAGGAATCCATGGCGATATTTTCTCGGCCGACCCCGAGAAGATTGCCGCAGATATTGAAGCGGTCATCGCCCAGCACGGACCTCTGAATTTGGACAGCGTCAACTTGACCGGGTACGGATTTACGGCTCTCCGGGACGGCATCAAGGCCAAATTCGACTTCGGCGTGCCGTATTCGTTCCCGCTCATGCCGGTTTCGGAAACCAACAAAGATTACAAGCTGTTTGAAGCTACCAACGTGCTGCAGTTTGAAGCTACCGCTCCGGGGGACTATATCACCTTTGACTTTGAAGTAACCGAAGACGATGAATATGAACTTAGCCTTAAGCCGCTTCATGGAGCCACCTATGGAAAATATGCCGTTAAAATCGATGGAAGCCGGGTTGCAGAATTCGACTTCTTCGGTTCCGGAAGCGAGCATGAAGCGATAGCCAAAATTCCTCTGACGGCCGGAACGCACACGATCACTTTTGAATGCATCGGCAAGAACGAAGCGGCTACGGGGTACAAGGCCGGGCTGATCGAAATGTCATTGCTGAACGCCGAAGAACAAGCCCGCCGGGACGATACCTACAAGGATACTTCCCGGGACATATGGATGTACTACGGCCGGAATGGCGGACACGGCCATAGGGATACGCTCAACCTGGGACTTCATGCGTTCGGACTGGACCTGCTGCCGGAACTGGGTTACCCGGAGCAAGCGAACGCTACCGACAAGCACCGTCATGAATGGATGAATAATACGATCAGCCACAACACGGTCATGGTCGACAGATCCAAGCAGAACGTCCAATGGGTATCTCAACCCAAGCATTATGACGATGCGGATAGGGTCCAGTTAATAGATGTGGAAGCTCCCAAAGTTTATCCGCAAACCGAGCTGTACAGACGGACAACCGCGATGATTCGCGTGGATGATGAGAACTCTTATGCGATCGATTTCTTCCGCGTCAAGGGCGGCAGCGAGCATCACTTCAGCTTCCACGCGGCAGAAGGTCCGGTATCGACCGAGGGGTTGAACTTGACCGCTCAACCGTCCGGCACTTATGCGGGACCCGATGTACCGTTCGGCGAAAGACCCGCCGACGACAGCGTTCCCGGGACACAGTATATGGGACCTGGCTTTCACTGGCTTAAAAATGTGGAGCGGGACAACAACCCTTCCGCTCAATTCAGTCTCGATTGGGATGTCACAGATACATGGAAGGTACTCCAAACGGAGGAAGACATCCATCTCCGCCTGACGATGCTCGGCGAGATCGACGATGTCGCACTTGCGGACGGCGTGCCGCCCCGGAATAAACCGGGCAACCCCAAATCGCTGAAATATATGATCGCCCACCGGAGCGGCGAACAGTTGAGCAGCCTATTCACATCGGTTATCGAGCCTTATAAGGACAACCGGTTTATCCGATCCATATCCCCGGTTTCCGTCCATGCCGACGGCGTCCCCGCAGATGATCCGAACGGTATCGAAGTTAAAGCCGTTAAAGTGGAACTGGCGAACGGCCGTACCGATTACATCGTCAGCGCTCTGGATTCGGGCACAAGGTACACAATAGACGGCAAGCTGGAGTTCCAGGGCTTCTTCGGAGTATACTCCGAACAGGACGGCCGGCATATATACTCTTATGTGAACGACGGAACCGCCTTCCATCCCATCGGTAAGACCGATTTGACCACGGATGTCGGCGCTGTCTCCGGAACGGTCACCGACTTTACCAAAGAGATGTCGCTGCAGAACAGCATCACCGTACAGCTTGATAGAGCGGATGCCCGGGCGGAGGAATGGGTGGGACGGACTATTTTCATCGAAAATGACGGAACCCGCAATGCCGCTTATACCATTAAAGGAGTGATCCCGCTCGGCGGCCCGTCTTACCGGTTGGACATCGGAGATGCGACGACTATCCGCTCCTTCGTCGACAATAGCGATTTCAGCAAAGGGTACGTATATGATCTTGAAGCCGGAGCCTCCTTCCGGATTCCGCTGTCGGCTTCCTGGGAGCTTCCGTCGGCTACGGTCGATTCCATGATACGGCTGACGGATGAGTATATTGCCGAGGAAGCGGTAAGAGGGCCGCTTGCGAATCAACTGCGGAACAGCCTTCGGCAAGCGCAGCATCATCAGCTTAAGGGAGATACCGTGCAAGCGGCCAAGCATATGGAAAATTTCTTGAAACATATAAACAACGAGCCTATGCAGGAACACATAACTCCCCAAGCTAAGAGTGCGCTGGTACGAGACGCCCAAGAGGTAATCGCCTCGCTCCTGCCGTCTTGAACCACTACTCGACACAAAGAACCCGAGACTGTTCTCGGGTTCTTTACTAATTATGTGTGAATTAAGGATTGCACAGGAATTCTCTAGGCCTCTCCCTGTCGAATAGCTTCCTTGGCTTCAGAGCAGCGGAGACAGAAGACGTGCCGCCGATTCCATAAATCGGACGAGCCATTTTTTCGAGAACTTTTCTTTAACGATTCGGGTTGAATCTTGAAGATCGGCTTGAAAATCAGAGACGAGCGTACGCGTGCTTTCCGTTTGATAAATAAACGCATTGACTTCAAAGTTCAGATGGAAGCTCCGCATATCCATGTTGGCCGTGCCGATCGAAGCCATTTCCCCGTCGATGATCAAGATTTTGGAATGCATGAACCCTTTCTCGTACTCGTAAATTTGCACTCCGGCCTCCAACAGCTCCGGGAAGTAGGAATGTGAAGCAAGATAAGGAATCCACTTGTCCGGCTTCTTCGGGAACAGAATCTTGACGTCGATCTTGGACAAGGCCGCCACCTGCAAAGCCGTATAGATGTCGTCATCCGGTATAAAATAAGGGGTGGCAATCCAAATCGACCGCTTCGCAGATGTAATCATCGCGAAGAACAGGCTCTTCATCGTCTTCCACTCACTATCCGGCCCGCTGGCAATCATCTGAACTGCGCCGTCCCCCGGCCTCTCCGTCAGCGTAGGCGATAGATACTCGGGGTTCATATGCGCTTCTCCCGTCATGTAGAGCCAATCCTGGAGAAAGATGATCTGCAGCGTGCGCACCGCTTCCCCCCGGACGAGCATATGAGTATCCCGCCAAAATCCGTACGTCGCGCTGCGGCTTAAATATTCATCCCCGACGTTTAAACCGCCGGTAAACCCGACCTCTCCATCGATGACTACGATTTTACGATGATTTCGGAAGTTCACCTTGTTCGACAGCAGCGGGAAGTAAACCGGAGAGAAGGCGACAACCTGTACCCCGGCCCGTCTCATTTCGTCCAGAAAAGACTCCGGCAGCTTCAAGCTTCCCACTGCGTCATACAGAAAGCGCACCTCCACCCCGGCCTTCGCTTTCTCGATCAGAATCTGCTGGATTTGCGTTCCGATTTCATCGTCCCTATAAATATAGTATTCCATATGTATATGATGGACAGCCTTGTTCAGCTCTCTTAAAATGGCGGAAAAGGTCGCTTCTCCGTTAGTCAGAATCTCCGTCCGGGTAGAGAAAGAGATAGGGCTCTTCGCCATCGTCTGGGACAAGCGAAACAGCCTCTGCAGACTCTCCGGAAATTCGGACAGCTTATGATGATTGGCCAGTGCGCGGTTTTCTATGAACGCATAGGCTTGTGCGTCTCGCAGCGCCTTTTGGTTATAGTTCTTACGTTTCCTATAGTTCTGACCGAACAATAAATAGAAAAGAAACCCTACAATAGGGACCAGCGCCAGCACCAGTATCCATGCTACCGTACTGGACGGGTGTCTGTTCTCCATAAAAATAACGAGTCCGACGAATAGAACCGCGAGTGACATCGTCACGCTGAAAAAAGTGGCGAAAAATTGACTGAACCGCAGCAGGGCGCTGCCAAAATATAAATTCAAATAATAAAGCAGAACCAAAACAATAATCATCAGAATAATGATTTGAATAGAACGCTTCATTCGCTTCCCCCGTCTTCCGGTGCACCAGTAATATATGCTTCTTAATTATAACCCAACTTGTCGAGAAATAACGTAATTTGGCAAAAATACCGGGGCTTTCGGACAAGTCGGGAAGGCTGCGGTCTTATATGCCTTAACCGAAACAAAGCCTGTCTCCTTTCCATTTAAGAGGAGGAGCCTCCTTTCAATGCTTGGAGCACGATTCTCTCCAGCCAGCGCCACGGCAGCAGCATTCGCCCGGCACGAAGCAGCAGCGAGCCTCTGCCTATCGGGTAGCGAAGCCTCGGGCGGCGCTTGCGGGCTGCCTTGACGACCGCTCTGGCGACCTGCTCGGGACCCGGTGCCGTCTCGGCTGTCCGGCGGGAGAAGCGCAGCACGGCTTCCATCCATGGCCTGTATGGCGATTCGGGCCGAATGTTGATGGCCTCGAATCCTTTGTTCCAAATGGCCGTCCGGTAAGCACCCGGCTCGATCAGCACGACATGGACGCCATACGGGAGCATCTCCAGCCTTAACGCTTCGCTGAGCCCTTCCAAGGCGAACTTGGATGCGGCATACGGTGCGTATCCCGGCAATCCGAACCGTCCGCTTATGCTGCTCATGTTTATGATCTTTCCCCGGCCCCGTTCGCGCATTGAGGGAAGGACCGCTTTCGTTAACGAGAGGGCTCCGAAGAAATTCGTTTCGAACTGGCTGCGCCATTCCTCCAGCGGAACCTCCTCGGCGTATCCCCCACATGCGTATCCGGCATTATTGACCAGCAAATCTATACGCCCGTACTGGCGAACCGTCTCTCCAACGACCGCTTCGGCCTGGATGGCATCCGTTACGTCCAGAGTGCGGATATGAATGGCTGAGGATACCTCTTCCCCCTCTTCCTCCGCCTTCCGCAGCAGCTCGCTTCCCCTGGACGGGTCTCTCATCGTGGCGATCACCGTGTACCCTTCCTTAGCCAGCAGGATACAGGTATGCAATCCGAAGCCGCTGGAGCTTCCCGTCACTATCGCCACCGGACGCTCGTCCGCACCCTTCCTGTTCATCCCGACACCGCCTTTCTCCCATGCTTTCCTAAAATCCGGTCGTTAGCCGCCCCTACAATTTCCGCTTCTGCATCATGGGGATGCCTACTCGCCGGGTAATCTCCGCCAGCACCGTCCACCGCCGTCTGCGGTAAGCCGGCAAATGCTTGTCATATACGGCCGTGTACTCTATCTGCGGAAGCGCGCCCCGGCATCGCTTGAAGCCCGCCGCTCCCGAGCTCTCGTTGAGCAGCAGCCCCTGCCGCTCGGCCTCGCGGACTAGCACAACGGACAGCATCCGGTAGAGACCGGTATCTGCCGGCAGGCTTGTATCATAACCGAAAATGGGTGTGGTCATGATTCCATTCCGGCGATAATAGCCGAGCACGGCATCGATCCGGCCTTCGTTGCGCAGAACCATCAACCGCAGAGTGCCCTCGCGAAGCGCCGTTTCAAAAAAACGTTCGCTGAATTGGGGATTGCACAGCGAATATTTTTGCAAATACAAGGCATTGTACAATTCCAGCATGCGCGGCACATCATCCGATGTGAGCCCTTCCGGGCCGACCACTTCATATCCGCTCTGCGCAAGCAGCTTTCCGTCCCTCTTCATCAGCCAGCGGGCTTTGGAAGGAAGCGTCTCCGGCTGCACGGTATTGAGCAGGTAGACTTGGCGGCTGCCGACCATCTTGTAGCCCTCGCGAAGCAGCGCCTCATACCAATCCGGGTCGGTGGCCGGATTGACCGACCGGAAGACCAAGGCGTGCTCGGGGAAGGCTTCGCGCAAACAGGCGGTCAGTTCGCTTACTGCGCCCTCCTGCCATTTCGGATACAAATTGGTGGACAGCAGCCAATTGTTGATATGGACCGCCTGGTTGATCCGGCCCTGCCGCAGCCAGTATCCCATAGAGCGGATAACGCCCCGGAGCACCGTCTCCAATCCCGGATTCCGGAGCAATGCCAGCTCCTGCAAAGTATACGTTACATAATGGGTGTAGGGAGAGCAGACGTAGGAATTGTCGTACTCCGCCTCGTTAACCGTTACCGGCAGCAGCATTTTGTTCACCTTGGCCAGGAGACATCGGGTACTCACATTACCAATAAAATTCCCGCTCCCGAAGCGAAGCATCGGCAGCCAATAGCTGCGGGTGTATCGCGCATCCTCCGTATCCGGCCATTCCATCCGGTCTGCGTCGGCCATGTCATACAGCTTGACAGACATCAGAGAGCGAACCTCCTCTCCACCCGCCTCAGCTTTCGTTCGCGAGGTCCCTGAACGTACTCGCTGTAACGAATATTGGGAGCATGGCAATGCAGCCTGCTGCAGAGCTCCGTCAGCGCCCGGGTTACCTGCTCCCGGCAGACGGCTTCCAGCTCCGGCCGCACCTTCAGCGAACATTCTACGAGCCGTTCGGAATGCTGGATGATGAGGTATTCCTCGATCTCGGGCGAAGCGGACAGGACCGCCCTGCGGATGAAGTCCGGAAATACCGGCTTCCTGCGGCCGTCGGCAACCGAGTGCAGATAGAACAGATCATCGCTCCGGCCCTCTATCTGCTCCAGGGCAAGCAGCTTGGAGCCGCACGGGCAGGGCTCCTTCCTTTCGGTCAGAATATCGTTGAGCCGGTAGCGGATAATCGGCTGCGTTCTTCTGCGGAAATCGGTCAGAATCGGCACGAATTTCCGCTCCGCCCCTTCCAGGTATTCCTTCTCGACAACCAGCAGATCCTCGTTCAGATGAAGAGTTCCGTGAGAGCAGGTAAAGCCGAGGAATCCTTCCGTACACTGGTAAATCTGATGCACCTGACGGCCAAAGCACTCTCCGATATACCGCTCGTCTAACGGGTCCAGCACTTCCGCTACGGAGACGATCTTGTCCGGGCGAATATGCAGAGCCCCCGTCTTCACCGCTTCGGCCAGCAGCCTCAGAACCGAGGCGGGAGCGACAAGCAGGGTCGGACGGTAAGTGTTCAATTGGGACACGTGCTTCTCAATCGGCTCCAACAGATCGAAGTATTGAAACTCAATCCTTCCCTTGCGGACCGAGGCGTACAAGTTGCTGTTCGCCCGAAGGAAGAACGCCACCCGATGCTTCTGCAGCAGGCCTCCGGGCAGCACCTTGGCCATAATGGTTCCGGCCCAGGCCATCTGCTCCTGCCGGCTGACCAGAAACACTCCCCGATGCCCTGACGTTCCCGAGGACAGACCGACCGTGATTCCGCGAACCGTCGGGGAGAAATCGCGGCATTTTTCCGCCTCCCAGGCAGCCTCCAGCGCTTCCTCCAGGCCGATTCCTTCCGTGTTCAAACGGTCAAAATGCGCCATCATTTCCCGCTTATCTATAACCGGGAACTCCCGCCACTGCTCCAGAGGCAGTCCCCCCGCCGCTTCCCGGTAGTACGGCGACCTCGCCAGCACGTACCGGAGATGCCTCCTCACCTGCCATTCCTGCCACAGGAGCAGCTCTCTGCGGCTGCCCCAGCTCCGTCCGTATTTGGTCGATATATAGTTTCCGAGAAGCGTTAACGGCTCCTTGATCCGACTAAAGTTGTTCATCCGTTCGCTTCCTCCACCATTTCACAAATTCATGCAAACCTTCCTCCAAGGAAACACTTGGACGATAGCCCAGCTTCTGCTGCGCAGCCCCTATATCCAGCGTCTGACTTGTTCCTAGCACTCCCGCCGAATACCGGGTAATCAGAGGCTCCCTGCCTCCGGCAAAAACCTTCGCAGACCATTCCAATATACCGGCCAACCGGTAGATCGTACGGAAGGATATAGGCTTCGCCCGCAGCGGCTCATCCAGAAGCGAGAAAACCTTGTTCAGCAAATCCAGCAGCCGGACCGGCTCTCCATTGGTAATATTAAATTTCCGGCCGAGGGCCGAAGGGCCGGCTTCCGCGCAGAGCAGCAGAGCATCCACCACATTCTCGACATAAGTGACATCCATCAGTGCCTGGCCGCCATTAATAAGCGGAACTTTGCCGCGTTCATTGGCTCTGAGAAGACGGGGGAGAATGGCCCGGTCCCCCGGTCCAAACACCGCGCGGGGACGGATCGTGACAACCTCCAGCCCGGCTTCGTAAGCCCGGTCCGCTTCCTGCTCCGCCAGCATCTTGGTGGCCGCGTACGCGTTGACCGGCTTGGCCGGCAGAGCATCGTCCTCTTTAATTCCGAGCCGGTCCGTGTAATCGAAATAGATGCTTGGCGTAGATACATGTACCAGTCTCTTTACCTTATGCTCCAAGGAGCCTTGGGCTATATTTCGCGTTCCAATCACATTGCTGTTGTAAAAATGCTCGTACTTCCCCCAGGGAGAGGACAGAGCTCCGCAGTGAAATACGATATCCTGCCCGTCGCAAGCCTTCCTGATCGCTGCCTCATCCGCCAAATCTGCGGGGACAAAAAGAATTCCGTCAGCAGCAAGGCTCCTGCCCTCCTGTAAGTTACGTCCTACGGCCGTTACCTGCCAGCCCATGGCTTCCAGCCGTCTCGCCAGCTTGCCTCCGATGAAACCGGTCGCTCCGGTAACTAATGCTCTCATCGTTCCCCATTCCACTCCATATCTATGGTAGTCGCTTCCGCAATCGATATTCCGTGCTTCCTGCTTTTCCGCCAGAAATGCAGCAGCATTGGCCATTGGGCGGCCAAAGGCGCCGGATCGTCCCAGCGAAAGACCGCATCCCGTCCCCGAAATACTGCTCTCATCCAGTCCCGGGCACGGGGCAGGCTGCTCATCCCCTTCCATGCATACAGCAGCATCGCTCCTTTCAGCACCGTTGGCCGATTTCCCGACGGGGTGAGAATGGAGTCGGACGCAGTATCGAGGAAGGCCCGATCCAATCTGTCCTCCGCCCGGAACAGATGAATGCCGCTGGTTGCCCGCGGGTTACATTCCAGCGGGTAGAGGGTCCCCTCCTCCGTCTCGATAAAATCGAAGGCGATCTGCCCCGTGAACCGGATCGCCGAAACCATACGGGCCACCCATTCCTGCAATCCGGAATGCTCCTCCCGCTCGAAGCAGACGCAGGCCCCTTGCCCCGCTGTAAATTTTGACGCATAGACCGCATGGGCGGTCAGCCTTCCATCATGGGCAATCCCGTAGGTGCAGTAAGGCTTACCCTCTATGAACTGCTGACCTACCCATGGATATCTGCCAGAGGCCGGAATATCCCCGGCGGCTTCGCCCCCTCTGACGATACGGACCTTGGAGGCAAACCGCGAATAGACGGGCTTCAATACATAACGCCGCAGTGGATCGCCTTCTTCCAGGAAGGCCTGAACCTCCCCCTCCGAGGTCAGAAGACGTGTTTCGGGTACCCGAAAGCCGAGCCGCTTCGCCGTGTCTATAAATTCCCATTTATTATGAAGAAGGCTCAGCTTGGAAGCTTCGTCGACCAGAACCTGACATAGAGGAAGCAGCCTCTCGCGGAACCGCGAGACCGCGAACACCTCCTCGCAGGTCGGAATGAGCATATGCACCCGTTCGCGTTGAATAACATCTGCCAAAGCTTCTATATATTGCTGCGGGCCATCATTGACTTCCGGAAGCACATAGTTTCCGGCCACCCGCCTCGACGCCCCGCACAGCGTTCGGGCGATGCTGTCCGCCGTGATGACCCTATGACCGGCAGCCGACCATAATCTGGCCAGCTCCAATGCGGCCGGAGCGCGGCCACCGGTAATCAGAACCGTCAGCGGGCCTTCCCCCTCTTCTTGTGCCGGTCTAGTAGACAAGAACCATTCCTCCCAAAGACAGCCCGGCGGACGTCCCCAGCAGCAGCACGCGATCCCCGCGCTTCATTCTTCCTTGCACGGCGGCTTCATGCAGCCCCATTGGAATCGAGGCCGCAATTGTGTTGCCGTGGTTCGGCGTTATATAAACGAGCTGCTCCTGTGAAATCCCCAATCGGCTCGTTATAAGCCTCATCGCCATGGCACTCCCCTGATGCGGAATGACATGCTGAATGTCGGCCATGCTCAGGCCTGCCGGGCGGAGCAGCTTGTCAACGAAAGACGGCAGCAGCTTCGCGGCCATCTTGAAGATGGCTTTGCCATCCATATGAAAGAGGAAATCTTCCTCCCTGCCCGGCCCATGCTCCCGCGGATGAATCCGGGTGCCGCCTCCGCGGATTTCCGAATACCGGGCTCCCTTGCTGTATGTCTCCATCCTTGAACATATAATTCTCGATTCCTCTTCTTCCGCCGACCGTCCAATGACAACGGCGGCGGCTCCATCCCCGAACAAAGCTCCGCTCTCCTTATGGTTCCAGTTCAAGCCTACAGAAGCTATCTCGGTAGACACCAGCAGCACCCTCTCATATCTTCCCGCTTCCACCAGATACGAAAGAAGATCGAACCCGGTCAGGAAGCTCAAACAGGTAGAATTGACATCGAAGCTGGGAATCCCGCTGTACTCCCCGCCCATAGCCTTCTGAATCAAAGAGCCAGTGGACGGAATAGGCTGCTCCGCAGTTCCGCTGGTACAGACCAGACAATCTATATCGGATAGCTTTAGGCCGGCATCCTTCAGAGCTTCCTCAGCGGCTGCGGCCCCCATCGCAGAGGCGGTCTCCCCGTCTGCAAAATGACGGACACGCACATCCGTCTTACGCAGCGTCCATCCATCCGGAGTCCCCAATCGCCGGTCCATTTCGTCGGAATAAATCCGCCTTGCGGGCAAATATTTCCCCGTGCCCAAAATTTTTACATTTCTGATTTGCATAGTTAAGACTCCCTCATCCCATTAGCGCCTGAATATCCATTCAGGAGAACTTTTTAGCTGTCTAAAAATATGAAATTTTTGTTAACGACATTTTTCCCTAATTCGACATTTCTTGTAACCAATATAAGTTCGATTATACCGATGTCACAAGTATTATATCATTTTATGTAAAGATGCCGGAAAAACTAAGCCTTTTGAACCAAAAAAGTAATACCTAATAATACTAAGGATTACTTAGAAACACCAAGAAAATAGCCGTTTTTCTTTAGTGATAAGTTTTATTTATGGACCAAAAAAAAGCATTTAATTTCCTTTTATCGGACATTTCCTCTATAATAAACAATTATCAAGTTTGCTGGTCGTCATTTTGTTCAAATTTCATTCTAAGAAAGGTTGTTGATACCCATGCATGCACAAGTTGTCGGACAGATAGAGAGCCTTAATCCTTTTGAAATTGTACAGAGACAAATCGACTCTGCGGCAGCCGTCCTGGATCTGCCCAGCCACGTAGTCGAAATTCTCAAGAAGCCCAAACGCGTATTGGCGGTCTCCTTCTCGGTAAGAATGGACGACGGATCGGTAAGAGTGTTCGAAGGGTACCGCTCTCAGCATAATGACGCGATCGGACCGACCAAAGGCGGCATTCGCTTCCACCCGGACGTGACGATGGACGAAGTGAAGGCCCTCTCCATGTGGATGTCTTTCAAATGTGGAGTGGTCGGGCTTCCATACGGCGGCGGCAAAGGCGGAGTTATCTGCGATCCCCATGAATTAAGCAAAGGCGAGCTGGAGAGAGTTAGCCGAGGCTTTATGGAAGCTATTGCGGATATTGTTGGACCGGAGAAAGATATTCCTGCACCGGACGTGTATACTACCCCACAAATTATGGGCTGGATGATGGATACTTACAGCCGGATCAAGGGCTACAACTCTCCCGGAGTGATTACCGGCAAGCCTCTCATCATTGGAGGGTCCAAAGGACGGAATGAAGCTACCGCCAGAGGCTGTGTCTACACAATTATCGAAGCTCTTAAAGAGCTGGGCCGGACTCCGGAACAGACAACGGTCGCCATTCAAGGCTTCGGAAACGCCGGACGGATTGCCGCCGACCTGCTGACCGAGATGGGCTGCAAAATTGTTGCCGTAAGTGACTCCAAGGGCGGAATTTACAATCCTGAAGGACTGGATCTGAAAGAGGCTGAACGGCTGAAGGATACGGCTTCTCTTCTCGACTATGGTGCCGAGTACCATATCTCTAATGAAGATTTGCTTGCTCTGGATGTAGATATTCTTATTCCTGCGGCTTTGGAAAATGTAATTACAACGGCCAATGCCGACCGAATCCGTGCGAAAATTATCGCAGAAGCCGCTAACGGTCCGACGACCCCGGGCGCGGACAGAATTCTGAACGAAAAAGGAATCATCGTCATTCCGGACATTCTGGCCAACGCCGGAGGAGTTACAGTTTCCTACTTCGAATGGGTTCAGAACCTGATGAATCATTACTGGACGGAAGAAGAAGTCAACAGCAAGCTTCAGGAGAAAATGGTTCACTCCTATCACGCAGTGCGTAATTTGGCCAAGGAGTATAATACCGACTTACGTACGGGAGCCTTCATGATTTCCTTGCTCCGCATCAAAGAAGCTATGGAAGCCAGAGGCTGGGTATAATCCCGAAATATTCGCCAACTATATATAAACGGGGCTGTCCCAAAAGCGTTCGCATAAAACGGGAACATCCAAAAATGAAGCAAAAAGGACCTCAAATCCCACTCTGAGTGGGGACGGGGTCCTTTTTTTGCAGCCAAACTCTAGGTGGGGCTTGAAAAATTATAGATCGACTTATGGTGACAACCCCGTTTCCTGTTTATCGGATGTGGATGATGGTACTCCATCTTTGCGGTTAGGGGTTCTAACTGTATTTTGTACAGTTAGATTCAAAGCGGCGGTGCAAAGCGATTGAACTAGCTGGAAAAACTACATTTAAAATCAAGTTTTTTGCAGATATCGCCCATTTTGCCCAAACTACCTGTAGGATTTCCAATTAGTTGCCATTTGCAGCGGAAAAGGAAGCAAATTAGCTGTATAAAATCCATTTAGACCCCCATGCCGCTGACCGCGGCACCATCAGATTGTGAAAATGGGTGGATTTTCAAGGTAGACCCCCATGCTGCTGACCGCGGCACCATCAGATGATGAAAATAGGGTTGTACGCTATAATT
>NZ_JBQCLK010000037.1:0-69993 GCF_051966115.1 Paenibacillus sp. SAFN-117
TAGTTTATCCAGTTAGTTTGATCATTTTCGCCCATTCGCTTGAATCTACCTGTACAAAATACAGTTAGACGTGCCGCCCGCTTGCAACGATGCCTGCAGACGGTAAAATAGACGGATTTTCAAGGTAGATTCTGATTTTCGCCCCTAAAGGGGCAAACTAGCTGGAAGAAATCGAGTTAGATGCACAACCCGCTGCGGGGCGCGCCACCAGATGAAGAAATTGGATGAATTATTGCAGCAAGAATCTCCAGTTTCCAAGGCAGGCATCGATGCCGGAAAGGGCGCCATTCTCCCTGGATATCAGCGGAATATCTCACATAACGCACTCCATAGCAAAAAGGCCCCGAATCCGAAAATCCGGTTCAGGGCTTTTTCTAAATCAGCTTAAAGGTAAGCGGCTTTAATTATTAACCAGGTCAATCCGCAGCCGCGCCTTATTCGGAAAGGTCAAGGTCGGTTACGGCCCCTCTGGAGGCCGAGGAGACCAGCCGGGCATATTTGGCCAGCGCGCCGGAGGTGAATTTGAGCGGGGGCTTCACCCAGCTTTTCGCTCTTGCTTCCAATTCCTCAGCCGTGACATCGAAGTGAATCTCCTGCGTTTCGCTGTCAATCGTAATGAGGTCTCCATCCTGCAGTAAAGCGATAGGGCCGCCTACCTGGGCTTCGGGCGCAATGTGCCCGACGACGAAGCCGTGCGACCCTCCGGAGAATCTTCCATCGGTAAGCAGAGCCACCTCGCTGCCCAGCCCTTTGCCGACAATCATGGCCGTCACCGAAAGCATCTCGGGCATGCCCGGCCCGCCTTTGGGCCCCGCATACCGGATGACCAGCACATCCCCCGGGCGTATTTCATCCTGCATAATTGCCCGAGTGGCTTCCTCCTCACTGTCGAAGACGCGGGCCGGACCGGAGAAGCGAAGCTTCTTGAGCCCGGACATCTTGGCCACAGCTCCTTCGGGAGCCAGATTTCCTTTTAGCACGACCAGGGGGCCTTCGGGCTTGATCGGATTGTCAAAGGGCCGGATGACGGTCTGATTTTCCTTCAACGGAGGGGCGGATGCGAGATTCTCGGCCAAAGTCTGCCCGGTAATCGTCAGGCAATCGCCATGAAGGAGTCCTTTCTCCAGAAGCAGCTTCATGACGCCCGGGACTCCGCCGGCATCGCTGAGATCCTGCATCGCATATTTTCCGCTTGGCTTCAGATCCGCCAGATGGGGGACCCTCCGCCGGATTCGTTCAAAATCGTCCAGGCTCAGATCGACCTGAACCGAATGGGCGATGGCCATCAGGTGGAGGAACGCATTTGTCGAGCCTCCAAGGGCCATCACCAAAGTGATGGCGTTCTCGAACGCTTCCTTGGTCATGATATCCCGGGGCCGTATGTTTCGCTCCAGCAGCCGGATCACCTGTTTCCCGGCCTCCGCGCATTCAACGGCCTTATGGGGGGATATAGCGGCCGTGGAGGATGAACCCGGCAGGCTCATGCCCATTGCTTCGGCTGCGGCCGCCATCGTGTTGGCGGTGTACATCCCTCCACAAGCTCCCGCTCCCGGACAAGCATGGCATTCAATCCGATGCAGTGTCTGATCATCCAAGTTGCCCGCCTGGTGCTGTCCTACCGCCTCGAACGCGGAGACGATGTCGATCTCCTTGCCATCCAGCTTTCCCGGTTGAATGGTACCTCCATACACATAGATGGCCGGCAGGTTCAAGCGGCCTATCGCCATCAGACAAGCCGGAGTATTCTTGTCGCAGCCTCCGATGGCGACTAGGCCGTCGAAGCGTTCCGCTCCTGTTACGATTTCAATAGAATCGGCTATCGCTTCACGGCTGGGCAGAGAGAACAGCATGCCCTCATGCCCCATAGAAATTCCATCCGATACCGTTATCGTGTTGAAAATAAGCGGAGCCCCTCCGTTCAACCGGGCCCCCTGCTTGGCTTCCCGCGCTAATTCATCGAGATGAATATTGCATGGGGTTACTTCGCTCCAGGCACTGAAGACGCCGATCATCGGCTTGCGGAAATCCTCATCCTGAAAGCCGACCGCGCGAAGCATCGCCCGGTTGGGCACGCGGTTAACCCCTTCACTGATTACCTTGCTGCGAATCCTCAAATCCCGCTGTTCTGACATCATACATCACTCCTTGTTTTGGGATGAAATCCATTCATACAGCTCTCGCATAGGTCTTAACAGATTCTGTTTCATCATGGCCGCGGCCGTGTCCGAATCCTTGCGTTCCAAAGCTTCAATGATGCCGGCATGCTCTTGCACGGAGGAATGAGTAGAGGGCTCGGGCTGCTGCAGGAAAACATACTTGAACCGGCGGATATGATTTTGCAGATAGGAGCTGAAAGAAGAAATATAGGGATTGTCCGACATCTCCACCAGGAAGTTATGGAAAAGCTCGTCATATTCCATCGCCTGATAGGGCTGACCATGATCAATCGCCGCGGCAAACTGCCGGTTGAACTCTCTTAACTGCTCAAGATGCTCCGGCAGAATATGCGGACAGGCTTGCTCGACCGCCAAGGAATGCAAAGAAGCAAGGGTTGGATACATCTTGAGAATGTCATCCTTCTGAATAGCCGTTACTCTCGTATCCTTCCCCGGATGCATTTCCACTAGTCCTTGAACCTCCAGAAGCTGCAGGGCTTCTCTGACCGGGGTCCGGCTGACGCCGAGCGCTTCCGCCAATTCCGCGTCCATCAATTTCTCCCCGGGCTGCAGCGTACCGTCTATAATCCATCTCTGAATTTGCGACAAAGCCCGTTCTTTGGCAGACAATCGAATAGGTTTTGAAAAATTGCTGGGAATGGGCATGGCTCTCTCTCCTTCAATATTTAATATGCAATATATCGCATATTTATATTTCAATCAAGTGTTTTCTGTAATTTCATTTCCCCGGCCATTAATAAAAAATACTTGTTGGGCGAAAATATGTTCGGTAAGATGAATAGAAAAAGTACAGGGAAAATGATCCTATTTTTCCTTCCTGGAGGGATGACGAGGTGGGGCAAACCCGGGAGATTGACAAACGGCATGATTTGAATGTAGAAGTGTTGGAGTACGCTGCCAACCGCGCCGCCGGCATAGATGGGAAACTGGAAACATGGACAGGTACGCCTATAGGGGCGGGGGCCGGGAATTTTGTTACTGACGGGGTTTACCGGGTGAAGGGCGCCTCGAAGGCGGGCGCAGGGACCGTGTCGTGGTCTATGGTCGTCAAGCGACTGCGTCCCGACCCGGATCGGGATGATCCGGCACACTATAATTACTGGAAGAGAGAAGCGCTGGTGTATTCGTCCGGGCTGCTGGAGCGGTTGCCGGGCGAACTGCATACTCCTGTTTGATATGCGGTTGAGAATAAACCGGACGGTTCCCTCTGGCTGTGGTTAGAAGATATCGGGGAACATACACAACCGGTCTGGCAAAAAGAAGACTACGCATTCGCGGCTGCGGAGCTTGGGCGATTCCAGGCGGCATTCTGCCTTGGGGAGCCGCTTCCGGTGGAGCCTTGGCTTAACCGGGCCTGGCTGCGCTCCTGGATCAACGAGTGCAGAAAATATCAGCCGTGGCCATCGCTAGCTTCTGCGGAGATACGCGGGAAGGACAAACGGCTGGAGCGGATTGTGGAGCAGTTTGAGCGGGTGAATCATCAGATGGACAACTGGCTTCAAGCTGTAGAACGTCTGCCAAGAACGATGGCCCATCAAGATTTCTATGAAAGTAATCTGATGATCACTCGCGATGCTGCCGGTCAGGCCCGGCTTACGGTAATAGATTGGCAGTTTGCGAGTTTATCCGGCATCGGGGAAGACCTGGGCCGTTTTTACGGACTGACGATGAGCAGAGGAAGTGCGCCTATCGAATGCCTGGACGAATATCGGGAGCTTTTTATAGGTTCATACATAGAAGGAATGCGTCAATTGGGGTGGAATGGGGACGAGCGAGACATCCGCCTGGGCTTCAACATTTCCTGCGCGGCACGCTCTGTTTGGGAGGTCCCGAAGCTTCTGAGGAAGGTCACGGAGGAGGTCAATAAGCCGGAGGAGGAACGATCTGCGGGTTCTGCGGCCGAAGCGTTATTGGAGAGGCTTGTCCGAGCCACGGAGATCCAGATGGAAATGGCCGCCGAAATGGATGAACTAATCAAGCAGTAGCCATATTATTCTACGAAATTATCCAATTCGAACTTAATGAATCCATCACCTGACCAAAAATATAGCCAAGAAGGAGGTAAGCCGCTGATCCCTTATGGAGCAGCTTTTGCAAAGTTACGGACCTGGGGAGGCTGTCGATTCATTATGGGAAAGGTGTAGAACAGGATGTTGTGCTAGTGAAAAGTCCAATTGGTAATCAATGAAACCGGAAATGGAGAAACAGCGAAATTGTAACGGACCTAGGAGACCCTATTTCGTCAAAATAGGCGGTTTTTTTAGACTAACGGAAACAGTTGCGCTTATTGCTTGGAATTCTCCTACTTTCGCGAGCATTTCTTGGGAATAAGGTCATCTGGTTCCGTTAAAATGATCGAGAGGCCCTTTTTAGAGCGATTAAGGTCTCTGGGTTCCGTTAAAACCAAACTGTGCAGGATTTTCGCATGATCTTTGGTTGTACACCATTAATCGCCAATCCTCCGGGGTCCTTTAATAGAATAGGTCTCGTAGGATGTCTCTTTGATTGTAACGGACACCGTTGATGTTTAATTGGTGTTTTCGATACGTATACAAGCCCGGAAATCAGTCAATTCAGGTCAGTGAGCCCCGTTTTTTTTTCAAAAAGGCCAACGTTGCCAATAAGCCTCACAGTGTCCGTTAGCCCGCTGCGACATTCTCTTGTCCTTATGAGGTACGGTCAAATACAGCTAATCTCTTAATCTCCATATTGCGGCTCCCATCGTAGGGTGGGGGCTTTTTGACGTTCGCGCCGACGCTCTTTTTCTATTCTTTAGAAAATAAATATGTTGCACCAAAATTATATATTATATATAATCCATAATATATAATCCGAACATTGGTCTTGAACTGTTAACTTTATCGGCTTTATTAACAAAGCAACCATTATTCTTGTCAGAGCAGGTGATTGGATGAGCGTTATGAGAAATAAACAGTTTTTTATGGATAAGCAGAGCATTAGCCAGGATTTGGTCGATCATATTAAGCAGTTGATTTTAGACGGTGAATTGAATATGGGAGACCGCATAGTGGAAACGAGAGTGGCCAAAGATCTGGGGATCAGCCAAACCCCGGTCAGGGAAGCCATCCGCCAGCTATGCGGAGAAGGAATTCTCATTGTTGTACCCAACAAGGGACCGATGGTAAGAACCTTCGATCAGAAAGACGTCTATGAGATTTATTCCTTGAGAGCGGTGACGGAAGGGATGGCCATTCGTCTAGCCACCCTTAACGCATCGGAGGAGGATATCGATTCCCTTAAGCAGTTTTATGAAGAAATGAAGCGGAAGGAGGAAGACCCTGCCGTCGACTCTTTGTTAAGCGACTCTCTGCACATTCATCAGACGATTATGAGGCTTTCCAACCATTCCCGTTTGATTCAGACTTACGATTCGATATCTTTCCAAATTTCCATGGTCAACCGGATTCTTGGCCGGGAATCGACCAAGCGCAAGGAGGTAGAACAGCACCAGGAGCTGGTGGAGGCCTTGGCGTCAAGAAATCCGGAACATGCCGAGAAAACGATGAGAAGGCATATTTATCGCTCTTATGGAGAGTACGTTCAGCTTCAGGAAGGGGTCATTGAGCATGATGAGCAGGCCTGGTTTTAAACCGGCTGCTCGTCTTCGTCGGAACCCGGCCTCAAACAGGATTCAGCCGATAAGGAGGCTCCAGGATGGATGAGATACTGCTTGAAATGAAAGGAATCACTAAATCTTACTTTGGAATTAAAGCGCTTTCGTCAGCTAACCTTCAAATTAGAAAAGGCGAGGTTCACGCTTTGATGGGGGAGAATGGCGCAGGCAAATCTACATTGATGAAAGTACTGACCGGATTGGTAAAGCCTGATGAAGGAGAGATTTACTTTCAGGGGGAGCGGGTGACGATCGGCAGTCCTAAAGCTGCACTTGATATGGGGATTGCGATGATCCATCAAGAATTGAATCCCATTCCCGAGATGACGATTGCCGAAAATTTATTTCTTGGCCGAGAAAGCAGGTATTCTTACTTGCCCTTCGTCAATCGCAGAAGGATTCATGAAGATACGGAGCGCTTGCTGCAGGAATACCATCTGAGCCTGACTCCGAATCAGAAAGTGAAAGAATTGAATGTAGCCCAGAAGCAAATGCTCGAAATTATTAAAGCGCTTACTTATGATGCCAAGCTGATTATTATGGATGAACCTACCTCCGCGTTATCGGATGAAGAAGTGCAGACTCTGTTTGCAGTTATTAAGCGAATCAAGCAGGAAGGGGTTCCCGTCATTTATATTTCCCACCGAATGGAAGAAATTTTTGCTTTGGCGGATCGGGTTACGGTTTTGAGAGACGGGGAGTACATCGGAACGGAGCCGATTTCCAATCTGACCAAGGAAAGCTTGATCACGATGATGGTAGGCCGGCCCTTGACCAGTATTTTTCCAAAAACAGAGGCCGCAATAGGTGAGCCGGTTCTTGAGGTCAGAGGCCTTACGAGGAAAGGGGTGTTTGAAGAGATCAGCTTTCAGGTGCACAGGGGAGAAATTCTTGGTATTGCCGGATTAATGGGCGCGGGGCGGAGCGAAGTCATGAGAGCCGTGTTCGGGATCGACAGGGCTGATTCCGGGGAGATATGGATAGACGGCGTGAAGGCTTCCATTCGCCGTCCGATCGATGCCATCGCCTTGGGCATGGCCATGGTTACCGAGGACCGGAAGGAGCAGGGCCTTGTTCTAAGCCGCTCAATAAGGGAGAACATCTCCCTGGCGAATCTTCATAAAGTTGCCCGCAGCGGATTTGTCCGCTCCAGGGAGGAGAAACGGCTCTGTGAATTGATGATGAAAGAGATATCCATTAAAGCGAGCGGCTTAGGCCAGCAGGTTTCCTTCCTTAGCGGAGGAAATCAGCAGAAAGTGGTATTGGCCAAATGGCTGATTAACCGTCCCAAAGTGCTTATCCTTGATGAACCGACCCGGGGAATCGATGTAAAGGCCAAGGCGGAAATTTATCGGCTTATTTCGGAATTTGCCTGTCAGGGGATGTGCATTGTCATGGTGTCGTCGGAACTGCCGGAAATAATGGGGATGAGCGATCGGATTCTGGTCATGGGGGAGGGGAGGATCAAGGGCGAATTTTGGAGAGATCGGGTGACTCAGGAGGAAATATTGGAATGTGCAATAGGAGGGGACGGAATTGTCTAAATTGACGGCGGAAGTAAACGACAGAAGTATTTTCAAGGCTTGGAAAAGCAAGCATTCGGCGGATCTGATGAGAAAATACGGTATTATTATCATCCTGCTTCTGATGGTGCTGGTGCTGAGCTCCATCTCCGATGCTTTCCTGACCTGGAACAACATGATGAACGTGCTGCGCCAGGTATCCATTATAGGAATACTGGCCGTGGGGATGACTTTTATTATATTAACCGGCGGGATTGATTTGTCCATTGGTTCATTGATGGCCGTGTCCGCGGTTATTGCGGCGAGTATTGTTCAGATGAATCCCGATTATGTCCTCCTGGCCGTTGCTGCCGGAATGCTGGCTTCGGGAGCGTTGTCCGGAGTCAGCGGGACTATGACGGCCAAGCTCAACGTGGCTCCTTTCGTGGCAACGTTGGCGATGATGACGATTGCGAGAGGAATCGCCCTGATTTATACCAACGGCCGGCCGATCGTCATTGAATCCAAGCCGTTTCTGACGCTGGGTCAAGGTTATATCGGCCCCATACCGACACCGGTTGTCATCTTTGTAAGCGTATGCATCATTTTTGGAGTTCTGTTAACGAAAACCAAGTTCGGGAGGTATGTGTATGCGATAGGGGGAAACGAGAATGCGGCCAGAATATCGGGAGTGAATGTAACGAAGGCCAAAATTTCGGTTTATGTGCTGAATGGTCTCCTGGCCGGACTGGCCGGAATCTTGCTGGCCTCCCGAATCAGTTCCGGTCAGCCTAATAGCGGCCTGGGATACGAGCTTGATGCGATTGCCGCTGTAGTTATCGGAGGCACCAGCCTGTTCGGGGGTGTCGGCACATTGACGGGCACGGTCGTTGGAGTGCTGATCATCGGGGTTATCAATAACGGTTTGAACTTGATGGATGTGTCTTCCTATTATCAGCAGATTATTAAAGGGGTGATTATTGCAGGAGCAGTCATCTTGGACCAAAGAGCCAAAAAATAAAACCCAATAATGGAGGGTGCAGAAGATGAACAGAAGCGCTTGGAAAAACAGAATCCTAGGTTTGCTTGTTATCTTATGTATAAGTTTGGCCGGCTGCGGGAATCCGCCGCAGAGTGAAGGGGGAACCGGGAAGGAAGGCGGCGGATCGGATGCGAAATACCGAATCGGCGTCGCTGCCCAGGGCTTATCGCACGAGTTTATTAAAGCTCTTGTGGAAGCTATGCAGGACAAAGCGAAGGAGCTCAATGTCGAGCTGCTCGTCATGGACAGCCAGGATAAAATTGAAACCCAGCTTAGCCAGGTCGATAACCTGGTCACGCAAAAAGTGGATGCCGTCATTTTGAATACGGTTGACTTTGTAGGCCTGGGTCCTGCTGTGGATCAGGTAAAGGGGGCCGGCATTCCCCTGGTAGAGGTTATTACATTTACGAAGAATGAAAATTATGACGTATTTGTCGGTACGGATCCCAAACAGTCCGGTATTTTTATGGGCGAAATGCTTGCGGAGGTCTTGGGCGGCAAAGGCAATGTCGCCTTGCTGCAGGGGCAGATTGGCCACTCCGCAGAGATTACCAGGGGGCAGGGACTTCAGGAAGCTCTATTCGACAAGTATCCGGATATTAAGCTGATAACTCAGCAAACGGCAAACTGGAATCGTGATGAGGCAATGAGAATAACGGAAGACTGGCTGCAGCGTTTCCCCGAGATCGATGCGATCGCTGCCCAGAATGACGAGATGGCGATGGGGGCGCTGCAGGCAGTGGAAGCAGCAGGGAAAGACATAGTGGTCATGGGAATTGATGGTATACCGGATGCCCTGAAAGCGGTCAAAGAAGGGCGTTTGGCGGCAACGGTATTGGATAATGTGACGGCAGAGGGCAAACGGGCGGTTGAAGTAGCGGTAGGTCTGATCAAAGGGGAAAAATTCGAGAAGAAAGAATTGATCGACTATGTTCCCGTTACCGCCAAGAACGTGGATGAGTACTTAAAGTGATTAAAGAATACCTAGAGGAGGCTGAGCTTTAGTGAACGTTAACCTTGAAGAGAAGTTCATTCTGTTCCCTACTCCTAAAGAGACCGGGTCGCTCCCCGGGGAATACACCCTGCCGGCATCTCGCTGGAAGGTGTTCGTCCCACAGAGTCTTACGAAGGTTCAAGACATCATAGCAGCGGAATTAACGGAAGCCGGAGCAGAAGGGACCGAATGGTTATCGCAAGGTGAATCGTGCGATTTGCGATTTGCGCTGAAAGAGGAATTAACCGAAGAAGAGGTCGGTCGGCTGAATGGCTGTCCTGTCCCGGAGCAATCGTATGTGTTGGCTGTGAAGCAAGATGGGATCCGACTGGCTGCCCTTACCGTTCAGGGAGCCTTGTACGGACTGACGACTCTGACCCAAATGATCGGCAAAAGCGGCAGGCAAACCATCCCATGCTTGCAAATGCTGGATGGCCCCGATGTGGAAAAACGGGTGATTTCTCCTACCTTGACCTGGTATGCGGGCTATGCCAGAGCCGGCTTCGGCATGCAGTTGTGGAACGGGGAGAAGTGGAAAGCCTTTATCGATTGGTGCTTCCGGCATAAAGTTAACGCGCTGAATGTTGTCATGTACGGCTTCTGGCCGTTTGAGTTTCCCGAATATCCGGAAACCGTTCTAAGGGACCTGCCCGTTCAGACCTGGTGTAAAGAGACAGGCCAGTGGATGGAGGTTTCGTTTACTCATCCCAACCTGCTCCAGCCCTTCCTGTCTGAAGTTATCGAATATGCCAACAGGCGAGGGATTGACGTATACGCCTATATCGGTCTCAACTCATACAGCGGAGGATATGCTGTCCGTCATCCGGAAATGAGGGCGGTCCTTTCCGAAGAGTTGAAGGAAGCCGGGCATGTGAACAATTATGATGCGCTATGCCCTTCCAAGGCAGAGGTAAGGCAGTACTTGATCGCAAGCGTAAAGCAAATCGAAAGTCTCGGCTTTAACGGCCTTGTCTTCGAGGAAAGCGAGGAGGTGCAGTGGTTCTGCCAATGCTCCGCCTGCCGGAACACCTACGGACATTTGCCGCCCAACGATGCCAAGCACCAGGTTTCTGTCGATTTATTGAAGGATTATGTCCGGGTGCTTAACCCGGATACACTCGTCGGCGTAAGGTGGCTGCGTGAACCGCCGATTGTTAAAGAGCCGGATGCACTCAAGCGATGGGCGTCTCTCCTTCCGCCCAAGGTCAATCTGTTCTGGGCACCCGGTTTGGAGGATGACGACCGGGAATTTATCAAGTGGGTCAATATTTTCGGAAGAGAACGAATCTATTCTCGCAACTGCGAAGGCAGCGGATTCGCCGCCAGTCTAGGAAGAATCCCTTATCTGATTCCCGATACGTTCCCCGAAGAGCTCAGCAATTACGCTTTTCAACACCTGCGTAATGACATCGCCCAGTTTCAGGGGGCGGCCAGTGCAGGCTGCAAGGGAATCAACGGCTATGGCTTTGAGTGGTACGGTCACGAGCTGTACTTCCTCGCAACGGCCCAATACGGGTGGAACAGCCGCAGGCTCGATCAAGACGAGTTCCTGGCCGTGGCGAGCCGGCATCTGTTCGGTACGGAGCATGGGCCTGCCTACGAGCGCATCATCCGGACAATTCCATGTATTCACGAAACCCAAATTTGTGCGGAGCTTCCTTCATTTCCATTCATGCCTAACAAATACATCGGACCTGAGGGCCGGTTGTATTTGGAGCAATGCCTCGATTCGGCTGCAGCGGTTATCGCCGCGCTGGAGGCCATTCTGCAAAGCTCCAGTCTAACCAGCCTACAGCAAGAATGTGCCTCGGCAACTCATTTGATGGCGCTGCGCATGAAAGCAGTCGCTGAAGCCGGAATCGCCTACAACCATTATTTGGAGGCCAAGAAGAACATGCCGGAAAATCGGGAGCTGCTCCGTCATTTTGCCCGGAAGGCTCTGGCCGCTGCCGAGGAGGATTACCGGATGATCAAAGAAAATTATTTCGATTCGAAAGAGCATACCTGGACGGGGGTGGCCATTGGAGAGTATTACATTCCGATGGTGATTAACGAATACCGCAAACAATTCGAAGCCGATCTGGGAGAGGAATTTGCCTCCAAGGAAAGGGTCGCTTACATTGTCGGAGGCGAGAGCCTTCCCTGGGAATGGCTGCTGGAATGGGGCCCCAAGATCGCTCAAGCCAAGCCCTTGGCCGCCCTAGGCCAATTGCTTCCTGATGACAAAGCCCCGGTTGGATAAATAAATCATGGAACGAAGTGAGGGCGTATAAGTGCAGGCAGACAAACAAACCGAAGTGCTGGAGCTGCTGGAAGCAATGATTGCTATTCCCTCCGTAAACCCGGCTTATGAAGAAGGAGCGGAAGGAGAGATGGAGCTGTCCCGATTCATTGAGCAGCGCTGCAGAGCCGCCGGCTTGTCCGTATATCGGCAGCCGGTTCTGCCGAACCGGGATAACCTCATCATTGAATTAAAGACCGGTCATCCCCAGCGGACCTTGCTGTTCGAAGCCCATATGGACACCGTATCCCTGGGGGGGATGCCTAATCCGCTGCAGCCAAGGCGTGAAGGAAACCGCCTCTACGGGCGTGGGGCCTGCGATACTAAGGGAGCGCTTGCAGCTATGCTTCATACGATGGAATATTTCTCACTGCATCGGGAAGAGCTGCAGGCCGATCTGCTTATGTGCGCATCGGTAGATGAGGAGCATGCCTACCGCGGGCTGCTGGCATTCATGGACCTGGATCTGCCCATCCAGGGGGCTGTGGTTGGTGAACCGACCAATCTGGATATTGTTATCGCTCATAAAGGCTGTGTCCGATTTGAAGTGGAAACGTTGGGTAAGGCTGCGCACAGCTCGGTGCCATGGGAAGGCCGAAATGCTATTACCGATATGATGAAGGTGATGGAGTATCTCGAGAGGTCCAAGGGGGACCTTGAACGCAAGGTTCATCCGCTGTGCGGCGCACCCACTTTATCGGTAGGAACGATTCATGGAGGCAGCCAAATTAACATCGTCCCCGATCAGTGTGTGATTAAAGTGGACCGCAGGCTCATTCCCGGGGAACGGCCGGATATAGTACTGAACGAAATCAGGAAGGAGTTGGCCGCTTTCCTGCATGGGCAAAATGTACAATTTGCCATTCATGAACTGCTGCTGGATGAAGCATTGGATACTCCGCCTGAATCCGAGGTTGTGAGAAGCGCCCTTGCGGCAGCCGGACGATTGGGGACCAACACCGCATTATGCGGCGCTTCTTATGGCAGCGATGCCAGCAAGCTTCAGCAGAGGAAGGGGATTCCGAGCATCGTATTCGGCCCCGGCTCCATCCAGCAGGCACATACGGATGAGGAATGGGTACCTATGGATGAAGTAGAACTGGCGGCCGAGTTTTACAAGGAGCTTGCCCGTCAGTTCGGAAAGTCGCCAAGGAGGTGATGCCATGTGAGAAAACAAATCATCAGAACCGATAAAGCGCCGGTCCCTTCAGGAGCTTATTCACAAGCGGTTCGTCTCGGGGACATGGTCTATGTATCGGGGATTTGTCCGTTTGATTTAGTTACAGGCGAGGTGCTGTATCCCGGCGACATGAAACGGCAGACGGAGCTGGTTCTGCATTATATATCCGAAATTCTGAAGGCGTCCGGCACTTCCCTGGAGCATGTAGTCAAAGTCCTTTCATTTATAAATGAACTTGACAGATTTCAAGAATACAACGAAGCTTACGGCAAGGTCTTCGCTGCTGAACCCCCGGCCCGAAGCACGGTGGAGATCGTGAAATTCCCGCCGGGAATGTGTGTGGAAATCGAGTGCGTCGCCTATGTACCGTAAGCCGGGGGAAAGAAATAACAGGCGAGGAGGAAGCGGATGAAGATCAGCGATAATCTGTATCTCGTGGGCAGCGGCCAATTCGGCATGCAGCTCAGCGATTTGAAGGACTGCAATGTCTACCTCGTGGATTGCGGCGAGGAAGCTGTGCTCATCGATGCCGGAGGGGGAGTCCGACCGCAGGCTATCCTTTCCAATATTGAACAGAGCGGTATTCCGCTTGAACGGATCACCCACATTCTGCTTACCCACGTTCATGGGGATCACGCTGCCGGAGCGTTCTATTTCCAGAATACTTATGGCTGGAAAGTGATCGTGTCCGAAGAAGCGGCCCCGTGGCTGGAACAGGGGGATCGGGACAAGACCAGTTTGAATCAGGCGATAGAAGCCGGGGTTTACGCCAGAGACTTCTCCTATCCCGCCTGCCCGGTTGCAGGGACGGTTCAGGATGGGGATGAGCTCCGAATAGGCAGCGTTACCTTTCGCGTGATCGATACCCCGGGACATTCCCGCGGCCATGTCAGTTATTTATGGGAAAAGGAAGGAAAACGGAGCTTGTTTTCCGGGGATGTTATTTTTGCCGGAGGGAAGATTGTTCTGCAAAACACATGGGACTGCGTCATTCAAGACTATGCGAGGTCGATAGCGCGGCTTCACGGCTTGAAGATAGACGCGCTCTATCCCGGACATGGCCCTTTCCTAAATACTCTAGCGTGGAAACATATCGAGATGGCCCATGAGAAATTCGTGAGGTTGGACATTCCGCCCAACTTGTAAGAAGATTAACCGTCAAGCACAAATTCCGGCAACGGATGAAGAAAGGTATTGGGATATGATGAGAGCACTTATAGATAAATCGGAGTTTGTCGGACTGGAGAATACGACCTGGCTATACAGCGGCGCGGAGACCCCCACGCACAGGGGGAGTATGGCCGCTGTCGAGGATTATATGCGTTCACGGAGCCTGGGGCCGATCGGAAGGGACCGCAACACGTCCGTGGAAAACAACTGCAAAGCCTTGTTGGCGCAAATGATGAATGGCCGGCCGGAAGATATTGCATTCATGTCCAATTCTTCCGAAGTGATATCGATGATCGCCAGCTCCATGGACTGGCAGGCCGGAGATAATCTGATCCTCCATACATTGGAGTTTCCTTCCGGAGTTTTGCCGTGGCTGAAGCTGAAGGAAAAGGGCATCGAAATCCGGATAGTTGAGGATACGAATGGCGAGGTAGGTGTCGACGATATCCTTCGGGTCACCGATGAGCGGACCAGGCTGGTTATGACCAGCCATGTCAGTTACTTGACCGGGGCGCGGCTGGATTACCGTTCTCTATACCGCAAGCTGAAAGAGACCCGCACACTGCTTCTGCTGGACGTAACCCAGTCTCTCGGCGTTGTTCCCGTACAAATGTACGAGGCGGATTTTGTCGTCTGCAGCTCGTATAAATGGCTTTTGTCCACGCATGGTGCCGCCGTATTCGGGATTAACCGGGAACGGATATCACTGGTTCCCGCTTACGTAGGCTGGAGAAGCGTCAAGGATATGTTCGGTCCGAATCGGTTTCAAGCTTTTGAACTGCAGGATGATGCCAGAAGATTCGAGCTGGGCTACCCGAGTTATCCGACTCTTTACTCAATGAATTTTACCGTTCAACTACTCCTGAATATTGGAATCGCCAATATTGAGCGCCATGTGCTTGAGTTGGGGAGCTATCTCATCCGGGGGCTCAAGGAGCTGGGACTTGAGGTCATGACTCCGGTACAGCCGGAGAAACGGGCGGGAAACATATCGGTAAGGCACGAGGCGGGAGAGCAAATTGCCGAGGGACTGCTGAAGGAACAAATCTATATCTGGGGAGGAGACGGCCGGTTCCGGATCTCTCTCCACTTGTTTAACGACAAGGACGATGTCGATTGGCTGCTGAACAAGCTGGCTCCGCTGTTGGCCGGGATTCAAGGGGAAGGGGGAGAGAATGGATGAAAGCTCTGATCTGGACTGCGCCTAATGAGATGGAATGGACCGAGGTGGAGCCCCCTCGCCCGGGGGAAGATGAGCTATTGATCCGCGTGGAAGCCGTCGGTATCTGCGGATCGGAAATCGAAGGATATCTGGGACATAACAGCTTGCGGGTTCCGCCGCTCATAATGGGGCATGAGTTCTGCGGCATCGTAGAGGGGACGGGATCGAAGGCGGATGAATTCATTGATATGGGAGCCAGGGTGGTTGTTAATCCGCTCCTGGCTTGCGGCCGCTGCCGATCTTGTACGAAAGGCTCGCCTCAATTATGTGTAAACCGGCAGATTATCGGGATTCACCGTCCGGGAGCTTATGGAGAACTGGTCACGGTTCCCGTATCATCGGTTATCCGGCTGCCGGATAGTATTTCTCCTTATCGGGCAGCGCTCGCCGAACCGCTCGCCTGTTCGCTTAGGGCGGTGAGGAGGGCGATGGAAGGATATGTATTTCCGAATGTGGTTATTTTCGGAGCGGGAGGCATTGGTTTGCTTTGCGCCAAATCGGCGAAGCTGCTTGGGGCCGAATCCGTTCTTATGGTGGATACGAATTCCCGGCGATTGGAAATAGCAATGGCGAACGGCGCGGACATGGTGATTAATCCGCTGGAGCGATCCGTAGAACAGGCCGCCGCGGAGATGTATGGAGATAAGGGAGTAGACGTGGTCGTAGATGCCGCAGGGTTTCAGCCGACCCGGTCCGCTGCAGCCGCTTTGCTAAACCCAGGTGGAACTTTAATGAATATTGGTTTGGGAATAGATGCTACCAGCCTGCCGGTTAATCATTTGATCCGCAGCGAAATCAATGTGCTGGGTTCCTTCTGCTACACCCGCCAGGATTTTGCCGAAGCGGTAGAGCTTCTTGTACGCGGGGCAGTTACAGAGGAGGGATGGACGGAAGTTAGGCCTCTTGCTTCAGGCGGCCAGGCTTTTGCGGATTTAGTGGCAGGCCAAGTCCATCATGGCAAGATTTTACTGGATGCGTCAGGGGGGAGAATCGGTTGAGAAAAGTAAGGGTAGCCGTAATAGGACTCGGAAGCTGGGGGGAATGCCATCTTCAAGCTTTTCATTCCCTCCCTTATGTTGAAATTGCAGCCGTATGCGATATCCGTGAAGAGAGAGTACACAGCTTGGCAGACCAATACGGGGTTCCCGGAAGGTATACGGATTATGAGCAGCTTTGTGAACAGGAAGAGATTGATTTGGTCAGTGTCGTCACGTTCGAAAAGGACCATCTGCAGCCGACGTTAAAAGCCCTGAAGTCCGGCAAGCGTGTTCTCGTGGAAAAGCCGGTAGCGACGCTCGTGGAGGAAGCAGCCGAAATGCGGGATGCGTCCATCAATCAGAATCGCAGTATTATCCCAGGTCATCTGCTTCGTTTTGATCCCAAATATGCCGAGGTTTACGAAGGGATTCGCAGCGGCTCAATAGGAAAACCACGAAGCATTTATTTAAGAAGGGGCCGAGCCAGGTCTCTCTTTGCCACCTACCGAAGAACCCATACCGTTTATGAGCTCATGATTCATGATATTGATCTGGCCATCTGGTACGCGGCTAGCCGGGTCCGCAGGGTAAGGGCCTATGAGATAGCGCTGACGGACCCCGAGTGTCCGGAAATTTTGTGGGCGAACCTGGAGTTTGACAATGGAGTGCTTGCTGTATTGGAAAGTCATTGGATGACGCCCGATGAAGCGGGCATTGCCATCGCCGACACCGCTGAAATTATTGGAGAGCAGGGAACCGCTCATGTGGATACGCGTGAGACTGGTGTGCAGATTTGGAACAGCGGGGGAAGATTAACACCGGATTTAGCGATTCACCGGGACATCAATGGTTTACGGTTCGGGGCTTTGCGGGAGCAAATGAACTATGTATGCCAATGTATAGCGCAAGGGGAAGAGCCGCAGTACACTTCTTTTGCAGATGCGCTTCACGGGATTGAAGTTGCCGGGGCCATCTTGCAATCGGCGAAATCCGGTAAAGAGATTAGCTTGTAAAAAGACAGAAGCAGGAAGGAGCGGAACCGTTGAAGCTGGTACAATACCGAATGAAAGAAGGGAACAGGTCTCCAAACACGGCACGGGACCGGGAAGGGACGGCGGCTAGGGGAGAGGAGGCAGCCCTTCGTTTAGGAGCTGTCAACCGGAACGGAGAGGTCATCCCTCTCAGTTTCTCAGGGACGATGAGACAATTAATCGAGAAGGTGAGCCATACTCCCGAATATAAGCGGCAGATAGAGATAGAGGCGGAGGAGCTAACTTCAAGCCTTCCCATGTCGCAGGTCACGCTGTGTTCACCGCTTACCGATCCGGAGAAGCTGATTTTTGTCGGGCTGAATTACGCGGATCATGCCAGGGAGTCCGGGATGGACATTCCCGCGAAGCCGGTTTTGTTCGCCAAGTATAACAACTCCATAGCCGGGCCGGAGGAAGACATTTGGATCCCGGACGAGGTCAGTCAGTGTGATTATGAAGTGGAACTGGCGGTGATTATCGGCAGAACCGCCCGGAACATTACCGAGGAGCAAGCGGTTGAGCACATATTCGGTTATACGATTATTAATGACGTTAGCGCCAGGGATATTCAATTGACGGAGGGACAATGGACCCGGGGGAAGGCGATCGATGGCTTTGCCCCGATGGGGCCATGGCTCGTAACGGCCGATTCGCTGAGACATCCTGATGAGCTGTCTATCTCTTTGAAGCTGAATGGAACAACGATGCAGAGCTCCAATACTAGAGAGCTGATCTTTAACATCCCTTATCTGGTATCGTTCTTGTCCAGAACGATGACGCTGAAGCCGGGGGATGTGATCAGCACCGGTACCCCTCCAGGTGTCGGAATGGGCATGACACCTCCTGTCTGGCTTCAGGATGGGGATGTAACCGAAGCGGAAATCCAGGGGATCGGGATTCTTCGAAATACATTTAAGAGAGGATGCCAATGTCCGGAACATAAATAAAGCCCCATTCGATTTCCCGTGGAAAGAGAAAAGGGAGAAAATATCATTTTTAACATTATTTGGATATTTGTTCTCTGGGAACCGCCGCATGCGGACCGACATGTAAGGTGAGTGGAAGGGGGTTAGCCGCCCCCTTCTTAATTCGTTTGGCCAACGATTCCTTACTGAAGGCCCTCGGTGAAAACTTGGAAGGTGACGCCGAACTTGTCCGTTACACTGCCGTAAGCAGGGCTGAAGAAGGTTTCTTGCAATGGCATGTTCACACGGCCGCCTTGCTGCAGGGCTTCGAACATTTGCTTCGCCTTCTCCTTATCGTTCGTCGAGATACAGATGGTCACTTGATTCCCGCTCTGATGAGGCTGTCCCGGGAACGTGTCCGAAAACATAAGATCGGTTTCGCCGACTTTTAACATGGCGTGGGCTACATGGTCCTTCGCTTCCGCCGGCAGAGGGAAGTCCGGATTCTCCGGCATCTCTCCGAATGATTGGCTGAAGACGAGTTGGGCATCCAAGACTTGTTGGTAGAATTCGATTGCTTCTCTTGCATTTCCGTCCATCACAAGATAAGGGGACAATCTTAAAGACATTACTGATCAGCTCCTTGACCATATTTTTATTACTTGCCTGCTCCGTGCATTCCTCTGTGCAACATGGGTCGTTCAGGACACCGAATGAAACAAATCAAAGGGCCCACCCTCCATTATTACCCATAATTCAAGCATAAATCAGGAACATACGTTTGTAAATGAAAAGTATAAGGATGATGCTACAGAAACAAATGGGCATCCGCACTCTCCATCAAGGTCCCATTCGAATTTATTCCCTATCCGTGCGATGTTATAATGAAGGGACACACAATTTGACCGGTGGAATGGATGGGAATATGGGAATGACCGTACGAGAGCATTTTTTTGCCCGCAGTCGAGATAGGCTTGGGGTGGCCCTGAATGATATTCAGAAGCAAGCCGTTCTTCAGACGGAGGGCCCTTTGCTGCTATTAGCTTCGCCCGGATCGGGGAAGACGACGACCCTTATCATGCGGATAGGCTATCTGATTGAAGAGAAGGGCGTGAATCCTTCACGAATCAAGGCGGTGACCTTCAGCCGGGCATCGGCGACCGATATGAAGGAGCGGTACCGGCTCTTTTTTCCGCAGCATCCGGCCGTGGAATTTTCGACAATTCATAGCTTCGCTTATGAAGTGGTGCGGGATCTCTTCCGCCGAACCGGAATGCCTTATCGAATCATTGAGGGGGATATGAAAGGGGAGAACCAGGCACCGGGTCCGGACCATCTGCCTCTCCACAAGAAAATGATCCTGAGAATGCTGTTCCATTCGATAGTCGGCGAACAGATCACCGATGACCAAATGGACGAGCTGACGACCTATATCAGCTTTATCAAGAACAGGATGGTCCCTAGAGACCAATGGTCCGGGGTTAAGGTGGGCGTTCCGGGAGCCGAGGCTGTCCTGCGCGAATACGAGAAGTACAAGGAGTCGAGCCATCCCGAGCGATTGATCGATTACGACGATATGCTGATCCTTGCTAACGATGCGCTGGAGACGGACCGGGAGCTGCTTCGCAGGTATCAAGGGAGGTATGATTATGTTCTAACGGACGAGAGCCAGGATACTTCCAGGGTGCAGCATGCCATGATCGAGAAGCTGGTTCGGGAGCACCGGAATCTGTGCGTCGTGGCCGACGATGACCAGTCGATCTATAGCTGGAGAGGGGCGGATCCGTCCTATTTGCTTAATTTCAAACAGACCTACCCCGAGGCCGTTATTATGCGAATGGAGCAGAACTACCGGTCATCCAAGGAAATTGTCGGTGCGGCCAATCAATTCATAAGACGCAACAAGAATCGCTACGTCAAAAATATGTTTACCGACAATGCCTCTTCAGAGCCTCCCAAGATTCACGTGTTTGCCCGCTACATAGACCAGACCCGATATTTGACGGAGGCAATTCAGAATGCCGAACTGCTTGGAGAAGTGGCGATTTTGTACCGAAACCATTCCTCATCCATTGCATTAATCAATGAGCTGGATCGGGCAGGGATTCCCTTCTATATGAAGGATGCGGATAATCGTTTTTTCTCGCATTGGGTAGTGGAAGATATATTGAACTTCATGAGGATGACCTTTACCGACAAGCGCCCGGACCTGCTGGAGAAAATCCATCTCAAATTTAACGGGTACATCAGCAAGCGGCAGATGGCGGCCTTGAAGGAGATCGACAATCAGGAATCGGTCTTCGACAATTTGCTGAATCATGTCCCGCTGCAGGATTATCAGGTTAAAGCCCTGCAGATGTGCCAGGAAACCTTTCGACAAATGAAGGGAATGCCTCCGCTGCACGCCATCCGGGTCATTCGCGGACGGTTGGGCTACGAGAAGGCTCTGGAGAAGATGTGTGAGCGTCTCGGGTTCCGCAAGGAATCCCTGATCGGAATTCTCAATACACTGGAGGAAATTGCCCATTCCCTAGAGACGATGGAGGAGTTTGCAGGACGGTTGAAATATTTGGAGTCGGTTCTGAAGTCCGCGAAATCGCGGAAGGGGCAGGACGCCGTGACGCTGTCCACGTTTCATAGCGCGAAGGGCCTGGAGTTCGACAGGGTGTACATGATCGATCTGATCGAGGGCATTATTCCGTCTTCGGAAGACCGGAAGGACGATTCGGGCGGGGCACCATTGATGGAGGAAGCGGCCCGTCTCTTCTATGTGGGAATGACGCGGGCAAGAACGCACCTGGAATTGTTGGCCTATCGGGAGAGGGATGGGGAAAAGACGGAGGAATCCGTATTCGTTACGGAAGTCAGAAATATCCTCAACCCGCCGAAGCCGATTTCGCAGGCCGGGAAGGCAGGGAGCGGAAATGAGGGGCGAAGGGGGAAGAAGGGCAGTCAGGGACAGGTGCCCATGGCAATCGATCCCCACGCGATAAGGACTCTATCGGAATTGCAGATGGGCGAGACGGTAAAGCATTCCGTCTTCGGACACGGGGAAATCGTCGAATTAAGTGAGGAAAGCATCAGCATACGGTTCCAAAGGGGAGTCAAGAAGCTCTCCATCCGGGTTTGTCTGGAGAAGGGGCTCTTATCGAATGGGGCGGAGGATGGATCTTAAAGTTAAATTTCGGGAAGGTGGTAAACAAAATGGCGGCCTCAAAGAAGACATTAAGGATTTGTGACAAAGGACATCGATACTACAAAAGCAGCGACTGCCCAGTCTGTCCGGTTTGCGAACAAGAGCAGAAGCCGGACACCGGATTCCTGTTACTGCTTTCCAGCCCGGCCAGACGGGCATTGGAGCACCATGGAATCACTACATTACACAAGCTGTCAGCCTATACCGAACACGAGATACTGCAAATTCACGGGATTGGACCGCGTTCAATGCCTATTCTTCGGAATGCGCTGCAGTCAATAGGCTTGGCGTTCAAGCCCGGGAACAAAGCGAAAGGCAACAAAGCCAATGCCGTGGAAAGCGGCAAAGAGGAAAACGGGATAGCCGACCATTAACGATTCCGGGGCAGATCATTGACCAGTGCGAAACGGCGGCTCCATTTTTTACGGGGGCATGAAGTGGTGGAAATCGCCGAGAAGCGTTACAACAATTCGCAGAACTTTATCAGGGTGTTCAAGCGGATCCACGGCACAACTCCCGGGGAGTTCAGGCTTCTTCGCGGCAGCGTGGAAATCGCATGGAAGCCTTGCAGTGGAAGAGGATTGAACCATCAGACGGAGCCGGGATTACACGGCTCCGTCTTTGTGCTGATAAGCCTCCATCGCTTCTTTCAAAAAGCGCTCCTCTTCCTCGGTAAATGGGGTGGGGAAATCGAATGCCGTAGCCTCTTCAAGTTTTTGGTTAAACTCTGTCAAATTCCCCTTCAATGTCTTGTCCATAAGAATCATTAGCTTCCGGACCATATCTTGGGCTTCAGGAGCGAATGGAGAAACAGCTTGCTGGACCAGCGATTTTATTGTCGATAAAATCTGCATCCATTCTTGTTCTAACCTGAGCTTATCTTCGTGGTGAAGATCGAACAGTTCGTCCGCCTCTTGCTCCGGGAAGTGCCGGCGGCACCAATCCTTCGCCTCTTCCTCCCAAATAAGGGAATGGAGCATGGAGCAAAAAACGGAGACATCGACTTGATGTTGGCCGGCTATCATTTCGCTTAGGTGAGATAGGTTGGCTAAGATATGTTGAATTTCTTCCTGCTTGGCCTTAAATACTTTTTGCTGATACTGCAGGGATTCAGCCAAAGAGGCTTCGTCGATGATGCTTGTATCGATAATCTCTGCAATTTCTTTCAGCGAAAAGCGGAGAAACTTAAGAGCCTGAATTTGGTGCAGCTTCTGCAGATCAGGTATTCCGTACAAACGGTGTCCGCCTTCGGTATATCGGCTCGGAGTCAATAGTCCGATACTGTCATAATAACGAAGGGTACGGATGCTTACCCCAGACCTCTGTGCGAACTCTCCGATTGTAAAGCTCTCTTGTTCCATTGTCGTCCTCCCCTTTCACTGGTTTTAAAATAATGAATGACGGGATAAGAGAAGGTTTTCCCTCTAAGTGTACTGATGGCTGCAATACCAATCAATACAGTTTCAAGCAGTATTAATGCAAGCGAAATGGTTGAAGCAGGACTCCATAGCCTGGATAAACCAGAAAGAAGCAAAAATACCGGAAAAAAAGTAAAGTGCAGGTTCAACCCCTCCTTGGCATGGAAAGAGAAATAGTCGCTTTTTTTACGAACGGCGAAATAGACGATCAGCGGTAGAAAAAACGTCAATAGCAAGGATAAGAAGTGCATTAAGGCGGCCAATAATCTGTGAAGTAACGGTACTTGTTGCATGGTTTGCTCTCTCCTTCAACTTATGGTTATCGCTCACGGCTTCTGATGCAGAAGGTGACTGATGCCATTGTAAAAGGTGACGCGACTGGAGAATCAAGCCCGATATGCTCCAATAATAAAAGAACAGTATAAACTGTCGCTCGCTGGATCGCACGAGCAGGGCTACCGGAAAAACCGATAGCCCTGCTCCTTTTTTATCCTTTTTTCGGCAACCTAATATCGAACGTTGTTCCTTGCGAAGGCTCGCTCTCGACCGTAATGGTGCCGTTGTGGGCTTGAATAAGCTTGTAGACAATGGCCATTCCCAGGCCGGTGCCCTCGGAGGAGGAATCCGTGGTCGTGCCGCGGTAATATTGCTGAAACAGATGCTCCACCGTATGAGCCGGCATGCCTACGCCATTGTCCATGATGCGGATAGCCGCATATTCTCCTTTGTCCGCAAGCTCTACGTAAATATCGGTATTATCCGGATTGTGGATTATGGAGTTCATAAAAATATTTTGCAGGATGCGCTGCATATATTTCGAATCAAAATCAACGTGAATGACAGGCGCATCCGTTTGAAAATGCATAGGGTAGTGGCTGGCTTGCGGATTGTTGCTAATATCGGCAACCACCCTTTTGGTAAATTCGACTATATCCTGATTCGTCTTCTGTAAGGGTAACGTGCCGTCAGCCCGATTGAGCTGGATGACGAGGCTTAAATCCTGGATCAATTCTTCCATGTGTTTTCCTTTATCATCAATTTCCTCGATGAAAGAAATCGCCTCTTCCTTCGACCACTCGTACTGCTTATTCAATAAAAGGGTGGAGTAGCCTTTGATATAGGTCAAAGGTGTTTTCAAATCATGGGAAATCCCCGCAATCCAGTCCTGTTTGGCTTGTTCAATTTTGTTTCTCTCTACTTCGTTCGCTTGCAGTGTGACACCGAGGGATTGAAGCTGCTGGAGCACCTCCTTATACAGGCGGTAGCGCATCCGGAGCTTCCCTTGGCGGGTATATATTTTGGATAAATCGGGAGGCTGCTTATAGTTATCCTGCGAGAGTTGACGAATCCAGGCCATGATAAATCCGATCGGGCCGCCGAAATACCATCCAAACAGGCCGATGCATAGCAGTGTGCTGACCCCGAAGATCCATCCTACGAGCAAAGCTTCATTTTCCGGATTGACACGGATGTCGAAAATGGGAAGCAGGCCTTCCAACAACATGATGATGATGACTCCCGTCCCAAGCATCCAGAGAATAAGTCCTGATGCCAAATGAAGAGTGAATCGAGTTTTTATTCGCATCGGAACGCCTCATTCGGGGGGATGAACTTATAGCCGATTCCCCGCAAATTCACGATAATTTTTGGCTTCCGGGTGTCATCGCCGAGTTTTTTGCGGAGCTTGGAGATATGGATCGTGACTGTTTTCTCTTCTCCGAACACCTCATTTCCCCATACCAATTCATAAAGCTGGGCAGTCGTGAAAATATGATTGGGATGCTTGCAAAAGAAATGCAGCAGTTCCAATTCCTTAGCTGTGCATTCTACAGGTTGATTCTTCACGGTCAATGTTGCAGATTCGGGATGAAAAGTAAAGTATCCATAATCGTATACCGTGTTCTGTTGATGCGTAGTCTCCACCATCCTTTGCCGGCGAAGGATCGCTTTAATTCGGGCAATAACTTCCAGAGGATTAAAAGGCTTCGTTATATAATCATCTCCACCGATTCCTAAACCCGTTAATTTGTCGAAGTCAGTGGAGCGCGCGCTAATAAAAATTATGGGCGCATTCGTATTTTTTCTCATCTCCGTGCATAGTTCAAAACCGCTTATATCCGGAAGCATGATATCGAGCAATATAATATCATATGCTTTTTCTCTGATCCGCTGCAGCGCACCTTTGCCCGTCGATGCGGTGTCTATATGGGTGAAATTTTCTTTCTTCAATGTGATTTCCAACAATTTCGATATTCCGACTTCATCGTCTACGACTAATATTTTTGCCGATTCCATCGATCTTCCCTCATTTCAAACTTATCCTGTCCATCTCTTTCCATTTTACCCTATTTAAAAATGTTACGACTATTTTCCGCAGCGTTTACTTTGATTTTACTTTCATTCCTTAAGCTTAGTGTAGCACATCAATATGAACTCGGGAGGAAATCAAAGTGGAAGCTATCATTGAAATCAATCGAGTCAGCAAGACCTTTCAGGGCACGGAAACAATATCGAATGTCAATATGACCGTCAGCAGGGGAGAAATTTATGGATTTTTAGGCCCGAATGGAGCAGGCAAAACAACCATCATGAAAATGATTTTAAATCTGGTCAAACCATCTTCCGGCGTGATTAAAGTGTTCAAGCAGCCAGTTTTGCCAATATCTTATCAATATTTAAAAAGGATAGGCAGCATCATCGAATATCCCGTGTTTTATGACCGGCTAACGGCGGAACAGAATTTGGAGTTTCATTGTAAATATGTGGGCTATGGCGATAAGACAGCGATTAAGGAAGCGCTGGGAATCGTAGGTCTTCATGGAGTGGGGAATAAAAAAATCCACGAATTTTCCTTAGGTATGAAGCAGCGGCTGGGGATTGCGCGGGCGATTGTTACGAAGCCTGAAATCCTCATTCTGGATGAACCTATTAATGGGTTAGATCCTATCGGGATTAAGGACATACGCGAGCTCCTCTTGCTTTTGAAAGAGAAATACGGGACAACCATATTAATTTCGAGCCACATCGTATCGGAAATCGAATCTGTCGCCGATACCATCGGCATTATTCATCATGGGAAATTATTAAAGGAAGTAAAGATGGAGTCCATCCGAAGGCAAAATTCCGGATCGTTGGAAGAATACTTCATCAAACTAATTCATGGAGGCAATCTATATGCTTAAACTGATTCAACTTGAGTGGGAAAAAAGTAACGTATCCAGTTATTTTAAAGGATTAGCCATTTGCATTGCCGCTATTTTCGCTGCCGTTGCTCTGATGGCGTGGGGTTCTCACGAGGAAAGCAGCCACATGTTTCCGGATTATGCCGCATTCATGTCTTTAACAAATATTTTGATTCGCATCGTGTATATCATTTTCTCAAGCGTTATCTTATCACGATTAGTAATTGAGGAATACAAGAGCAACATGATTCAAGTGCTGTTTACCTACCCGCTGCAGCGGAAAAAAATCATTCAAGCCAAGCTATCCATTGTCTTTGGATTCTGTTTCTTCAGCATCCTCTTAACGACGTTGATCATTAATCTGTTAACTTACTTCTTGAACCCGATAATGGGTTTATTCGAAGCGCCGGTTCGTATAGACGAAATGGCGGCTGCCATTCCAGCAACGTTGTTGAGTGCATTTATGATAGCTGGAATCAGCTTGATTCCTTTATCCTTTGGCATGAGGAAAAAATCTGCGGCTTCCACTATCACCTCGGCTGTCATCATTGGATTTGTCATTAACGCGACGGTTTCGGATGGGGGAACCTCGACCAGCTTGTTCCAGTTCATAGCCATCCCGATTTTACTCTGTCTGCTGGGTCTAATTATCGGGTATCTTTCTTTTTTCAAAGTGGACAAAATCGATGTGCGTTGAGATTTACACCTAAATTAAGCATTCCATTCCGATCGCCAACGTATTATGGCTGGTTGTTTATAAGGCTCGTCTGTCAGGGGAGTGACGGTTTCTCCTTGTACTCTATCATTGACTTAACGAAGATTGGTTCGGTGCCTCCGGGAATCTATGAGGCCTTTACGTCGATACGCCACAACATGTCGATAAGAAGGAGGGGGAAATAGATGGCGAATCAAGTGCTGATATGGAGTTGTTTATTATGGGTTGCCACCATCATCGTCAATGCGATTCCTAAACTTGAAACGGGAAGTCAGAAGGTGCTTATCAGTCTGTTTTATACGGGCGGACTTGGAGTCTAGGGCGGTATCGGATGGCTGGTCACGAGGAATAAGGGGTAACTGGAAGGACATTAATGAGGTATAAAAATCGCCGCTTAGCCGTAAGGCAAGGCTGGGGATTTTTATACCTAAAATCTATTTGCTATCTAATAGTTATTGCCAGTCAAACGTTCCGTTCACACTAACATTAGCAGTATTTGTATCTGGTGTGCCGATAACGACATAGTATTCACCAGCATCTAGGGTGCTTGTACCTATAGTTCCAGAAGCACTACCTCCTGATAATTTTGAAATATAGTACTGTATATTAGGGTCGTTTTTACTTACAAATCCAATTTGAATATCTTGTCCGGTAGGAGACCAGTTTACACTATATTTTAATTTGTCTTTGCCTGGATCAATGTAATAGGTTGAAGAACTGGCCACGTAATGATTTGGTTCTAAACTTGAAGAGCTGATTGAAAAACTAGCCAAGATATCAAAGTCAGGACTCGTGTCCTCAATTACCTCAAGTACTCCAGCAGTTTCAGCTCTTTGGTAAGATTCTTGCTTCAAGACCTCATTTTGATCAGGTTGTTCGATCTTAACAGATTTCGGTTTTTGTAATACAGCTTCATCAGTAACTCCATTCCCATCAGTATTGTTAGATGGGAACGCAGCAACCGATCCTAGCAATACTAATACTAAAGACAATGAAATGACAGAAAACCACTTCTTTCCTTTCAAAGACATACAAATTCTCCTTTCATATTATTGCAACAACCCATAATAAAAAGAAAAAAACCTCCTTTATATTAGGTATCTATCCAAAATTTGGGTTGTTATATACTAAGACACCGTCAACTTCAAAAACGTTCTACGAAAATTAGCAAAATCAAAATTAAGCGGGAAAACACAGAGAGGCTCTCTGTGTTTTTTACTAGGTTCATATCCGGTCGCAACATAAGAAATTTGTAAGAAACGAGTAAGAAATAAGCAAACAATGATTTTTATAATGAAGCTTGTAACGAAACGGAGGTGGTTTAATGCTGGAACTGATGAGGCTCGAAATGCGCAAGTTTCCCGTCGGTCCTTATATTCGCGCGGCAGCGTTAGCCAATGTCGTGGTTTTGGCCCTTATTTGTCTGGTTAGTATCTTCGGCGAGGTAAAGGAGGCTCTGTCTCATTACGGCATGGCTTTTACGCTCATCGATACGATTATGCGGGGGATTTATATTGTGTTCGCAGCGGTGCTGCTGTCACGAATAATCATCGATGAGTTCCGCAGCAGAACGATCACGCTTCTGTTCATGTATCCCATCAACCACAAAAAGCTCCTCGCAGCCAAGCTGCTTATCGTGGTGCTGTTCACGTTGTGTGCGATTTTTGCGGGCAATTTGTTCGTAGGGATCGGCTTCTATGTGTTTAATCTGGTCACACCTATCGTACCGGAGCCGATAACTGTATCTGTGGCGGCCCAGTCCCTGATAACGATGGGGATGAGCGCCTTGGCGACAAGCTTCTTGAGCTTGATTCCGTTGTTCTTCGGAATGCGCAAGCATTCCATTGCGGCCACCATCTTATCATCGCTTATCGTTGTGATGCTCGTCTGTCAGAATGTTGACGGCTTCTCGCTGTACTCTGTCATTGCTGTGCCGATTAGTTTGGCGCTTCTGGGAATCTCCGTGGCCTATATGTCGATACGCCATATCAAACATGCTGATGTATGAAATAACGAAGTAGAGGAGGAAAAGAGATGGCCAATCAAGTGTTGAAATGGATCTTTTTATTATGTGTGGCCACCATCGTCGCGAATGGGCTTCTTTATATGGGAACGGGAAACCAGAAGTTGCTCATCAGTTTGTATAGCGCGGCCGGACTTGGAGTTTTAAGCGGGATCGGATGGCTGTTCACGAGGTAACTGGAAGGAAATTAACGGTATACTATCATAGGTATTACCTCCCTTCCGGAGATTAAACCGCCCCCCCCCATCCGAGAATATCGAGTGATTCTATAATTTTACTTCCCATGATTACAAGTTCTGTGTGTCCTACCCTGAAATAAACTGGAAATAAAAATTTCGAAAAATTGGATAGGGAAAACTATATATGCAACTTTACTTTTGTCGTCGACCCCGATAGTGTAATAACACCCGGGGACCGACGACATATTGATTTTTGGAGATATACGAAGGAATAAGGAGAAAAGTAAAGATATTCTGGAGAATCTTCTTTTTCAATCAGGTGAAAATAGCAAGCAGGACATACAAGGCAGAATGTAGAAGGTTTATATGACGCTGTTTTTACGGGTTCAGTAACTACCTATGAGGATTTGAAATTCAGTAGGGTCGTATGCACGGAATTTAATGCGAAGGTGTTTAGCAACTACTTATAGGGCAAAACTATTAAAAATGGTAAAGCTAGGCTAAGGGTTCAAACGTTACCTGAACGACAAAAAAAGTAGCGATCACAATGATGAAATTTTCTGAAAATGGAAAGGAATCAATCCAATGTGGCAACAAATCGATGATTTAAAGCGTCAGATTGATGCGAAGCGACCGCTGCATCCGGATCTAATGAAAACAATCGCTCAGAAATTTCGTGAAGAGTGGACGTATCATTCAAATGCTATTGAGGGCAATACGTTTTCGTATCAGGAAACCGCTTTTTTTCTCCGTGAGGGACTTACCATAAAGGGGAAAACGTTGCGTGAACATCTTGAAATTGTAAATCACGCCGAAGCAATCGATTATCTCCAGGACGCTATTCAAGACAGAAAGCTTAGCGAAAGATTAATTAAGGATTTTCATGCCATCCTCTTTCAGGGCGTACGAAACCTTGATTTTCAGCCGGGCGAATATAAAAAGAAAGATAATCATGTCTTAACGATTTCGGGGAAAATCCATCATTACACATCATATGTTCAGGTTCAGCAAGAAATGGAGAATTTGATACGCTGGTATGAGGAGTCTAAGAAACATCCGGTAGAACTTGCCGCCATGTTTCACCATAGATTCGTTGCTATCCATCCTTTTTCGGATGGCAATGGGCGGGTTGGGCGCTTAGCCATGAACTTTATCTTGATGCAAAATGGTTTTCCTCCGGCGATCATCCGAAATGAGAACCGACAAGAATATTATACTGCGTTGGAGCAGGCTGACCAAGGCAACCCCAAGCCTTTTATCCAGATCATCGCAAATGAAGTCTTTCACGCGTTACAATTGATGGCATCGGTCTAACGCGGTCTAACGTTTTCCGGTTCAAGTTCTCTTTTTGGTTCCGATGATAATAACGTATTTATAAGGATTTGAAATAACGCTTCAGGTGAGTAATCCTCTTTGGATAGATTGAAATTAATATTTGTCGTCGACCTCCAATAGCGTAAAAATCCCCGGGGATCGACGGCACAATGGTTTTGGGAGTAGAACGAAGAAAGTGGATGAGAAGTAAAGATATTCTGGAATAATCTTCTTTTCTTAACTGGGTGAAAATAGCAAGCAGGACAAAGAGGCTGAATGTAGAATGCTTATTATGATGCCGTTTTTACGGGTTTAGTAACTACCTATGAGGATTTGAAACTGATGAGCTCAAGGCGGAAGAGAATGTCCGAGCCCAGTTTAGTAACTACCTATGAGGATTTGAAACTTGAAGAGGCGAAACGTCAGAGGGACGAATCGGTTGTTTAGTAACTACCTATGAGGATTTGAAACTCGTCAGAATAGTATCGACCGGGAAAATCAAATTTGCAGTTTAGTAACTACCTTTGAGGATTTGAAACACCGAAGTGGTTCATAATGTATCGAAAATGTTTTTGAGTTTAGTAACTACCTATGAGGATTTGAACTCACGAGAACAAGGAGCAGATCACCCCCGTCCGATAACATATATGGTATTTTAAAAATGGGAGGCTGGTAGCATGCGAGCGACAAGCATTTTGAAAAGACTGGAATCCCTCGATTATGTCGTCGAGGAGAACGTAATCTATCCTGCCGTCTATATGTCGTTTGATGAAGTTTCTGAGGTAATTGACGACTATGTAGACGGGAAAGGAATCAATTTCAAGTCCATCCCGCTTCCGCGCCGGAGGCGCTCTTGAAATGTGGAAGGGAGCCTATCGGCTCCCCTGAGTGGTATATCCGTTTGCGTTGCTGCTGCATTTGGATTTGCTTCTCGTAGGCTCTCTGCTCCTCGTCAGTTAGTGCATACTTAGCGAGATTTCAGCCTCCCAATCCCGGAACATCTCCCGAGACATGCCATCCGGTTTCGCCGCTTTTTATTGGGGTTTTTCACCCCCGACGCGGCACTAACGTTTAGTAACTACCTATGAGGATTTGAAACTCGTTCATGACAAGCTGATTCTTGTCCTTCGTTAGCGTTCAGTAACTACCTATGAGGATTGAAACAATGTTCCGTTTTTCAATCATCCCCAGATATACAGTCGGGAGCCGCTTGAATCCATATAGCTGTCGCGTCTTCGTTTGTAACGTACCTATAAGGATTTGAATCTGTCAACGAGTTGCAGGTGTACAGTCTAGATATTCGGTTTATAACCCACCTTGCCCCCCCAATAACACCTATAGCCCGCAGCGGGGTTCCCCAGAATCATGCTGCGGGCTAAAATCTGCCTTGAAAAACGACACCGTTGTCGTTTATAATGAACTAAACCGACGTTCATGCCGTTTTTATTAAGGAGGGTAAGCTTCATGGCCCCGAAGGTCAGCGATGAATACAAAATTCAGAAGAAGAAAGAACTGCTGGAAGCCGCGGAGAGAGTGTTCGTTCGCAAAGGTCTGACTCAAGCGACGATGCAGGATGTTATGGAGGAGGCTGGAGTATCCAGAGGGGCGTTGTACTCTTATTTTGACAATATAGAGCATGTGTTTGTAGAGGTTATGCAGCAGGAGGACCAGCGGGAGCTACTCTTCTTCGCATCGGAGGAGCGAGCCCCTTCGTGGACGGCGTTAGCCGGATGGATCCGACAGCAAGAAGGGAGCATAGAGTGCATCCGGAACTCTCTTCTGCGGGCTAAGGCGGAGTTTTTCCTGACGGTCCATGATGTGCGAAATTCGCAGGCCCACCCTTATGTTACGGAGCGGTATCAAGCTTTGGCGGACGCTATTACGAGATTTATTGAATTGGGGATGGAGCAGGGAGAGTTTCAGCCCCGGCTGGCTCCTGCGTCTGTCGCTTTATATTTAATTTCATTTATGGATGGATTGATGCTGGACACGTACCAGTTAGGGTCGGAGAGAACCCGGGTCAAGGAGCAGCTTGAGGCTCTGCTTTTCTCATTGCAGGGAATGCTGAGTCCGGTCAACCATTAGCCTCACGGCGGGAAAGGAGCAACAGTGATGTTATTCGAATCTTCGAAAATCACTTTCAGAAAAATGACGGCGGAGGATGCAGAGCTCTATCATGAGTGGCGCAATGACTTGGAAGTGATGCACACGACCAATCCTTATTTGGATATTTATCCGCTGGAGGAGACGAGAAGCTTCGTCCAGCAGGTGATCCTGGGCTCTCCCTCCTCGAAGAGCTACATCGTTATGGATAAAGAGACCGGAACGCCGATCGGAATCACTTCATTAATTAATATCGATCTGAAAAACCGCAATGCCGAATGCATTATCGATATTGGAAATAGAGCGTACTGGGGACAAGGATACGGGAAGGAGACGCTGCGGCTGCTGCTCGATTATGCGTTTCTCGAAATGAACCTGCATCGTGTGTCGCTCAGGGTCTTTTCCTTCAATGACAAAGCGGTCAAGCTGTATGAGAAGCTGGGCTTTCAACATGAGGGGATTTCCCGGCAGTGCCTGTTCCGTGGAGGGGCATGGCATGACATCGTTCATATGGGGCTTCTCCAGAGAGAGTATTTGGCCGAAACGCGACAATGATAAATAGCTTTGAAAAGCAGCCATCTCCTAAGTTTAGGGGATGGTTTTTATTTTTGGAAGAAGTCATCATTGTGGCATCAGAAAGTCATAAGGATGGTGGCCGGCTATTCCGCCTGCAATATAGAATGAAGTTGTAAGGGCTTACTTCACCTTGATGAGAAGGGGCTGGATCATGAGAAGGTTGTCGCATTTAAGGAAAAGTCTGAAAAAGTACAAATGGCTGCTTCTTATGACATTGCCGGGAATTGTGTATTTGTTTATCAACAATTACATCCCGATGTACGGCGTCATCCTTGCATTCAAAAATTATAATTATGTCGATGGGATTTGGGGGAGCGAGTGGGCCGGGCTTGATAATTTTAAATTTTTGTTCAACTCGCAGGACGCCTACATCATTACCCGGAATACCTTCCTCTACAATTTCGTCTTTATCGTTCTGAATTTGGTTCTATCCGTACTGGTGGCGCTTCTGATCAATGAAATCAAGGACAAAGTGATCAGCCGGTTCTATCAGAGCACTTTCCTGCTTCCGAATATTATCTCTATGGTTGTAGTCGCTTATCTGGTGTACAGCTTTCTGAATGCGGACAGCGGTCTTGTGAACAGGCTGTTGATCAAATGGTTCGGCGCCGAGGCGATATCCTGGTACGGCGAACCGAAGTATTGGCCGTATATTCTCGTCATTGTTAACGCCTGGAAAAATGTCGGCTATCTCTCCATCATTTATTTTGCCTCGATTATAGGAATAGACAAGGAATATTATGAAGCCGCCACTATCGATGGCGCTAACAAGTGGAAACAGATGACCCGGATTACGATTCCGCTCATATTACCCGTCATCATCACCATGACTCTGCTTGCAATCAGCGGCATCCTGCGGTCGGATTTCGGATTGTTCTATCAGGTGCCTATGAATACCGGCGCTTTAATTCCGACGACAAATACGATCGATACCTTTGTGTACCGGGCCATGATTCAATCGGGCGATATCGGAATGTCGACGGCGGCGGGATTCTATCAATCGGTAGTCTGCTTCGTTCTCATCTTGGCGGCGAATACGGCTGTCCGACGCATCAATAAACGGGACGCATTATTTTAGACAAGGGGGAAATGGGAATGGAGTTGAACCTAAACGGGAAGAAGGAAGAAATTGCGGTGAAATTGACCCTGAAAAAACGCATGGGCTCATCCTTGATTCACCTGTTTTTCTGGGCATTTACCATTGCCTCGATAGTTCCGTTCCTTCTTGTATTCATGGTATCCATATCCAGCGAGGAATCTATTCTCCAGAATGGTTACTCATTGTTTCCGAGTGAAATCAGCTTTGCGGCTTATCAATTTCTGTTCAATGATTTTTCAGAAATCGCGCGAGCCTATGGAGTCACCATACTGACCACTCTCGTCGGCACGGCTGCCAGTCTGTTGATCACCGCTTTTTTTGCATACCCGTTATCCCGGCCGGACCTTCCCTTCCGCCGCACCATTTCCTTCTATATCTTCTTCACGATGCTGTTTGGCGGAGGGATGGTGCCTTGGTACATCACCTATGTAACGATGTTTAATTTGAAGAATACGATTTTTGCCATGATTATTCCCAACCTGCTGCTTAGCGCATTTAACGTGCTGCTGATGCGCAGCTTCTTCGCCTCGACCATCCCCGAATCGGTCATCGAATCCGCAACCATTGACGGGGCCGGTGAGCTGAAAATATTTTTTCAAATCGTCGTACCGCTTTCTCTGCCGATTATGGCTACGATCGGGCTGTTCAACACATTATCCTACTGGAACGACTGGTATAACTGCATGCTATTTATCGATAAGCCCGAGCTCTACAATATCCAATATTTGATGACGAAGACACTCACCAATATCCAATATCTTCTGATGAAGTCCAACAGTTCGGCCCAGGTCGGCGAGCTGCTTGCCAAAATGCCGCGCGAAACGGTGCGGATGGCCCTTGCCATTGTCGGAATTGCCCCTTTATTGTTCGCCTACCCGTTCTTCCAGAAATATTACATCAGCGGGATTACGAGCGGCGCGGTCAAAGGTTAGATAGAACCGGATGCCTTAGAGGAGGTGAGGTTGGCAGGATACTGCGGCTTCCATGCATGTTTTACAAAAGATTAAACGAGGAAGGGGACGCCATGACATGAAAAAAGTCTACCATTTAGTATGGATGATTATGTTATGCGGAATGCTGGCATTGACAGGCTGCGCTAAAGGGGAAGCCGGAAAGACAACGGATTCCGGGACTACGCCCGCAACAAAGACGGGAGGTACCAGTCCTTACAAAATCACGCTAGTATACCCTGCGACCGCACCCAAAGATCTGCAGCTTGTGCAGGATGAAATGAGCAAATATTTGACGGAAAAGATCAATGCTACGATTGAGCTTAAACCTATCGAATGGGCTTCCTGGGACGATAAAACCAATCTGATGAAGATATCCAACGAACCGTTCGATCTTATGTTTACGGCCAGCTGGTTCTCGTATGCGAAGGATGTGGCCAAGGGGCAGTATCTGGAACTTGACGAATTAATGGCCGAATACGGCAAGGATATTCCAGGGATTCTCGGTGAGGATTTCATTAAAGGCTCGAGAATCGGGGGCAAGCTGTACGCGCTTCCTACCAAGAAGGAGTTCGGGCAGGGCTTCGGTTTTCTGCTCGACAAGAAACTGGTTGACAAGTACAAGTTCGATATCAATGGCGTGAAATCTCTCGAGGATATGGAAGCCATGTTCCAGACGATCAAGGAAAATGAGCCGGGAGTTACACCGATCGTATCAAGTAAATTTACGAATATTTGGGAAGCGGCGAATTACGATGGAATCGTTGCGAACCTGGCTATTCCCCTCGGAAGCAAAGAACTGAAGGCTATAGATACGTTGGAAGACCCCAATTTTATTAATTTCTATAAACGTATGCATCAATGGAACCAGAATGGCTGGTTCGATAAGGATATCCTGACCTCGGATGCCGATCAGGGCTTGAACATGATCAAGGCAGGGAAGGCGTTCGCCGTTGCCCAATCCTTGAAGCCGGGGAAGGACCGGGAAATGAGCGTGAGCCTGGGGATTGAGCTTGTGCAGGTAGAAACGGCAGAGCCTTTTACGACGACAGGGGATGCCCAAGGGGCCATGCTGGGAATATCCCGGACGTCCAAAGATCCTGCGAGAGCGATGATGTTCCTTAATCTGCTCTACAGCGATCCGAAGCTTCTGAATATGCTGGACTGGGGGATCGAAGGCAAGCACTATGTGAAGAAATCCGATAACATTATCGACTATCCGGAAGGCATGAATGCAGATACGCAAACCTACCCCAATCCCGGAGGCTGGATGTTCGGCAATCAGTTCAACTCCTACCTGTGGGTGAACGAAGATCCGAAGAAGTGGGAAAAATTCGAGGAATTTAATCAACGGGCAGAGCGTTCCATCGCTCTCGGCTTCACCTTTAACCAAGAGCCTGTCAAATCGGAAATGGCTTCTTTGGCAAATGTGGAGAAAGAGTTCGGAGCGACCTTAAGATCGGGAGCCGTTGATCCGGAGAAGATTATCGCCAAGTGGAAGGAAAAGCGGCAGGCCGCCGGCTTTGACAAAGTCCGGGCGGAAGTCGACAAGCAGTTGGCTGAATGGGCGCAGAACAAATAACGGATATATAAGAGACGAGAGGGAAATCTGAACCGGGACTATCGTTATGAGTCCTTAATAAGATTCCCTTTTTCTCGTATGAAGCTATACTTGGAAGTGTAGATAAAAAGCATCACATTCTACTAATATCCTCATAGAGCGGGGTAGTCAAGACGATGTCCAATATTAAGCATTCGCTTCGCTTTAAGTTAATCATCGGCTTTTCTATAATCGTGGTGCCTCTGGTCATACTGCTGCTCTACAACAATTATTACGCTTCGAACATTATCAGGGAGCAAGTGGCGGATTCCAATAAAAACTCGATGATTCTCTATTCGAATCAGATCGAGGCGGCCCTGAACAAGGAAACCAACTTTTTATACAATATCGCCGTCGAGGATCCGAACATCGCTGCCCTGTCGCAGCTGCTGGATGATCCGGATGAGTACTATTTGGCCAAGGCCAGAATATTGAACACGTTGACTCGCTATCACCGTTTTGACAACAGCGTTGATCTTCTGTTTATTTACTCGGTAGAGAAGCAGGATCTCTTCAGCACGCCGATCAAAACCCAATCCTATGAAGAGCTGCAATCGATTAAAACATCCATTGAAAACCTCGTCAAGGACGTTCGCCCGGACAGCGCCTATTTCGGCGAATGGAAGGCAATCGAATACAGTGAACACCAATATGCATTAATCCGGTTGGTGGATACGGGAGACGATTTTTATCTGGGAGCCTTCGTCAAGCTGGAGAACCTGATGATCCCCCTCGATTTAATCCACCTTGAGGAAGGCTTCGCCAGCTTCGTTAATAACCGGGGAGAATGGATGACAAGCACGGCCGGGATCGACCCGCATCGCTTGAATGACTCTCTTGCCCTGGAATCGAATGAATTGTATCAGGTAGTAGAGAAGGATGACCGAAATTATATCGTCGTTATGAATCCGATTAATGGAACAGATGTGATTCTAAGCGCGTTTGTTCCGGAAGCCCGGATGCTGAAAAATTTATATCATTTTCGGAAGGGAATTATTATTTTATCGGTCGGTGTGTTTTGTATCCTGATCATTTATTTGGCATACCTCAATGATATCATCATGAAACCGATGAACAATCTGATTCGGGGGATGCGGAGAATTAAGCATGGGAACTGGGATACCCGCCTACATTCGTCCGGATCGAAGGAATTTGCCATTATCAATGAAACCTTCAACAGCATGGCCTCGCAGATTCATGAACTGAAGATCAGCGTGTATGAAGAACAGATCAAAGCGCACAAGGCCGAGCTTAAGCATTTGCAGCTGCAAATCAATCCCCACTTTCTGCTCAACTCTATTAATATCGTTTACAATCTGGCTGAGATAAAAAATTATAGCGTGATCCAACTGATGTGAATGAATTTGGTCAAATATTTCCGGTTTACGACCAAGACAAACCAAATCGTTGTAACGATCGCTGAAGAAATGGAGCATATGGAGAGCTACATCAAAATTCAGCAGGTTCGTTTTCCCGGGCGCGTAACCTATGAGATTCACATATCCGACGGAGCGGAGAAGGCGGCCATTCCGCCCCTGTTAATTCAGCCTTTCATCGAAAATGCAATTAAATATGGTTTTGATTTCATGGATCATCCTTTTCATATAGCTATTTATATCCGTCTACTAGAGCACGAGCGATTGGAAATTGTCATTTCGGATAACGGCAATGGCTTCTCTGAAGAAATTCTGGAGAAGCTGCAGACGGGCGGCTACTTGGAAAGTCAGAACGGAGAGCATTTGGGGATTTCCAATGTGCAGTACAGGCTCAAGCATATTTTTGGCCAGCAGACGCAGCTGGAGTTTGATAACGCACCGGATTCCGGTGCGAGAATCCGAATCGCACTTCCTTTTCGAACGGTAGAGAAGTTTACTTCATATTGATGATCTGAATGGAGGCAGTCGCAATGTACAAGGCGCTGATTGTGGACGATGAGATCTACGCGGTGATGGGGATCCGAAGCGGTGTGAATTGGCAGGATCTCCAGGTGTCCGAAGTATATGAGGCTTATAATATGCGGGATGCGCTGCGGGTATTTGAACGCACTCCGATCGATGTCATGGTTTGTGATATTGAAATGCCCAGAGGAACAGGGATCGAGCTTCTTGAGCGGGTAAATGAAATTTCTCCCGGTACGGAAACGATTTTTCTGACCGCCCATTCAGCCTTCGACTTCATGAAGAGAGCGATCCAACTGGACGGATTCGATTATCTGTTGAAGCCGATTGAATTCGATGTGCTTCAGGAGACTATCGCCAAAGCACTGCAGTCCATTAGACAGGAACGGGAGCTGCTTCAATTGCGCGAGCAGTATAAACCTTACTACGAGATGTGGCGAAGGAAAAAGACTCTCCTTACGGATAAGTTCTGGAACGATTTATTGTCGGGCAGAATGGTCTGCTCTGCGGACAATATAGCAGGCATCCTTGAGGAGCATGAGCTTACGGGTCTCCAGGATGCCGTATTCCTGCCTGTTCTGGTAAGCGTCGAATCGTGGCTGCGCGAGTTCAGCACGAAGGATGAAGAGATGATGGAATATGCCGTTCGCAAAGGAGCATCCGAAATGCTGCTTCTTACCGGCCAGGGTGAAGTCATTCAGACCAAGCAGGGCGTGAATGTCGTTATCATCGTCGGAGTGGATGGAGGAGCGGAAGCGATGAACGAGCTGCATTCGCGCTGTGAAAGCTACATCCGGGACTGTCGTAAATACTTCAGCTGTAACGTTTCCTGTTATATTGGAAAGAGCTCCACTCTCTATGATATAGCCGAAACGTACAGACGGCTGCTGCAGATGGAGTACAACAATTTGAATAAATCCAACCAGGTGTATACATTGGCTGCGGCAGGCCCCTATTCGATTAGGACGATGATTCCGCGCCTATCTGCCTGGACCTTTCTGCTGGAACAGGGCAAGCTGGACGAATTGCAGAGAGAGATTCGCTGCCTTATCGCGGAAATGAGCGGCATTCCGGGACTTTCGATTGTAGAGCTGGAAGGGTTTCGTCATGAATTTATGCAGATGGTGCATTATATTCTTCATAAGAACGGACTGTCCGCCTTTGAACTGTTTCAGGATCAAGAAGGAATTCTGCTGAACGCCAGGCCTCGCAGCCTTGAGCAATTGGAGGCTTCAACTCTTCGAGCGGTTCAGGTTATTTATGATCAATTGCATCAGAATCATTCGGTGGTTCAGCGTGTCCAGTACTATATCACAGAGCACTTACATGAACCGATCACCAGAGAGCAGCTCGCCGGCTGCGTTCATCTCAATCCCGCCTACCTGTCCCGCCTGTTCAAACGTGAAGTCGGGGAATCGATCACGGATTATATCCTGCATGCCCGGATGTCCCGGGCCAAAGAGCTGATTACCGGCTCGACCATCCCGATCTCCGATGTAGCCCGAAGCCTTGGCTATCACAATTTTTCGCATTTTTCCAAAATGTTCAGAAAGGTATATCATACTTCACCACAGCAATGCAGACAGCAATCCGGTAAAATGAACCAGCACTTATAGCGGGCTCATGCCGTATTTGTTCCGACAAAAGCTTGCTTCAAAAGGAAGCGGTCTGTATAATTTCAGAAGTGATCTTGACCTAATGAACAGGTGGTTATTCCATGTCGTCGTATTTATTTCCGATCAAGCAGGCCTTTATTACTTTCCCGATTGCGGCCTTCGTCATTCTGCTTCCGTTCCTGCTATACCATTATCGCAAGTACGGCTATGTCAATTGGTATCGCTCCATTGTGCTCTATTCCTTGCTGCTGTATGCAATGGCGGCTTACTATCTGGTCATTCTCCCTCTTCCGGAGACGACCAATACTTGCAGTCTGCAGCCTCCTGGCACGAAGCATATGCAGTTAATGCCGTTTTATTTTGTCGTAGATTTCTTGCGGGAGACCGGGTTCCAGTGGGACCATCCGATGACCTATATCGGAGTTCTGAAGGAGAGGGCTTTTCAGCAGGCGGCCTTTAACTTCTTGCTGCTATTTCCATTAGGGATTTATTTGAGATATTACTTTCATCGAACCTGGTTCCAAACGCTGATATTGTCGTTTCTGGCTTCGTTATTTTTCGAGCTGACCCAGCTTTCCGGGCTTTATGGCATTTACAATTGTCCGTACCGGCTGTTCGATGTGGACGATTTGCTTCTGAATACATCAGGGGCCATGGCGGGATGCCTCATTGCGCCAATAATCACCGGATTTCTGCCGAACACGAAAAAGCTGGATGAAGGAATTGATCTGGCTGCCCGACCGGTTTCGATGATCCGCCGGACCATTGCCTTGGCCATCGACTGGCTGCTGATCGGATTCATCAACGGATTTTTAAGCCTATTCGGGAGGATGAATTCCTGGCTGGAGGTTGCTCTCGTTGTCTTCCTCTACTTCATTGTCATTCCTTCCGCCACTAATGGCGTTACGTTGGGCAAATCGATCGTCCGCATCCGGGTGAAAGGGGCCGGGGAGAAGGTGACGCTGAAGGAGCTGTCGATCCGTTACGGCATTCTGTACTTCGGGATTTTCGGTTTGAATGTTCTGTTCCTGCAGATCGCAGCGGGAGGGAGCTTTGTCCGGATATTCTTCATGGCGCTTCTGTTTATCGTCGGGCTGGGCAATCTTGTCTTCGCCGTTCATTTCATGCTTCGCTTGTTCAGCCGGGACAAAACGTTGTTTTACGAAAAGCTCAGCGGCACCAGGAATGTGATCATTCCGCCCGGAAATAAACAAAATGAAAAGCCGGATCCGTCTTAACGGGTCCGGTTTTTCCTTTTTCCGGATCGGCATTCGCTTCGGAGAAGGGGTGGTGACCGGTGTCGCCGCAGGACGAGCATATACCCGGATTTTCGGTACTCTAACAGACGGCCTCGGTGATTCTTTTTTTGCTGAGGCCCTTTTTCTGTGAAAAGCTCAATTTTCGGATTTCATTGACAATGAGAATCTTTATCAATTAGAATGGTAGGGAATACCACCATCCGTAAATGGGAGAGGAGAGGGACAGATCGTGTTTATCGAGACTAAGACCATCGTGGTTAAGGAAGGAACCTCCAATAAAGTCGTTGAACGGTTTAGCGGAGAAGGGGCTATTGAGAAGTCTCCCGGATTTATAGATTTGAGCGTAATGGTCAAGAAAACGGTACGAGGCGATGAAGAAGTGGTCGTCATGGTCCGCTGGGAATCCGAGGAGGCGTGGAAAGGATCGGAGAAGAGCGAAGTCCATCTGGAAGGACATCGGCAGGCTAGAGGCAAGCCAAAGCCAGAGCATATCGTTAGCTCCAGTCACGCCGTATACTATGTCAAGGCACAGAAAGGCCCCTACGCCGCAAGTGCTTCCGAAGTATGATCGACCGATATGGGATAGTGGGAGCTTTTATGCGGTAATCCTCTACCGGGTTAAGTATCGCCTTTATAGATGGAATCCGGATCAGGACTGGCATATTGCCGGTTAATGGGCAGCTGGCAGTAGTAGACTTGATAGGCTGCCTGCCCCCTAAATGTTCAAAACGCGCGCCTTCTCGGGGGCGCGTTGCTGCGTTTGATGGACTGGTCAAAAGCGGTCAAAAGCCTTTTCGCCCAGGGCGAGGCCTTTTCTCAAACGTGTGCTTCTCCCGGGAATCAGGATTGTACTGTGGAGGGATGACGGGTACAATGGATTCCAAGGTGGTGCTTGGCGAATCTAGCTCTGTCGTTGCTTTGACGACGGAATACCGAGGCGCCGTAACCGGAAGCAAGAACGACCAGAGATCATTCGCACGCTCTTCTGCCCGGCAGCTCCATTTAGACAGCGTCTTTAAGGGAATGTACCGGATGCAGGAGGACAGGGTGAATAAAGCGGGGTGAGCAACAAATGGCCAAGAAGAGAAGACAGGCTTCACCGTCCAATCGGCCTTCTTCTGCGGAGCAGCCGGCCACATTGAAGGATTTACTGAGCAGCGAGATGGTCGATAAGCTGAAAGCTCAGGCGAACGAGATCAAGGCGGAAGAAGAGAAGCGGAAGGAAGAAGAACGCAAGAAGGCGGAACAAGCCCGCAAGGTCGAGCAGGAGAGACTCGATAATGATTTCGAGCATTTGCTGAAGAACTCCAATATGGACTGGCGGAAATACAAATAACGGGCTTCCATGGGGAGCCGGGAGTGGCACTTCGTGGCGAAGGAACACTGGGGAGAGCAGCCTGGCGGCATGTGGTTGACCACCGTCATGTGACGTCAAACACCGCGCGCAGGGATGGGAGCCGCGCGCGGTGCGGAAGCAGACGACCGACAAGGTGCGGACCAGCGAATCCGCGGATTCTATGAGAGGCTCCCAGATTTTACTGAAAGCCCAAGAACTACGGAGTAAGCAGCCGTTCAACTCCCGGCACAAGAGCTGACAGCGAAGGGCAGCCGAGATGATGCACCCGACATGTGATGTTTTCGGGGTACCCGGCCCAATCAGATGCCTCCTTGCCGCAAGAGACGCTTCATAAAAATTTTCCCGTTGGATACTTTAAGGAGGTATCCTATCACAATGAAATGTAAAGGAGAAGCGGGAAAATGGACTTGAAGGATAAGGTATGGTCCGTATTGGAGGAAGTGATGGACCCCGAGCTGCATATCAATATCGTGGACTTGGGGCTTGTTTACGAACTGGAGGCCGATCCGGACGGTAAGGTAATGATTACCATGACTTTGACGATTCCGGAATGTCCGCTGAAGGACGAGCTTCTGAGCGAAATCCATGAGAAGGTAGGGGCCGTCTCCGGCGTCACAGACGTTGAAGTGAATCTCGTCTGGGAGCCGAAATGGACTCCTGCAAGAATGAGCGATCAAGCGATCCAGGAATTCAAGCGCAGACAAACTCTCGTGTAAGATTCATACACAGCGGCAGGGTGGGGCTGCAGGGCTCCATCCTTTTTATTTCCCGGGATTCCTATTCATTCTATAGGCCGTCTTCTCGAGAGGAAGGTGGCGTAATTGAATCATTCTATATAAACCGGCTTCGTAACCCGGACTAAAGTAAATTCGCCTATACTAAATGGATTTCATCCGGTTAGTTTTGCCCATTTTGACCGAATAACCAAAACTAACCGGAGAAACCTCCATCTATTGGGTACAAAAAGAGCCATATCGCCAAAAAACCTCCATTTTAAATGGAGGTTTCCCATTTAGACCCCCATGCCGCTGACCGCGACACCATCAGATGGTGAAAATGGATGGATTTTCAAGGTAGAATAGAGTTGAATTGCTTCAATAGTGTGAAATTTGAATACTAAATGGATTTCATACAGTTAGATTTCTAGATTCGGAAGAAATATGGAAACTAACTGGAAAACCTACAGTTAGTTTGCGCCAAAACAGCCGTTTCGCCCAAAGTTGCCCATTTTAACTGTAGTTTATCCAGTTAGTTTGATCATTTTCGCCCATTCGCTTGAATCTACCTGTACAAAATACAGTTAGATGTGCCGCTCCGCTTGCAACGATGCCTGCAGACGGTAAAATAGACGGATTTTCAAGGTAGGTTAGCGATTTTGGCGGCTAGATCCCATCTATCTACATAAAATCCAGTTAGTTACCCAGTCCCCGGTACGTAGCCATGTGGTTGACCACCGTCATGCGACGTCAAACACCGCGCACTGGGAGTCGTGCGCAGTGGGAGATAATCACCACAAGGGCCGGTGGTTGGCTAAGCTATTTTCCAATCAGACGCGCTACTCCATTCCCTTGGCACAACACCAGCAGAAATAGACGGATTTTCCAATACATCCCGTTGTTGCGGGCAGACGTAACGAGCAAGTTGAAAAAATGAACCAACATTATGAATAATTATTGAATTTTGTCGTTTTTTTATCCGGAAAACCATGGATAATGTTGACAGCGGGGTTCAGCATGTTATAATACTAATCGTGATCTAATTGAGAATGAATATCATTATTACCCTAAATGAGAATGAGATTCATTTGCGCAAAGGAAAAAAGTGATGAAAAAAAGATACCTGGTTATCGCACTGATAGTTTTCTCCTTTATTTCATTATTTATAGGCGTTACGGATATATCCATCTTCGATATATTCAGCTTGACAGAGGACCAGTTGGAAATTATTATGATCAGCCGCGTTCCCCGCTTAATCAGCATTATTATCGCCGGAACGAGCATGAGCATCGTCGGTTTGATCATGATGCAGCTGACGAGAAACAAATTCGTCTCCCCGACTACGGCGGGAACGATGGACTCGGCCAGCTTGGGAATTCTCGTATCGCTGTTGATCTTCGGCTCGGCCAGCCCTCTGCAGAAGATGCTTGTCGCTTTTGTTTTCGCGCTGGCGGGAACATTCGCATTCATGAAGATTTTAGACAAAATCAAGTATAAAGATTCAATCTTTATTCCGCTAGTCGGTTTGATGTTCGGCAGCATCGTCGGCTCGACGACGACATTCTTGGGTCTCAAGTATGGTCTAATCCAGAGTGTGGGCGCTTGGCTTCACGGCGACTTTTCCATGATCATGCAGGGTCGCTACGAGCTGCTTTACTTAAGTATCCCGTTAGTTGTCGCAGCATATCTATACGCGAACCGGTTTACCGTTGCCGGCATGGGGGAGGAGTTCTCCGTCAACCTGGGGCTGAATTACAAGCGGGTAGTCAATATCGGCCTGGTGATCGTCGCACTTGTATCCGCGATTGTTATGCTTACGGTTGGAAACATCCCTTTCCTGGGGCTGATCATTCCGAACATCGTAACTATTTACCAAGGCGATAACCTGAAGAAAAACCTTTCTCATACGGCGTTGTTAGGGGCAGTATTCGTCCTGGCTTGCGACATTCTCGGCCGTATTATCATTTATCCGTTCGAAATTTCTATCGGCCTTACGGTTGGGGTCATAGGAAGCGGCATTTTTCTTTATTTGCTATTGAGGAGAAAGTCACATGAGTCATAAAACGAAGCTGTATATCCTGGGCGCCCTGGCACTGTTGCTCATCTGCATCCTTTTATTCATCGATGCGGCCGGCAATTGGGATTATGTATTGCCGCGAAGAGGCAAGAAAATATTGGCCATATTGTTGACGGGCGGCAGCATCGCTTTCTCAACCGTTATGTTTCAAACCGTTACGAACAATAAAATATTGACGCCGAGCATCATCGGATTGGACTCTCTTTATATGCTGGTGCAGACGGCGATTGTCTTCATCTTCGGCTCCACTACGTTGACCATGATGAGCAAGAACATTCACTTTCTCATCTCCGTCGGTTTTATGGTGCTGTTCGCGGGACTATTGTATAAATTTTTGTTCAAAAGAGAGGGCAAAAATATTTATTTCCTGCTGCTGGTCGGATTAATCTTCGGAACGTTCTTTTCCAGTATTTCGTCCTTTATGCAAATGCTCATCGATCCGAACGAATTTATGGTGGTCCAAGACAAGATGTTCGCGAGCTTCAATAACGTCAACTCCGACATTCTCCTGCTTGCCTACATCGTCGTCTTCGCTACGGCAGCCTACTTTATCAAGATCAATAAATATTTGGATGTGCTGTCTTTAGGCAAAGAACATGCGATCAATCTCGGTGTCAGCTACGATTATGTCGTCAAGAGAATTCTGATTGTCGTTGCAATACTTACAGCCGTGTCCACCGCACTGGTCGGACCGATCACGTTCCTGGGCTTGCTTGTCGCGAACGTAGCCTATCAATTTATAAGAACGTACCGGCATTCGTATGTAATCACAGGATCTATCCTGATCAGTATTATCGCTTTGGTCGGAGGACAGCTCTTGGTCGAGCGGGTATTCACGTTCTCCACCTCGTTAAGTGTCATCATCAATTTTATCGGCGGAGTATACTTCATATACCTTCTGTTAAAGGAGAACAAATCGTGGTAGAAGTCAGAAACGTTTCCAAACGGTACGGAAACAAAAATGTCGTAGATCAAGTATCCGTTAAGATAGCGAAGGGGAAGATTACCTCGTTTATCGGGCCGAACGGGGCGGGGAAGAGCACTCTGATGTCGATGGTCAGCCGCCTGATCCCCAAGGACGAAGGGGAGATATGGATTGAGGGACGTGAGATCGGTCAGTGGAAAAGCAACGAGCTGGCCAAGCGGATTTCCATCCTGAAGCAGTCCAATCACATTAATATCCGGTTAACGGTTAAAGAACTGGTCGGCTTCGGACGTTTTCCTTACTCCCAAGGAAGACTGACGGCGGAGGACAAGAAATATGTGGACGAAGCCATTCGCTATATGGAACTGGAAGACATGCAGGACAAATATTTGGATCAGTTGAGTGGCGGACAGAAGCAGCGAGCTTTCATCGCCATGATTATTGCCCAGAATACCGATTATGTTCTGCTGGATGAACCATTGAACAATTTGGATATGAAGCATTCCGTTCAAATTATGAAGGTGCTGAGGCGCTTGGCCGACGAGCTCGGCAAAACAGTAATTATCGTAATCCATGACATCAATTTCGCTTCCTGTTATTCCGATTATATTGTGGCGCTTAAGGACGGTAGAATTGTAAAGGAAGGCACGACCGCCGAAATTATCGATTCGTCCGTACTGCGGGAGGTATACGATATGGACATTCAGATTCATGAGATTGACGGCAATAAAATCTGCGTTTATTTTACTTAATCTGTCTACAAAAGCCGGTGAATCTTATTTGACGGTTCCCAGCACGGTTCGCTCCGACAGTTCGCCGCGAAAGGAGGATAGTGAAACCATACTTATAAAAAGGCAGCGGACATCAAGTTAAAGTTAGCGATATCGTCAAAATAATTTCATATAAAAACTAAATTATTAGGGGTGTTAAGAGTGAGCAAGAAATTATCCATGTTGTTGATGACGATTTTTCTGGTTTTCATAGTCGCCGCGTGCGGGGCGAAAAATTCGGAAGGAAACCCGGGCGGATCAGAGGCAAAGACAACTAACGCCGCGGCAAATAACGAGAATAAGAACACAGAGGCGCCTAAAGACGAGGTGCTTACGATCAAACATCAGCTTGGGGAAGCAACGGTTAAGAAAAATCCGAAAAATGTCGTTGTATTTGACTACGGTGCTTTAGAAACATTGGATAAGCTGGGAATCGAAGTGGCTGCTGTACCTCAAAGCTCGCTGCCGGGCCACCTGAAGAAATATGAAGACTCCAAATACATGAATGCAGGAACGCTGTTCGAGCCCGATTTCGAGAAAATCAACGCGCTTAAGCCGGAGCTGATCATCATTTCGGGCAGATCTTCCGAAGCTTACAAAGAGTTGGATAAAATCGCCCCAACGGTCTTTATGGGGGTTGATACGCAGAACTATATGGAATCCTTCACGGAAAACGTAAAGACGCTTGCCTCGATCTTCGGTAAGGAAGCCGAAGCGGACAAAGAGCTGGCCGCGATTAACGAATCCATCAAGCAGTTGAACGAAACGGCAGCCGCCAGCGGTAAGAAAGGTTTGATCATTCTGACAACGGGCGGGAAGGCCAGCGCTTATGGTGGAGGCTCCCGATTCGGCTTGATCCATGACGTATTCGGAGTTTTGCCGGTAGACGATAAGATCGATTCTTCCACACACGGTCAAAAAATTACGTTCGAATACGTCGCCGAGAAAAACCCGGACTATCTCTTCGTCATTGACAGAGACGCGGTAGTCAGCGGCGAGAACGTAAAACCGGCGAAGGAAGTTGTAGAGAACGATCTGGTGAAGAAGACCAACGCGTTTAAAGAAGGCAAAATCATCTATCTCGACCCGAATTACTGGTATCTGTCCGGCGGTGGACTGATTTCCATGGCAGAGATGGTTAAAGAAGTTGCCGAAGGCGTGAAGTAATTAAAGAAAAATAGAATAATGCCGATATGCAAGCCGGAAGTGTATACTTCCGGTTTTTTTGTCATGGACATTTTCAATTATTGACTGTGCATGTCGTGTTGCTAGAATCAGGGAAATTCAGGAAAGGACGGACAAAAATGCAACTAATTCCTCATCAAAATCCCAAACTGGCCCGAATGGGCAAATTTACCTGAACAAATGTGCTGTTTCTTTTCGATTTTAACCAAAAATCTTGCCAGGACCTGTACCTCTGCTTGTTCCTGTTGCTTCCTTCTATTCTCCATCCCAAAGGTTTAATTCTACTTTAATTCGTACCTGCGGATCCAAAGGTTAGAATTGGTAATCGCTGAGTGAAGTGTGGAATCTTTCCTCTTAAAGGCAGACCCGATTATATTATAATGTAAGGGCATACAAAAGAGGGGGGAGAACTTGTGAGAACGGTTTTTGTCCGGCTGCTGCTGCATCTCACGGTTGCGGTCGTTCTGATTACATTGCTGGTCGGTGCACTGGTTTACCGGTATACGACGGTCATGCTAAAAGAGGAGGTTCTCGGAGCGAACACCGAGCTGCTCGCACAGACTCGGAAAATCGTGGAGCAGGCTCTGGGGGAGGTGCAGCAGATGGCAACATCGCTGGCGATCAACACAGATGTCCAGAAATCGGTCTGGCTTCCTTGGAATTTGGAAGAGGAGTACCGTTTCCTGCAGAACACCGGTAATTTGTTCTCGGAACGCATCCATTCCTCCAACTATCTGCATTCCATTTATTTGTATAGCTCCGTCAATAATAAGCTGATTTCCCCGTCGGGAATCATGGACCTGACAGACTTCCCGAACCGGGAGCCGCTGCGGGAATTTATCGAAGGCCGGGAAACGATGAGCTGGGGAGCGGGCCGCTGGCCGGACGAACGCAATTCCTCCGACAGTGTCCTTCGCTTCTATTTCAGCGTCCCTCTGAACCATATGGAGAAGAAAGGAGTTCTTCTTATTCATCTGAAGGAAGACGTGCTCTACAACGCAGTGGTCAATACGAACAACCGCAAGCTGGGGAATGTTGCAATATTGAACTCCGAAGGGGAAGTATTGTCTTATAAAGATAAAAGCATGCTGCTTCATCCGTTCGCCGATACCGATATAGAGCAAATTCGTACGGAGAAGACAGGCTCGTTCGTCGAGAAGATTGGCGGGAAACCCACGCTGGTCTCTTATCTGACCTCCGACTTTAACGGATGGATCTACGTCACTCTGAATCCCTATCAAGAGGTGTTCAAGAGATCGAATGACATCATCCGGATTACACTTCTGATTTCACTTCTGGGACTTGCTCTCGGGGTGGCCCTCATGGTGCTGGTTTCAAGAAATTACTACAAGCCGGTAAGAAGAATGGTCCATGCCTTATCCAACCATCTGGAAAGACCGTTCACCAAAGCTCTTCACCGTGACGAATTCAGCTATATCAGCGAATCGATAGATCATTTATTTAATGAAAATGAGGAATTTAAAACTAAATTTTATAACAGCGAGCTGGTTTTACGGGAGCACGCCCTGATTCATCTGTTGTCGGGAAGCCCGTCCGGAAGCGAGGAACTGAAGCGCCAGCTTGCCTATTACGGCATACCTCTCCAGCCTGAGCATTTTATCGTGATTGTCCTTCGTCTTTATCTGGACGAGGAGCCGGAGGAGAAGCTGCGTAATTTGATTCATTTTCAGGTCCGTATGCTGTGCGAGGAGACGATGGCAGCTTACGGGTCGGGAGTTTACATTCCCCAATTCCATAAGCAAGACGTCATGATCATGAATACGGGAACATGGGGGGACCGGGAACAGACGGTTAACAAGGCGAAAGAGCTGGCTTTTCAGGTAAAAAGAAACGTGACCACGCAGCTGCCAGAAGCCAGTCTGACGATAGGAATCGGCGGCAGCTACCGCAGCCTTGGAGAAATTTGTCTCTCCTATAACGAAGCGGTCGAGGTTCTGCTGTATGAACGCTTTACCGGCACAGGAAGCATCTTGTCCATCCATGATCTGCACATCAACTATATGAACCGGAACCGCTTTATGAACTTCCGCCAATGGGTGGACAAGGCCGTGAACGAGTTGAAGATAGGTCGGCTGGATGCTTCCCTGGCAGCTAAAGACGAGCTGATCCGGCAGCTGGTCGGGGATTCGGCGCTTGGCCTCCATCACAAAAATTTGATTCTGAACGGGCTGCTCCACGCGTTAATGACGGTTCGTGCTGAAATGTTGACGGGAAGGGAGGGGGAAGAGGAGGATGACGGTCTCGTATATGAATTTGCGAAGCTGCAGAGCCTGGAGGATATCCGTCTGTGGTTTGACAAGGTGTTCGCCCGGACGGCAGACGCTCTGCAGGATAAGCGGGAATACAAGAACGTTGAACTGATCGGCAAACTGGTGTCCCATATCCAGGCCAACTTCCGAGAGCCTCTCAGCCTGCAAATGCTGGCGGATCTGACTTATATGAACAGCCAATATTTATCGAAATTATTTAAAGAAGTGACCGGGCAGACGTTCATGGACTATCTGACCTATATCCGCCTGCAGGAAGCTTACCGTTTGCTAAAGGAATCCTCATTAGGCATTAACGAAATCGCGGCAGCATCGGGCTTCGGGCAGAAGCAGAATCTGATCCGGACAATCAAGAAGCACACGGGATTAACCCCTACCGAATATCGGAAAAGGTATGCGATAGAGCGTTTGAACGGGGAAAAATCGAAAATAGATACCGATCCGATCCATTGATACCTGCCCAATCTCCATAATTGATACCGTTTACAAGTATTGAATCTTGTCGGGCTCAACCTCCTCCTTCTATGCTGAAAGTGCTTACAACAAATGAAAGGAAGGAGGTTTGCTTATGCCAACGCCTGCTGCAAAACCGGGACGAACCGGCATAGGACCTGCAAGATTAGAAGTGCTGAAACGGATTTATAGCTATCGTTCCTTTTACTTGATGCTTCTACCGGCCATTCTCTATTATCTTGTGTTTCATTATTATCCGATGTACGGAGCGCTGATTGCCTTCAAGCAATTCAGCATCACCAAGGGGATCACGGGGAGCGCCTGGGTCGGCTTCCAGCATTTCGAATACTTGTTTGGCCTGGATAAGTTCTGGCAGATTTTCTGGAACACCATCGTGATCAGCTTATACCGGCTGGTCTTCGGCTTTCCGCTGCCGCTGATCGTCGCCCTTCTGCTTAATGAGGTTCGCAAGCTGATGTTTAAGCGGACAGTGCAGACAGTGATCTACTTGCCGCACTTTATTTCCTGGGTGATCATGGGAGGCCTGCTGATCAATCTGCTCTCGGTCGACGGCGGGGTGGTCAACAATTTGATACGATCGCTTGGCGGACAGCCTGTCGGCTTTCTGATTGACGAGAATTATTTTCGCGGCACATTGGTCTGGTCCATGATCTGGAAGGAGTTCGGCTGGAACACCATTATTTATATGGCAGCCTTGGCCGGTGTCAATCCGCAGCTTTATGAGGCGGCGGTCATGGACGGGGCCAATCGGTGGAGAAGGGTATGGCATATCACCTTGCCCTGCATCCGCAGCACCATCATCATTCTGCTGATTCTGCGTATCGGGGGGCTTATGGAAGCGGGATTCGAGCAAATTTTCGTCCTGTATCATCCCGGAGTCTATAACGTAGCGGATATTATTGATACGTATGTCTACCGGGTCGGCCTCACGGAAGGCAAATTCAGTCTCGCCGCCGCAGTCGGATTGTTCAAATCGGTCATCAATTTTACCCTTCTGGTCATAGCCAACAGTTTGGCGCGGAGAATGGGTGAACAAGGGATTTATTAAAGGGGGAAGGGGCATGACACATAGCGGTGCGGGCAGCAAAATATTTGATACAGTTAACTACATGTTTTTGACATTTCTCGCATTCCTGACTTTGTACCCGTTCTGGGATTCGCTGATCGTCTCGATTACTCCTCTGCAGGAAAGCTTGTCCTCCAACCTGCATCTCTATCCGAAATCGGTCACTCTAGAGGCTTACCAGTACCTTCTGCAGCTTAAGCAGCTGTGGGTTTCCTACGGGAACAGCATCTTTATAACGGTATTCGGAACGATTATCAGCATGTTCGCCACGACGATGGCGGCCTATGCGCTGTCGAAACGGCAGTTGCCGGGAGGACGCCCGATCATGTTTTCCATCGTCTTTACGATGATGTTCAGCGGGGGCATCATTCCCACTTATCTGGTTGTGAAGCAGCTTGGCATGATGAATACAGTATGGTCGATGATGATTCCTACTGCGATTCAAACCTACAACCTGATTATCATGCGGAATTTTTTCACCTCCATTCCGGACAGTCTCGAGGAGTCGGCCAGGATAGACGGCTGCAGTGATTTGGGAATTCTGCTTAGAATCGTCATTCCGCTGTCGATGCCGGCTATCGCCACAATCTCTTTGTTTTATGCTGTGGCGAGATGGAACGAATTTTTTACGGCGGTAATGTATGTCACCGATAAGGGAGTTTGGCCGCTGCAGCTGTTCCTCCGCTCCATGCTGATCGACAACGAAGCTTCTTTCCAGTCGGGGGGAGACAGCCCTTTTCTGCTGGGACAATCGATCAAGATGGCAACCATTATGATTTCAACCATACCGGTGATGATTATTTATCCTTTTTTTCAAAAGTATTTTGTGCAGGGGGTTACGTTGGGAGCGGTCAAGGAGTAGCATCGACACCTTAAGTTTTATATGCCTATAGAGGGGGAAGCAGGGACATGAAAAATATACGGAAGAAGAAATGGCTTACAGGCGCTTGCGCGTTGATCGTGCTGACTTCGGCGGCAGGATGCGGGAATAATGAAGCAGGGGGATCGTCCGCAACAGACGACAAGCCGGTCAAGCTGGTGTTTCTGACACCGGGTGATACGGCGGCGAATCCGATTGGGCCCGATGACCGGATCATAGCGGAAATTAACCGGAGGCTGGGGATTGATCTGCAGGTTCAGGTCGTCCCCGAGGGCAGCTACGAAAAAATAAACGTGTCCATCGCGACCGGCGATTTGCCCGATGTGGTCACGATTAATTATCCATCGCCCTCCCTCAGCCAATGGATCGAGGAAGGTATTCTTGTCCCGCTGAACGATTATTTCGATGTAATGCCGACGGTCAGAGGAAAAATTGAACAAAGGCTGACCTGGACGGCGGTGGACGGCAAGTATTACGGCTATCCGTTCATTGAGGAGCGGTCCAATACAACGATTGCCTATCGCGCGGATTGGCTGGAGAAGCTCGGTCTGAAGCCTCCGGAAACGCTGGATGAATTCTATCATGCGATGAAGGAGATTGCCGCGAAAGATCCTGATGGCAACGGAAAGCAGGATACGTACGGGCTGACGGCTACGAAGAGCACCGGCTTTAACAGCTCCTTTAACTTTATTTTCTACGCCTATGGGCTGCCGCATGGGGATTGGGTGTTAAATGAGCAGGGGGAAGTCGTGCCTATCTTCGAGCATCCGGCATTCCGGCAGGGAGTGGAATTCATCCGCATGCTGTGGGATGAGAAGCTGCTGGACCCGGAATTTCTGCTTAACGATACGCAGCAGCGGGAACAGAAGTTTTATCAGGGCAAGGTCGGATTCATGGGAGCCCCGCTGTTCCGTCACGTAGGACGGCTGGAGGCAAGCCTGCAGAAGGTGAACCCCGAAGGCAAGCTTGGCTTCATGGCCCCGCCTGCTGGTCCGGACGGTAAGCGAGGGATGGCCAACGCGCCCAAGAACGGTTTGTTCACGGCCGTTACGAGTCATGCCCAGGATCCGGAAAAAGCGGCGAAATTCATTGAATTCATGCTTTCTCCGGAAGGCCGCGATTTGTTGAAGCTCGGGATTGAAGGCATTCATTATACGAAAGACGGCGATAAAATCATATATAATGAAGAAGAACGAGCCAAAGACGGCTTCGCCTCCAATGGATGGTCGCATCCGCTCGCCTGGGGCAGCGTAGTCTGGCCGCTCGGCGAAAATTATTTGCCGGAAACCGAGCCGCAGGTGGACCGGGCGAGGGAATCGGTAGAGATTGCGACGGCCAATATCGTCCCCAATCTCCTGAACGTGACCACTCAGGAAGAGGTGGAGTATGGCGGTATTCTGGGTGAATTGTTTAATCAATATTACACCGAAATGATCACCGGCAAGAGAGAGATCGACGCAGGGATAGCGGAGTTGTCCCGGAAGTGGCGGGAGCAAGGCGGCGACGCCGTTTTGAAAGCGGTTAATCAAGCATATCAAGAGCAGAAATAGCGTCGTGTCCCCGAATTTGGAGCGGGGAGGGGCCGGCATGGGCTTGTAAGTGCTAACCTGTCACACAGCGGAGTGATGAGCGGCCTGAGAGGTGTGTGTACATGGAGAGCACCCGGTGTAACGGCAAGACGGGAGAGGCGTGTGTGCATGGAAGTACCGAATACAACAGTCGGACGGGAGAATCTAAGCGGCTAATGTGCTGAAGCATCGAGATACCAATAGCCTGAACGGAAGCCTGAACGGGACCCCGACCGGATGATAGGATTAGAAGGCAAGAATGACTAAATCATTAATTAGGAGGATGTTCAAGTGACGGCTTCTATATCGGATTATCCCAACATTTTATTCATCTTAAGCGATGATCAGGGGGCCTGGGCCTTGGGCTGTGCCGGTAATGACGAAATCCGCACCCCTCAACTGGATCGTTTGGCGGCGGAAGGAATGCGGTTTACCAATTTTTTCTGCACGTCGCCGGTTTGCTCGCCGGCCCGGGCCTCTCTGTTGACGGGAAGAATTCCGTCCCAGCATGGGGTTCACGACTGGATTCGCGGAGGCAGCGTAGGGGAACGGCCTATCGAGTATTTGCAGGGACAGAAGGCATACACCGAGATTTTGGCCGAGAACGGCTATCTTTGCGGGCTTAGCGGCAAGTGGCACCTGGGAGACAGTGTGAGGCCGCAGAAAGGCTTTACTCATTGGTACGTTCACCAGACGGGGGGGAGCGAGTACTATAACGCGCCGATGATCCGTGACGGGAAGCCGATCAATGAGCCGGGTTATTTGACCGATGTAATCACGGACGACGCGCTGCAGTTTCTGGAGGCGCAGGACGGGAGCCGGCCCTTCTATCTGAGCGTGCATTATACGGCCCCGCACAGCCCATGGATCGACAATCACCCGCAGGAAGTGGTAGACTCCTACGATGACTGCGAGTTCAAGAGCTGCCCGCAGGAGCCGAAGCATCCCTGGGCAATCAAGACCGCACCCTGGGCGGATAACCAGAAGGAAAACTTGAAGGGTTATTTTGCCGCCGTCACGGAGATGGACCGCAACATTGGACGGATATTAGACAAACTGGAGGAGAAAGGGCTGCGCGGCTCGACGCTGGTCTGCTTCCTGAGTGACAATGGGTTCAACTGCGGGCATCACGGCATTTGGGGCAAGGGTAATGGCACCTTCCCGCAGAATATGTATGACACATCGGTGAAGGTGCCGGCTATTTTCAGCCATCCCGGCCGTATCCCTCAAGGGGCGGTTTGCGATGCGCTTGTGAGCGGCTACGATATCATGCCCACTCTATTGGAGTACGTGGGCATGGAGTATACGGAGGCTGACGGGCTTCCGGGAAGCAGCTTCCTGAAGCAACTGCTCGGTGAGGAGGACGGCAGCCGGGAACCGGTCGTTGTCTTCGATGAGTACGGCCCGGTCCGGATGATTCGCACCCGGGAATGGAAGTACATCCATCGTTACCCTTATGGGCCGCACGAGCTGTATGATTTGGTCAACGATCCCGGGGAGCGTCACAATTTGATTGGCAGCCGTGAAGCGGAGGACCAGCGTATCGCCTTGAAGAGACAGCTTGAGCAGTGGTTCGTCCGTTATGCCGATCCGGCGCTGGACGGCACACGGGAGCCGGTGAGCGGCTTGGGGCAGCTGGACCTGGCCGGCACAGCGGGGGAAGGCCGGAAAGCGTACCATCCTTTGGAGGAAGGGTGAAGCAGCAGAAGGCACCCGGATCGGCCATCCCCAACTGATGGCCGATCCGGCATTGGCCGGCATCGTCGTGGCCGCCAGGTGACACCGGCTAGCACTGCAGGCCGCCCATCTGCGATAGGCGCGCGCCGCCGCCATTGGTCAGACGGCACATCGCCGTTATCGACTACGCCTGCCGGCGATTGCCGGGATCAAGAACCAGCATTTCTGCAGGTCTTCGGAACGATTTTAGTAAATCCGCGCAGGACATGCAAATGTGCAGGTGAATTTGGCCATTTTGCCGATTTTCGGGATTTTGGCGGGAAAGACCTGCACTATCGCATGTCTTTTGCCGTATTTACCGGATTTCCGTGAAATGACCTGTACTTTTGCTTGTTTTCAGCATTAAGGGATTTCCGGTGGCAAGCTAGTGACCGGAACGCTTACCAACAGGAACGTCCCGTCGTCAGGAGCCCTGGCAGCACTGTGAAAAAACAGCTAAGACCATGAAATAAGACAATCGGTAATGAAAGCCTGCGAAAGCGATGGTTTTAAGGCTGATTCGAGTCAAATTCTACATTATTCGTTGAAATTGGGTGCTATAGTTTCCCAACCAAATTTACTATGATGGGAGTAGTGCTATAAGCGTTATATTAGATAATTAGTGGAAGCAAACCCTCCCAATAAACTGGTATGAGAGAATGATCCCCTTATTTCTGCTCATGCCCTGCCACTAATGCAGCACTAACCGGCTTTATCCGCTTCGGCATTCCATGCCAATTAACCCTGGTTGCAGCCCTAAGAAACCGCATTGCAACCACTCCTTATTTAAAATGTTACAGGTAAGACTTCGGTTAGAAAAAACTCGTTAGCGCTAACGGGCTTTTTGACGGCAATAGATTTTTATTTGGCGATAACTCCGATAGGAGTTTTTCTATTCGCGAATTTGTGAAAAAAGATACAAATCCCAATAGAAAGAAGGGTGCTCCTCACCGGATCTGGCTTAAGTCTGCGTGAACGAGCAGTCTATTTGAGTGCGCGTTTCTGCTTGTACAATGAGTTTGAATAAGCCAATGATGCTCTTTGATTCAACAGTGTATGGAAAAATATGTAACAAACCTTGAGGAATTTTAAAAAAATCAATACAGGCCGATGAAGCCGGGGGATAGGAGGAATACGGATGAGACTGACACCTCGAGAGCAGGAGAAGCTGATGATTGTCGTGGCGGCCGATCTTGCCCGCAGGCGCAAAGAAAGAGGGTTGAAGCTGAATTATCCGGAGGCGGTGGCGCTGATCACCTATGAAATTATGGAAGGAGCCCGCGATGGCAAAACGGTGGCTCAGCTAATGAGCGAAGGGGCCACCATTCTACGCAGGGAAGATGTCATGGAGGGAGTGCCGGAGATGATTCCGGATATTCAGGTCGAGGTGACCTTTCCGGACGGCACGAAGCTGGTTACGGTCCACGATCCTATTAGATAGTGCATTTCACAGAAGGCCCGCTTACAAAGTGGTTTGGCCAGGATGCGTTCCTTTTTTCGACAGTGCATTACGGCATCGGCATGGAGGGACGGAATCTCGTACAACATGCAGAGTATCATTTCAAAGGAGGAGACAGGCTTGATTCCAGGTGAATATAAATTGCTGGGTAATGATGTGATTTGCAATGAGGGACGCCCCACCGTGTCTCTGGAAGTGCTGAACGTCGGGGATCGTCCGATTCAGGTCGGTTCGCATTTTCATTTCTACGAAGCCAATAAGGCCTTGAAGTTTGACCGGGAGCGTGCATTCGGCATGCATCTCAATATTCCTTCCGGCGCAGCCGTGCGCTTCGAGCCGGGAGACCGCAAGGAAGTCGAGCTGGTCCCGTTCGCCGGGGAACGGAAGGTCTATGGATTTAATAACAAGACGGACGGATCGCTGGATGAGAGGGAAGCGGAGGCTCAAGAACGCCGGGCTTCCGTCATTCTGTCTTCAACTGTCGGATCGGAGGTGGGCGTATGAGCTTTACCATGTCGAGGAAGCAGTATGCGGATATGTTCGGGCCGACGACCGGCGATGCAGTTCGCCTGGCGGATACCGACTTGTTCATCGAGATTGAGAAAGACTATACCCGTTACGGGGACGAAGCGAAATTCGGCGGCGGAAAATCGATTCGCGACGGTATGGGGCTGCATCCGCTGATCACTCGCGAGGAAGGCGCCATGGATCTCGTCATTACCAATGCCATTATCGTTGATTATACCGGCATTTATAAGGCGGATATCGGCATTCGCGACGGCAGGATTGCCGGGATCGGCAAGAGCGGCAATCCGCTCGTTATGGACGGAGTCGATCTCGTTATCGGGGCTTCCACCGAGATTCTCTCTGCGGAGGGGTTGATCGTCACGGCGGGAGGCATCGATACCCACGTCCATTTTATTAATCCTCACCAGGTGGAGCATGCGCTGGCCTCCGGCTTGACCACCCTGATCGGAGGCGGCACCGGGCCGGCGGAGGGCTCCAAGGCGACGACCTGCACGTCGGGCGAATGGCATATTCACCGGATGCTGGAGGCGTCCGAGGGCCTGCCGATCAATGTCGGCTTTCTCGGCAAAGGCTCGGGAGCCCATGAAGCGCCTATGGCCGAGCAAATCCGGGCCGGAGCGATCGGCTTGAAGGTGCATGAAGATTGGGGAGCGACAGCGTCTGCAATCGATTATTCGCTGCGTGTGGCGGACAAGTATGACGTCCAGGTGGCGCTTCACTCGGATACGCTAAACGAGGGCGGGTTCGTGGAAGATACGATTGCGGCGATCCGGGGCAGGGTCATCCATACTTATCATACGGAAGGAGCGGGCGGGGGCCATGCTCCGGATATGATCAAGATGGCGGCGCTGAGCCATGTGCTGCCTTCCTCGACTAATCCCACCCGGCCGTTCACGATCAATACAGTGGAAGAACATCTCGATATGCTGATGGTATGCCATCATCTGGATCCGAGCGTACCGGAGGATGTAGCCTTCGCCGACTCCCGCATCCGCAGCGAAACGATTGCGGCCGAGGATATTTTGCATGATTTGGGCGTATTCAGCATGGTCAGCTCGGATTCCCAGGCGATGGGCCGCGTGGGCGAAGTTATAACCCGGACCTGGCAGACGGCCGACAAGATGAAGAAGCAGCGGGGCAAGCTGCCGGAGGATGCGGGCTCGAACGGGGACAATTTCCGCGTCAGGCGCTATATTGCGAAGTATACGATCAATCCGGCGCTCACTCACGGCATTGCCGATTATGTCGGTTCGGTGGAGGTCGGCAAAATCGCCGATTTGGTCATCTGGCATCCGGCTTTCTTCGGGGTTAAACCCGAGATGGTGCTGAAGAACGGCTTTGTCGTGCAGAGTCTGATGGGGGATCCGAATGCATCGATTCCGACCCCGCAGCCGTATATCTACAGGCCAATGTACGCTTCTGTAGGCAGGGCGCTGGCGCGCTGCTCGGTCACTTTCGTTTCGCAGGCCGCGCTGGATGCGGGAGTTCCCGCACAATTGGGGCTGAACAAAATCGTGCTTCCCGTCCGGGGCATCCGCACGCTAACGAAGAAGGACATGATCCTCAACGGGGAAACGCCGGAGCTGTTCGTTGATCCGCAAACCTATGAGGTAAGAGCGAACGGAGAGCTGCTGACCTGCGAGCCGGTGGAGGTTTTGCCGATGGCTCAGCGGTACTTCCTTTTTTAAGGCCAACGGACAAGTACGGGTCACCTTATAGTTGATAGACATCAGAATCCGAAGGAGGGGCAGTATGATTATTGAACAAATAGCCGGGAAGCTGGAGCAGCTTCGGCCGGAGGACAGAGCCGCACGCCATGTGGAGAAGGTATATATGGACAGCGAAGATTTGCTGAAGAAAATTCAGCGGGTGACGACGGACCATGGCAACGAAATCGGCATCCGTCTGACGCAGAAGGATGAGCTGGCGGACGGGGATATTTTATACATGGATGACAAGAACATGATCGTCATCGAAGTGCGGCCGGACGACCTGCTCGTAATCCGCCCCCGCTCGATGCAGGAGATGGGAGAGATCGCCCACAAGCTCGGCAACCGTCACCTGCCGGCGCAGTTCGAGGGAGAGCGGATGCTGGTGCAGTATGATTATTTGGTCGAGGAGCAGCTCGTCCAGGACGCCATTCCATATACCCGGGAGAAGATGAAAGTGAAGAAGGCGTTCCGGCATGTGGGACATAAACACTAATTCGCTGCTTGCCCTGCTGCAGTGGTGCGATTCGAACTTTCCCTCCGGGGCGTTCAACCATTCGTTCGGATTGGAAACCTACCTGCAGGAAGGATTAGTGACGGATGCAGCCACCTTCCGGGAATGGCTGACGGTCTACCTTAACGAGCAGCTGGTCTATTCGGACGGATTGGGTTGCCGACTAGCCTATGAGGCGTTGGATGAAGGCCGCATGGAAGAGCTATGGGCATTGGACCGGCTGCTGACGGTTCAGAATCTCCCCCGGGAATCGCGGGAAGGAGTGCGCAGAATCGGAGAGAGAATGATCCGGCTTGCGGCGGAGTTGTATGAAGATCCGTCCTTGAAACAATATCGGGATCGGATATTGCGTAAGACGTCGTATGGCCATCCGGCGGTCGCTTTCGCCATGGTCGCCCGTCTCATGCAGGCGGAGAAGCCGACAGCGGTGTTGGCTTGTCTGTACTCGTCCGTTAGCAGCATGGTGCAGAACGGGGTGAGGGCCATTCCGCTCGGACAGACGGAAGGTCAGCGGCTGTTGATGCATATGCAGCCCGCTCTGCTGCAGGCGGTTGAGGCTGTGGAGAGATTGACGACAGACGATATCGGAATCGTATCCCCTGGATTGGAATGGTCGCAGATGAAGCATGAGAGGCTGAATACCCGGCTTTTCATGTCGTAAATAATCGTTAAGCAAGGAATCGAGAATCTAGTATGGAAAGAGGGCGAGAGCATGAAACCGGTCAAAATCGGGGTAGGCGGTCCTGTCGGGGCCGGCAAAACGATGCTGGTGGAGAAAATAACCCGGCGTCTTCACGGAAAATACAGCATGGCTGTAGTGACCAACGATATTTACACGAAGGAGGACGCCAAAATTTTGCTGCAGACCGGGGTGCTGCCGGAAGACCGGATCATCGGGGTGGAAACGGGCGGCTGCCCGCATACCGCCATCCGGGAAGATGCATCGATGAATTTCGCGGCTATCGATGAACTGATGTCGCGGCATCCCGATCTCGAAATCGTGTTTGTGGAAAGCGGCGGCGACAATCTGGCGGCCACCTTCAGCCCGGAGCTCGTTGATTTCTCCATTTACATTATCGACGTAGCCCAAGGGGAGAAGATCCCGCGCAAGGGCGGGCAAGGGATGATCAAGTCGGATTTGTTCATCATCAACAAGACTGATCTGGCCCCTTATGTAGGCGCCAATTTGCAGGTAATGGAGGCCGACACACTCGCTTTCCGCGGCAATAAGCCGTATTTCTTCACAAACCTGAAGGAAGAATCCGGGCTGGACGAAGTTGTGGAATGGATTGAAAAAAACGCCCTGCTGACAGGTCTGGAATAACATGGGCGAATGGACGGGAACTCTCCGGATGAAGGCGGAGAACAGGGGAGGCCGGACGGTCGTCACCGATTTGTACCATCAGGGCGCCTATAAGGTGGCCCGCCCGATCTATCCCGATCATTCCGGGCAGGCTTGCTATTATGTGATGAATCCCGGCGGAGGATATGTGGACGGGGACCGGTATCGGATGAGTGTGGAGCTGGAGGAAGGGGCAGAGCTCCTGATCACGACTCAATCCTCGACCAAGATTTACAGGACGCCCGGCCAGCCGGTGCTTCAGACGACGGAAATCCGCATGAAGTCCGGCAGCTATCTGGAATGGCTCCCGGACCCGGTCATCGCCTACCGGGACGCCCGCTACCGGCAGCAGACCGTTATCCATATGGAAAGAGGAGCCTCGCTAATCAGCGCGGAAGTGATTACGCCGGGATGGTCGCCGGACGGAACGCTGTTCGCTTATAAGGAACTGTCGCTCAAGAGCGAACTGTACATGGATCGGGAACTCGTTCTGCATGATCATATGAAGCTCTGTCCGGCAAGCCGGCCGTTGTCCGGTTTAGGCAGAATGGACGGGCACACCCATTTCGGCTCCCTGTTCGTCATCGGTGAGCAGGCAACGGCGTCCTTCTGCAGTGCATTGACAGAAGCGGTTCAACTGGAGGAACAGGCGGGGAAGATCGGCCTGTCCGAGTTGATCGTGCCGGGCTTCGCTGTGCGGATGCTGGCCGATTCCACCCAAACCATCGAACGGTTATTTGGCCGGATTGTCAATTATATACGGGAGCAGTGGTTTGGGAAGGCGCCCGTGTCATTGCGCAAATATTAGCCGCCCGATAAGGGAAATGAACAGAAGGCTGCCAGATCCGCTTGGGTCTGCAGCCTTCTGCGTCTTCGCTTGATTAGATTTCGTTGCCGGTCCTTCCCCCGTATTCATGGGCATGGGGAGTGGCTCCATTAACGGTAGTGACGCCTTCGAAATAGTGGTAATGGCCACCTTCGGGAAGGGGAATGGCCGGTCCGGTCGTGCCCCGGATCAGATGCATATGGCCATCATCGAACGAGGTTTCAGCTTGATATTGATGGACATGCTGCACTCCGCTCGGAGCGGGGGCGGTTGTGCCCGCGTATTGATGTCTATGCCCGACATCAAAGGAGGTCACACCGGAGAAAGGATGAATGTGAACGGGTCTTCCATTCCAATTTGTAATATACAGTTTGTGGGAATGACGCCCGTCCGAATCATCCGAATGAACAACAAAGCCGGAGACGGGTATATCCATAGGGCTCACATCCTGTCAGAACGATCATTGCGGTTGTCTGCATCGCCAGGCAAGCCGGTTAGGGCGACAGCAGATAGCCTATATAAGTCTATGTCCCGGATTAACGGTTGGACTGTGCAGATGCCCATTTGTCGGAAGGACTACAGGGCATAGTAAAGGAAGCACCGGATCCTTAACAAAGAAAAAAGATCGGGCAGGAGCAATGCTCGACCCCATCTTATTTTATACGTCAAATTGAACACTAGAGCTGTATCAATATTCAGACATAACAAAATAACACAAGAAGAAACCGATTGATTTCTAAACCGGTCCTGTGCTACAATAAAATTTGGATTTTGTTGATGGGAAAATCCGAATATATTATTTCCCAATAATATATTATCACAAAAGAAGCATGGCTGTCAACATTCATTTTATTAGGTTGGTTAAAGATAGGGATTTAGCAAAAGGAGTGATTTGATGAGTTTGACTGAACAGGATTGGCTGGAAGAGAAGAAGCGTGTGAAGCGCGTGGAACAAGAAATTGACAGCAAGATCGCGGTTCTTCAGGAGCATGTCAGCGATAAGAAAGAGGAAACCGTGGACGTGCGGAGAAATTTCTGGGACGACGTCACCATAAATCTGGACGATTCCAGCGAGCTCATCGAAACCTACGCCAGCATTAAACAGCAGGCGGAAGTGTTGTCGGAGAAGGAGCGCAGCTACGAGCACGCGTACAACCAATTGAACATTCTGAACAAGCTCAAGCAATCCCCATACTTTGGCCGGGTGGATTTTCTGGAAGAGGGACAGAGCAGGGCCGAGTCCATATATCTTGGAATAAGCTCCTTGTATGATGAAGAAGAAATGGAGTTTCTCATTTATGATTGGAGGGCGCCGGTATCCAGCTTGTATTACGATTACGCACCCGGCCCTGCCCGGTATGAGACTCCCGGGGGCACGGTCTCCGGAACCGTTGAGCTTAAGCGTCAATATACGATCCGTGACGGGCAAATCGTCAGCATGTTCGATACAGGAGTGACCATCGGCGACGAGCTGCTGCAGGAGGTGCTGGGCAAGCAGGCGGATTCGCAGATGAGAAGCATTGTAGCCACCATTCAGAAAGAGCAGAATCAAATTATCCGCAACGAGAGAAGCCGTCTTCTTATCGTCCAGGGAGCTGCCGGAAGCGGCAAAACCTCGGCGGCTTTGCAACGGGTAGCTTATTTGCTGTATCGGTACCGGGAAACGCTGAAGGCCGAGCATATCGTTCTTTTCTCGCCCAATATGATGTTTAACAGCTATGTGTCGACCGTCCTTCCGGAGCTTGGCGAAGAAAACATGCAGCAGACGACCTTCCAGCAATTTCTGGATCATCGGCTCGGCCGTCAATTCCAGCTTGGCGATCCGTTCGCCCAACTGGAGTACGAGTACACCGCCATGAACGAACCGGGATACGAGGCCCGCATGGAGGGAATCCGTTATAAGGCTTCGGCGCGGTTTATGGAGCTGATCGAGAGGTATTTGTCCGTTCTCGGGAAGGAAGGAATCCTTTTTAAAGGCTTGAGGTTCAGGGGCAAAACGCTTCTGTCGGCGGCCCGGATCCGGGAGCAGTTCTATGCATTGGATTCGTCCTTGTCCATACCGAACCGGATGCAGTTGTTGTCCGAATGGCTTCTGGGGGAATTGAAGGAAAAGGAGAAGGCCGAACGGAATGAACCGTGGGTGGAGGATGAAATCGAGCTGCTCGATAATGACGCCTATCAGAAAGCTTACCAAAAGCTGAGGAAGCAAAACCGCTTCGCAGGGGAGTCATTCGATGACTATGATCGGGAAAGGGAGCTGCTGGGCTCCATGATTGTCCGCGAGCACTTCAAGGGGCTGCGTCAGCGGGTGAAGAAATTGCGGTTTGTTAATGTCCCGGGCATTTACCGGCAGTTATTTGCCGATCCGCAGTATGCCCTTCGCTTCGGCCGGGAGGCCGACCTGCCCAAGCATTGGGAGGAAATTTGCGCGCAAACCGTAGAGCGGCTGGACCGGTCCGAATTGGCCTATGAGGATGCGACTCCGTATTTGTATTTGCAGGAAAGAATAGAGGGCTTCCAGACCAACAACCTGATCCGCCATGTCTTTATGGATGAAGCCCAGGATTATTCCCCTTTTCAGTTCGCTTTTATCCAAAAACTGTTTCCGCGCAGCAAAATGACGGTGCTCGGAGATTTGAACCAGGCGATTTTCGGTCATGCGGAGGCGGAGGACCATTGGGAGACGCTGCAGGCTCTGTACGGGGAAGAACAGACCGAGCGGTTCATACTGACGCGAAGCTACCGTTCCACACGGCAAATCATCGATTTTACGCGCGGATTGATTCCGGAAGGGCATGCGATCGAGCCCTTTAACCGCGAAGGAAGCAAGCCGACCGTGACGCAAGCAGCCGACGAGTCTGACCTTAATGCGAGGGTGGCCGAACGAATCCGGGCTTTGCAGAATTCCGGACTTCGAACGATTGCCGTTATCTGCAAGTCGGCCCGGGAAAGCCGGCAAGCCTTCGCGAAGCTGGATCAACTGCTGGAGGCTCGGCTGATCGAGAAGGATGCGGCCTCGTTCGAGCCCGGGGTGCTGGTCATTCCCGCCTACCTGGCCAAAGGGGTGGAGTTCGATGCCGTCATCCTCTACAACGCCTCGCAGGAGCAGTACGGCAGAGAGGGCGAGCGCAGGCTGTTCTACACGGCATGCACCCGCGCGATGCATGAGCTGCATCTGTATTACATCGGCACGCGCAGCCCGTTTCTGGACGATGTCTCGCCGGATACTTACGTTGCAGGGGATTGATGACAGGGGAACGGGGCGTATGTCGGGCTGTATGACGCGACCGGTAACATGCAGATTCGAATTTTGAGATTCGGTAGCATTATTTGGGAGGGGAGTCAATGACTGACTGGAAAGAATGGGTCTCGGACAGTCAAAAGCGCTGGGAAGAAAATGCCTCCTACTGGGATGAACGCATGGGGGAAGAGAGTAATTCCTTTTACAGAGACCTGATCAGGCCGCATACCGAAAGACTCCTTGAGGTGCAGGCAGGACAGCGGGTTGTAGAGGTTGCCTGCGGGAACGGCATTTTCGCCCGGAGGCTTGCCGATTTGGGGGTGAAGGTGGTTGCTTTCGATTATAGCGAGACGATGATTGAACGGGCCCAAATCCGGTCGGCCGATTACGGTGACCGAATCGATTACCGGGTGATGGACGGGACGGACCTGGATTCTCTTCTGTCTCTCGGGGTCCAATCCTTCGATGCTGCCGTGGCGAACATGGCTATAATGGATATGGCCGAAATGACCCCGCTGATGCAAGGACTGTATGAGCTGCTGAAGCCCGGAGGAGTTTTCGTTTTCTCGGTGCTGCACCCCTGTTTCCAAACACCCGGTGCCCGAAAGGTTGTAGAGGAGGAGGAAGATGCAACGGGGATCATTACTCGGCGGGGTGTCCTAATATCCAAATATATCCAACCGGAGACCTATGAAGGCCTCTCACTCCGAAATCAACCGATTCCCACACGGTATTTTCACAGGCCACTTTCGGAATTGGTGACCTTGGGGCTGGAGCAGAAGTTCGTCCTGGATGGAATGGCCGAGCCGGTATTTCGGCGGGATGACGGAGGCCGAGGGTCGGTGTGGGAGGAGATCCCTCCTGTTCTGGTTGTTCGCTTTCGGAAGCTTCTTTCCGGTCAGTGAAAGAGGGCAAAGGGCTTGTTTGGTTAAGCCGGTTAATGGGTTAGCAGACTGTTTGCCGACACTCGGTAAATTCGTTTGAGGTGATATCGAGATGGTGATCCGTTGGGGAAGCATGGCCACCTTTGCATTTTAACGGTCATATATTGTTGGCAGCGATCTTCATCGTTATCTTGTTAAAAAAATAGGGGCAGCCCTGGAATCTTTTTTTGGACCATAGTCTTAGCTTTCTGATAAAATATGGAAAAAGGGGGCAATTGTGAAAAGAGGAGAGTGAGCGCTATGGGGAGCAAACGAAAGGTGACTGCGGAAGATCTATATAGTTTCCGCTGGGTCAGTGATCCGGCCGTATGTCCGGTGAGCCGTTCCATTGCTTATGTGTGTCAATCGGTGAGCGACGACAGGGAGAACTACCGGTCTCATATCCGACTTCTTACTATCGACGGAGCGGAGGATCGTTCGTTTACCAATGGAGGACCGCTGGCCCCTGAAGGGCAGGATACGGCTCCGGCCTGGTCTCCGGACGGGAACCGGCTCGCCTTCCTGCGCAAGTCCGATCAAGGAAGACAGATCTGGATCATTCCCCGTGAAGGAGGGGAGGCAAGGCAGATCACGCGCTTGCCGCGCGGTGTCAACTCTTTTGCCTGGTCTCCCGACGGCACGCATTTGCTGTTTACGGCGAAGGTGGCCGCAGATCCGGAGCTGGATGAGCTTACGCCGGAGGAAGAGAATAAGCGCTGGGCAAGCCGGGTCCGGGTCGTCACCCGGTCGAAGCCGAAAGCTGACGGCGCCGGGCTATGGGATCATCGGAGAAGCCATCTGTTTGTGCTCGACCTGGAGACGGAGCAGACTCGTCAAATCACCGATGGAGATTATGATGTTCATGAGCCCGTATGGTCGCCGGACGGTCGGCAGATAGCGTTCCTGGCGAAAATAGCGAAGGACCCGTCAGAGGACATCGACCTGCAGCTTATGAACGATCTGTTCCTCATCGACCGTGACGGAGGCGAACCCCGCCGGCTGACGGATACGAGCTGGGCGATCAGCCAGGCAAGCTTCTCTCCCGACGGGAAGCTCATAGCCTTCTTCGGCCACGACCGGGCATATGAAGGCGCGACGCAGACCGCGCTGTATACGATCTCCGCAGAAGGCGGGGCCGCAGCCTGCCTGACCGAGGGCTTCGATGTGTTGCTGGGCAATGCCGCTATCAGCGATATGAGGTCGCATTTGCGGACGCCTCCCCCGCTGTTCAGCGCGGACGGCCGCTCCATCTACGCGCTGGTTTCCATTGCGGGCAGCGTGCAGGTCTGCCAGTTCCCTCTGGACGGCGGCGGGAAGCCCGAGGCACTGACGGAGGGAGCCAGGGAAGTTTATCAATTTGCGATAACGAAGGACGAACGGTATCTGGTGATCGCAGTGACCGATCCGTTACTGCCGGGAGATTTATACCGGGTGGATCTGCACACCGGGGAGGAGGTCCGGCTGACCGCAGCCAACGACGCTTTCCTGGAGCAGATCGAGTGGAGCTCGCCGGAAGCCTTCGAATTCAAGGCTTCGGATGGCGTCACCGTTCATGGCTGGGTCATGCGTCCCGCCGGTTTCGAGGCGGGGAGACGGTATCCCGCCATTCTGGAAATCCATGGCGGCCCGCATGCCATGTACTCTCATTCTTTCTTCCATGAGTTCCAACTGCTGGCTGCACAGGGGTATGCCGTCCTGTATACCAACCCCAGAGGCAGCTTCGGCTACGGACAGACGTTCGTGAACGGCTGCCGCGGAGATTATGGGGGGCGGGATTATCAGGACTTAATGGAAGCGGTCGATTATGCAGCAGACCATTTCGATTTCATCGATAAGGAGAGACTCGGCATAACGGGGGGCAGCTACGGAGGCTTCATGACGAATTGGGCGGTAGGCCATACGGACCGCTTCCGGGCGGCCGTCACCCAACGGTCGATCTCGAACTGGCTGTCCTTCTACGGGGTAAGCGATATCGGCTATTTCTTTATCGAAGGGGAAATCATGGGAAATCCGTGGGAGGACACGGAGAAGCTGTGGAAGCATTCCCCGCTCGCTTATGTGAGCAATATCCGGACCCCGCTCCTGATTCTTCACGGGGAGCAGGATTTGCGCTGCCCGATTGAGCAGGCTGAGCAGCTCTATATGGCGTTGAAGCGTTCCGGCAAAGAGACCGAGCTCGTGCGCTTTCCGGGCGCAAGCCATGAGCTGTCGCGAAGTGGGAATCCCGGGCTGCGCGTTGAACGGCTGAACCGGATCGTGGAATGGTTTGAACGGCATATCAGCAAAGGATAAAGCTTACATAACTTTCTTATATATTTTTAAAAAAAGCTCCTGACGGAGACCTGAGGGAAAGCCAACGTCGCATCCGGGTCGGTGAAGACATCGCAAAGACGAGCAAAAATACATTAAAATCGTGACTATTTCCAATAAAAAGGTGAAAGACGCTCAAATGTGCAGGTCTTTTTCACAAAATGGGGCCATTTCGCAAAAATCGCTCCAAAGACGTGCATTATTGCTCTAGAATAGGGCATTGCGTGGCTTTTTCTCCGAAAAGACGTGCACTATCGCTCTAGAATCAGGTACTTCAAGGCTTTTCTCCGAAAAGACGTGCACTATCTCCACGGCCCCCTAACGAAACTGGAGTCCTACCCTACAATATATTATTGTATTTCTTAGGGAGGCGACCAGCATGAGACGATCCAATAAATTGTATGAAGAAGTTCGACTTGATGTCGTCCGACAAGCGTTATCTGGTATTAAGGTGGGGGTGCTCGCCAGAAAGTATGATCTTCATCCGGAAACAATCCGTACCTGGATTCGAACCTATCGGGATCAAGTCGATCTTCAGGAGCTCCCCCCTGCTGATCAGCAACTTCAAGAACTAAAGAGACTCCAAGAGATCGAAGAAAAGTATGAAAAGGCAAAAAAAGTTCTTGGGGAAAAGGAGCTCGAGATTGAAATTTTACGTGAGCTGCTAAAAAAGAAGAACCCCGCTTACACGAAAAATTTGAAATAGCCGACCAATTCATTAAGCGGGGAGAGGCAGCAACACATGTCTTGCAAATCCTTGGTCTGGCGAAATCCACCTATTACGATCGATTCAAACGAAAAGCTCAAGCAAAACCATCTACAGCAAGCCGCAGAGGTCGTTCCTATCCCGGATATTCCCTTACGACGGATGGACGG
>NZ_JBQCLK010000038.1:0-67983 GCF_051966115.1 Paenibacillus sp. SAFN-117
TTTCGTGGTTGAAAACATTGTACCATGAGGGATTCTAGTGACCTCTTTCTTTTTACACAATTATAAGGACATAACTTATCCCAATTTGCTAAAGCATCGTTGCCCCAAGGAATGGACAATGGATTTTTTTGATGCGATCCCCTCCCGTCCTTACGAAAATGTCATTGTCCGCGTTTAATGCCCAGTACTAGTGGTTCCAATGTTATGGAATAACACTTGTTTATTTGACGCCGACGATGGTCTTCGTCGTCCTGATGTCGATTATGAATACGTTCAAAATATTCCGTGAAACGTACCTGATCGCAGGAGATTATCCGCATGACAGCATCTATACGCTTCAGCATTTTATGAACAATATGTTCCTCGCGATGGATGTACAGAAGCTGTCTGCGGCTGCGACGCTTATGGCGATAGGTATCTATATCATCGTGACTATGCTTCTTCGGTTAGAGAAGCGGTATACACAATTTATGGAATGATACGGGAGGAAGAATGAAAAACAGGGGTTTCGTTCGGAACCTACCGGTCACGCTGGTGATGGCGTGTATCGGGCTCATGATGCTTTTTCCTATTGTGATTACTTTCACAAACTCGCTCATGACGGAGCATGAAATTCGCGGTAATTACGAACTGGTTGGTAAGATGCCGGTCACTACGCAAGGGGAGCCTGCACAATTCGTGAATCTGAAGCTCATCCCGGATTGGCTGTCCTTCGAGCAGTACGGGAACGTGCTGCTGGATACGCCGACGTATTTGTTCATGTTATGGAATTCCGTCGCGATGGTCGTGGCGATCATTGCGGGACAGACGGTTGTAAGAGCGCTGGCAGCGTACGCTTTTGCCAAGCTCCGGTTCAAGGGGAGAGAAGGCTGGTTTCGGGTTTACTTGGTGACGATGTTAATGCCTTTCCAGGTGACCTTGGTTCCGAATTATATTATTGCCGACAAGCTGGGATTGCTGAACATGGCTAGCGCGATTATTCTGCCGGGGATATTCGCGGCATTCGGTGTGTTCATGCTGAGACAATTTATGCTGTCGATTCCCTATGCGCTGGTTGAAGCGGCACAGCTCGATGGCGCCGGTCATTACCGCATTTTCTATCGGATTATGCTGCCTTTGATGAAGCCGGGGATTGCTGCGCTGATCGTCTTGCTCTTCGTTGATTATTGGAATATGGTCGAGCAGCCCTTAATTTTCTTGGAGGATGCGTTTAAGCAGCCATTATCGCTTATTTATCCAGAATTCATAAGGAAGCCCAAGGCATCGGCTTTGCCGCATCGCTAATCTATATGACGCCGATGGTTCTCCTGTTTTTATATGCGGAGTCTTATTTTATCGAAGGGATTCAGATGTCGGGGATCAAAGGGTAGCTCAGGAGAGGAGGGATAGGATGGCTGCAGGGTTTACAGAAGCGGTCGAAGCAAGAAAGAAACGAAAACTAGTGTGGCTCTCCGGTCTGTTCTTCAGCGTGCTCCTTTTCCTTACCCTCGCGAGCAATACATTGTTGACGTTAAATCTGCCGAAGGTGCGAACGGAACTAGCGAGGGAAGGAGCGTTAGTAACCACGTGGCGTGGCACGGCCAGGCTGATGCCTCGGCAGCATGTCGATTTATCGAACCGGGCGGAATGGTCCATTAAGGAGGTTCATGTGAAAGAGGGGGATCACGTGGCGAAGGGGCAGACGTTAATCACCTATGAGAATCCTGCTGCTGAGCGGGAAATCCTGGATATACAGGCAGGCCTTGCACAACAGCAGCTAACGTTAGTTGACTTGCAAGATGATTATATTGAAGCCGTACAAAATAACGACGAGATACAGGCACGCCGCTCGAAGCGGGAATTAGAAAGTGCGCGATTAGCCATTGGTGTTCAGGAGCGGAAATTGAGCGCGATGCAATCGGAGGCGCTTGATCGCAAACGCATCATCGCGCCTTTCGACGGTATCGTGACACAGATACGTGCGACGCCGGAGCTGCCGTCGGGGAGAGGCGGGCCGGATATCAGCGTAGCGAGTAGCCAGCAAGGCTATCAATTCGAGATTGTCATCCCGGATGCCATGGGTCGGAAATTGCGTACCGAAGAGAAGATGAACGTTCAGATCGAGCATGAGGGGGTAAGTGTCCCAGTTGAAGGAATCATTACCGATATTCGTCCGATGACAGGCATTGATGGAGGGACTCCCCCCAAGAGGGAGCGGGAGGGGCTGTATCTCAGACGGATTCGGGTCAACGGGTCGTTGTGAAGGTCCAACATCCGAATGTTCAAGCGAATGACCTCGTGAGCGTGGAATTGACACAATCGGAGAAGACCGATGGTGGCATGCTCGTATTGAACCAAGCGATTCATCGGGAAGGGAAGGACAGCTATGTGCTTGTTATCGATGAGCATTCAGGTCCGCTGGGCAATACCTTTATTGTTCGTAAGGCTCCCGTCCAATTAGGGGGGACGAATGGCCAAGAAACCCTGGTATTACAAGGGATATCCATGAAGGATCGCATCATTGTCGAGAGCAGTGAACCGCTAGCAGAAGGTCAACGCGTAAGGGTCTAATGCGCTTGGGCCGTATCGGTCGATCGCATAGAGAATGTAGAGGAGTGGTTAGGATGAAAAAAAGCGGTGTACTTAGCTTAATCGTTGTAATAACGATGACGTTGGCGGCATGTGCCGGCGGACAGGCCGGTGAGGCGAAGCGAGAAGGTCAGCAGGAACAAAACGGGAAGAAAATCGTTGTCTTTTCCGTATTGCAAGCGGATCCTATGTATTCTCTGGCAGAGAAAAAGTATGAAGAGCAGCATCCCGATGTGGATATTCAAATCAAGGAATACGGCGGAGGGGAGGGCTCCAATCAAGAAGGTGATCTCGAGAAATATGTGAAGACCACCAATACAGAGCTATTGTCCGGCAAAGGGGCCGATTTGATCGCCCTGGATGTGAGCGGTCTGCCGGTTGAGAAATACGTAGACAAGCAAGCGCTTGTGAACTTGAGCGAGTTGATGAAGCAGGACCCTGACTTTGATTCCAACTTGTATGAGATGAATATCCTGGACGGGGCCAAGATGAGAGGGGGGCTCTATTCGCTGCCACTGCGGTTCTTCCTGGACAGTCTTATGGGCGATGCTAAGGCAATTGAGCAATCCGGCGTGAAATTCGATGACAGCACGTGGACATGGGGGGAGTTCACAGAGGTGGGCAAACGTCTGGCGGCATCCGGCGGGCACACGTATTCGATGGGGAATACGCCGCCTGAGCGGATGTTGAACATTCTGTTCGTCGACAACTATACTCGCATTGTCCATGAAGAGAAGCGCCCTGCCAGCTTCGATACCAGTGCATTCGTTGGACTGATGGAGCAAGTGAAAACGATGTATGCGGAAAAGGTGGTTACGGATGCGGAAGTTAATGCAGGAGATTATTTTTTTGCACCCGCTTTGATCCTATCGCCTGAAGATTATTTCGAAGGGCCTGCGATGTTCTATGAGCAAGGGAAGATCTATCGCAAGCCGCTCGCGGCCGGGCAACAGGCAGGAGTCACCTTCTTGATGCATAAGAACTTAGGAATAAATAGGAATTCGAAAGTGCAGGCGGAAGCGTGGGATTTCTTGAAGTTCTTATTGTCCGAAGAAATGCAGACCATGCCTGGATTACAAGGGTTTTCTCTCAATAAAAAGGTAAACGAGAAGACGTTAAAGGATCTTGAAGACAAAGGCGCTATCGAGTCGCCCTTGGGATCCGTGATCCCGGTCCAGAAGGCAGACATCGACATGATCAAGCAGATGCTGGCCGATGCGACCACGCCGCAAAAGAATGAGTCGAAGATTCAACAAATCATTGAAGAGGAAGCGAAGGCTTATTTTAACGGTCAGAAATCGGCACAAGCGGTTGCGGAATTGGTCGCAAACCGTGTAACAACCTACTTAAATGAGTAGACGGCAATTCAAATTCCAAATTGAAATCCGAAAAGAAAGGAATAATTCAAAGTGAGAAAATGGATAGCTGTATGTTTGATAACCGCCGTTATAACAGCAAGTATTTCTGCTTGCAGTTTCCCAGGCAGCAAAGAGAAGGAGGCTGGGGAGAACAGGGCCGCATTGACTGCGGAGCATGAGCAACAGGAACAAGGTCAAGAGGAAAAGGATAATAACCATACGGAAAATGAGGCTGCTGAGCCAGGAATGACCAAAGTGTTCTCGAACAAGATGTCACTGAAGCTTCCACAGGGATTAGAGGTACAATCGAATGAGACATCGAACGCGAAGCTCGTCTATACGGATAGCCATAACAAAGTTAAGCTCGAGATGAAGCATGATCCGGAGCAAATGATGAGCGATGCTGGAATCGATGGGGCACGATTGAAGATGAGGGCAGTTATGGAACAAGACAGTGAAGGAGACAAGCTAGAGTGGTTGAAGGATGAGACGCAGCTCGTTCATGGGAAGCACATTGCGATCAATGAAGTCATTATTCCCTCCAAGAAGGGTGAAGGTACTTATCATTTCGTGGCTTGGGCAGAATTAGACGGCGCACTTCTTGAGATTGATTTTACTGCTCCAGCCAATGAGAAGGACGATTGGCAGAAGGCCGTTCAAGAGATGATTGAGTCGATTCAGATGTAGTATAAATGGACCGTTTAGCAGTTTGAGTAATTGACGCTTCAACAATCCTTACCCTCTTGAAGGTTTAAAAACATTGAAGGCAGCCGACCTTTTTTGATCAGCTGCCTTTTCTTAACTAACCCGTCCGATTCCCGTTTCATGGATTTTGCTTCTGCTCACCAATGGGCTTCGCCGCTTGTGACAGCAACCCGGCGGCGGTTACCGCGATAAGCACAATAAACAGGGCGCGAAGCAGGCCGACCGATTCGCCGATAAGCCCCAGAAAAGGCGGCCCGACCAGGGATGCGAGGTAACCGACCGTCGCTACTGCGCTTACTCTTGCCGCAACTCCGCGCGGATCGTCTCCGGCAGCGGATAACCCCACCGGAAAGCCAAATGCCGCGCCAAGTCCCCAAAGCACAATTCCGAGCGCAGCTACTGTGTAATTCTGCCCCAATATAACGATAAGCAGTCCCGCAATCGCTAGAAGCGCAGATGCCCGCAGAACGGCCACTCTGCCGAACCGGTCAAGCAGCATGTCGCCTGATGCCCGGCCAATCGTCATCGCGGCCACAAATAGGCCGAAAGCGAATGATCCCATGGCAGGCGTAGTCTTGTAGCCGTCCACCATAATAAGCGGCAGCCAGTCATTGGCGGAGCCCTCCGCAAAAGCCATTCCAAACACAATGATTCCGATCAGAACCGTACGCCGCTCTTTCCATACGGACATGCGTTCCCTGGCGCTCATTGGCGGAGCCATCGTATCGCCGGCAGTCTCCTTCCCGGTGCCCGCAGGTACGAGACGGTATAGAAATAGAATCGACAGAATGATAACTACCACGGCAATCGCCATGTGGACAGGGACCGATATACCGGCCTTAATGGCAGCCGATCCGGCCAATGCGCCAAGCAGCGTACCTACGCTGAAGGCGGCATGAAAACCGGTTAGGAGCGACTTATGAGCAGCTCTCTCCACGGCCGTTCCCTCAACGTTCATCGCCACATCGCATATTCCGTTCCCGAAGCCGAAGACGGCCAACCCGACAAACACGGTGATGCCGTTAGCCAGCCATGACCCGCCCAGACCTATGACTACAAGTCCAACGCAGCTGATCATCAAGCCCGCGACCATGACAAAGCGTCCGCCCTTATGAGCAATAAGATGACTGGCAACCAGTAGACCGATGATAGAGCCAACGGCCATTCCCAAAATAATCCAGCCCATCTGCGCCGTTGTTGCCCCTAGAGTATCCCGAATCGCCGGCGTACGCGAAACCCATGATGCTATGGTGAACCCGGGCAGTGCAAAAATGAAATAAATGGCGATACGCCATAAATGAATTTGACGACGGTCTAATGAATGGTTCATGTATTTCCTCCTAAACCGGCAGTCCTTAATCCGCTGCCAGCATACTTCCTACGGTTAATTGATGCAGTCCGTGAAAATAATCCTGCTTCCAGTCGCTAACAACAAGCTTCGGCAGATTCTCTTCCGGCACCAGCGAAGCGCCCCTGTTTCGGATTTGCACCAGATCAAGGTTAGTTAGCTCCGTGCTGCAGAAAATGATGATATGCGGATTGATAGTGGCTGTGAAGACGGCGACGAGACGACTTATAGCCTCCATAAGCTTCGAACGGCTCTGATTGCTGTCCTGTATGGCAGAAGCAGCATCAATCATCTGCATGAAGTTCTGCGTATCGGATAGCGGCACGTAGGAAACCTCACCTGAAAAAAAGGTTCCGCCTCTCACAACATGCCCATTTACAATAATACCGGCACCCGGTCCGTTCTTGCCCAAGTATAAGTACACAAGAGAGAGCGAGTCATCGCTGCCTATGGAGTCATAATAGCCGATAACCGTGGTATTCATGTCATTTTCAACCTGGACCCGAAGGGAAAACCGCTCTTCGTAAAAGGTCCTGAAGTTGAAATCTTTAAACCTCTCGTAATCTGGCATGTGGGACACGCGGCCGTTATTCACCGCGCCGGGGACGCCCAGCGTAAGAACACGCATGGAGGGGAACCGTGCCAGAAATATCTCGATTTGTTCGGTCAAGAGCTCCGGACCGGCTTGCAGCACACCGGGAAGCGTCTCCCGGCCGATGATGTCTCCCTCGTAGTTGAGTATTAAGTAGGAGGAGAAATCTTTCTCCAGGCATACGGCAAGACCCGTCATATAGTCGGGGTTCAACTTATAGGTTTTCGGCCGTCTGCCGCCGCTGGACAAGCCCAACCCCGTTAGCAGCACCTCTCCGGAATCATTCATTTCATCGAGAGTCTTACTAATAGTAGGAAAGCTGATGCCCGTGCTCTGAGCAAGCTCAACCTTGGTCGATTCCTTAACGCTGTAGAGTGTTGCACGAATCTGATGGCGAATCATTTCGCCCATCATTTTCGGATTAACAAAAGGCCGCTTGATGATCTTCACCACCATAACTTATTAAACTTCTTTAATAAGTACCCATTCTAGCACACATAGAGGAGCCGGACAATGCCTATTTCAACGGGGTTGGATAAGAGATCTAGATGCATCGAGATATCAAGGGGCGGCAGTGCCTTGGCGTTTATTTATGCAATCCCCTTTCTGAACTAACAGGCAGTTAAGCTTAATGATACAATAAGAGAATACTTACATGGTTTGGAAGTATTCGGTGAAATCCAAGCGGAAGCGGATAAGGATAGACCAATTAACTTACGAAACAACAATTGCCGGATGGCGGGTGGCCTATTAGTTGGGAAGCTCCAGGGCCTGTTTCCGAATTGGAGTGGCGTGGTCGAATTACCCTAGAGGCCATATGCAGATTATACGATTATGGAGTAATTTAAGCTGCTGAATACTCCATAATCGTCAACTAGCGGGAGACGATAATAATAATTACTGACAACTACCTTGAAAATCCGTCTATTTTACCGTCTGCAGGCATCGTTGCAAGCGGAGCGGCACGTCTAACTGTATTTTGTACAGGTAGATTCAAGCGAATGGGCGAAAATGATCAAACTAACTGGATAAACTACAGTTAAAATGGGCAACTTTGGGCGAAACGGCTGTTTTGGCGCAAACTAGCTGTAGGTTTTCCAGTTAGTTTCCATATTTCTTCTGAATATAGAAATCTAACTGTATGAAATCCATCTAGTTTTCAAATTTCACACTATTGAAGCAATTTAACTCTATTCTTCCTTGAAAATCCATCCATTTTCATCATAAAGGACCCAAGCCCAGTGGAGAATGCGGAAAGAGCTACGTCGATATTAAAACCGATTAGCTCTTTACTGAACTGCACTAGGTCAATAACTTGTCAATTAACCAAGGTTTAATCAAGGGCAGAACGGCTGCAGGCTGCATTGCTTTTGTATGGTCCATGTCCTCTCCCCTTAATATTTCTACGTCCCAGCCAAGCTGTTTTAATATCTTTTCATTTTTTTGCAATAAACCGATGATATCGACAGATACATTGCCAAAGTTCTCTCCATAAACAATCGTATCTTTTTCTCCGGCGAATGTAAGTCTGGGAATGCTCAGTTCATTTTGAATTTTCTTGTCGTCGAAATCCATTAAGCTTCTATACATTGTGAAAAATTGTTTGGTTTGATCTGGATCCATCTGCACCTGGATGTTATTCCAGTCGAATTCTCCAGGGGCATTTTCCTCCATTTGATATTCAGAGATGGGTTGATTGTCGGTTCGATTACCTAAGGCTTGCTCGTAAGTCTTTGTCGTTACGGCCATCATTTCTTTATACGGCCCTTCATACGGCGGGAATCCTCCCATAATTAAACTTTCCAATCGATTGGTTCGGATGGCCAGCTGTAATCCAACTAAAGCCAGCCAGGAGTAGCCATAATAGCTAAATTTCCCGACATTCATTTCATCGGCTATGTGCATTAAATCTTTTGAAATATTTTCCGGTGTCAGGTCATGTGGCTGTGGATGCTCTAAACGGTGACCTTCATAATCAAAATACAGAACTTGAAACTCATCAGAGAGCCCATCAACAAAGTTTTTGCCCAGCTCAGGATCTACGCCCCACCATTTTAAGTTTTCAGCTTCCTGACCATAAACGGACTTTTTCGCTATGGGCAGCATAATTACTTTACCGGAGGAATTTCCAGTTAAGCCAACCTCTAATTTGGAGCCATCATTTAAGGTTATCATTTTTTTCATCAGGATCCCTCCCAACTTGTTTATACTAATAACATACAACATTGATGCAATCTGTCGGTTTTTCATGTCGAGCCAACGATAGGATTAGGGATTTGAAGTTTGTATGTTAACGTAGCACTTGAAGGTTTCACTTTAATTTTTGAAGGGGGAGACTATGGAAAGTACATATACGCCTACTCAAGTGGCTAATGAATTGAACGTAAGCACTACCACATTAAGGAGATACGAGGAGCAGGGCTTAATTCCTGATGTACCGAGAACGGCAGGCAACCATAGATACTATACGCCCGTGCATTTTCAAGCTTTTGCTGCCATTCGATCTTTATTGGTTGGATATGATATACCGGTGGTCTATGATGCCATGAGGCAAATCAAGAATGGCGATATTACGAATGCACTTTGGATGGTAAATAATCAACTGCACCTTATTCAATTAGAGAAACAAAGAGTTGAAGAAATACTGGGTATGGTCAAGAAGGCTGATTTTAAGGAATATAGGAATGTTAAGTTGACGGATTCAATGACTATAGGAAAGGTAGCGGAAATGGCCGGAGTCAACACCTCCGCTATCAGGCATTGGGAAAGGAAGGATTGATTACCTCAACGCGGGACAAAGAAAATGGGTATAGAATGTTCACCCTATCAGAACTGCGTAAGATCTTGGTGATTAGCAGCTTAAGAAAAACCATTTATTATATTGAAAACTTGAAAGACCTTCTAAATGACCTGGAAACCAATCGTTTAACAAAAATAGATCAATCGTTCCAGTTTGCGCTCCAAAGATTAAACCATAAACTAAGGGCACAATTTAAGGGTGTAGCTGAACTAATGAAGTATATTGAATTGTACAGAGAGGACTTTTGATCCAGCACTGGAGACACGATTAAAGATGGGCCTCGGTTGTTTCCGTAAAGCCTAATGTTTGAATCAAGCGATATAGAAAGTAGAGAGCCCGCATCTGGAGTTTGATCGTTTTGTGCAGGTGAGCTTGGATACTTTCAGCAAGCTTCATCGCATGCTCGATGTTCTCTACATCTAAGAGTGCAATGGATTTTTTTAAGTTTACGGTTTCCTCGGAATAAACAGAGCTCTGCAGTACCTGAATCATCCTAATTTTAAAGAGATGCGCTTCATTGTAAAGACGGTATTCGTTATCAGGGTCTCGCTCAGTAGTGAACAGGCCGCTTTTCTCCCAGTAACGGATTGCCGATTTAGGTGCCCCTGTCCGTCTGGAAACCTCGTGGATGCTGAAATGTTGGTTAAAGTCGTAAGCTTGACTGACTTCAGAAAATGATTTCAACTCCCTTACCAGTTGATCTAATCTTGCTTTTTCCCGATGCAGCATGACCTCCCTATCCCTGACGATCCACAATGCATCGTCCAACTCATTTCGCCCAAGACAATGCATCACCTCGCTCGTTACTTCCATACCGAATGCGGCAGCCATGGCTTGAATACATGCCAGATAAGCTTCATGCCGTTCCGTATACATACGATATCCATTTGCGGATCGATCTGCAGGAGGTATTAACCCCTTCGCTTCGTAGTTCCGCAGGGTGCTGCCGCTTAACCCGTATTTTTCTGCCAGTTTTTTTGGTCGTAAGCCCATGTTATTCCACCTTCGTAACAAAATGCGCAAACATTAAAACCGTTGTAATGTTATTCTGGATTATTCATTGATTTCCTGCAAACTTATCCCCTAAACCTTCCAATTTGCTTTCATGTTGTATGATGGAGATAATCCAATTAAGGGGGAGTATGTATGACAGTAAAACCAGTATTCCGTTACGACATGACCATTGAGGAGATTGGCGGGGCAGGTAATCAGTATATCGAATCGGTATGGAAGACATTATACGATTCGATGCTTGATGAACTAACGATCGCTTTTCGTGAAATCGAGGATGCTGCCTATGGGCGCTATTTGGACCAGTTGATGCCTGCACTCTTCGATAGCCTTGAAGACGCCGGGTTCGAAGCAACGGAGCCCCTCAAGGAGAATGATTTCGTAATCGGGAAATGTCTGCTATTTCGCAACTCGCTTGAAAAATGGGGGACCGAGGAAAATAGGTCCAGAATTTTCTGGAACGTTATACGTAGTAAGAATAGTCAACAACCCATTGGAACTTTATTGACGGAAATCCCTCATTCTCATCTGAAGTTCGACATTCCTATGGCACCTGTACTATATTCACTGAAAGAGTGTGAGAGGGATCAAATCGTGCGAGGAATTCGACGGATCAAGGAATAAAAATAATCGTGAAGGAGATCATGCTTATGATAGGGCCAAATCCCAATGAAAAGTATCCGATACCGGGAAATCGCAACTTACAGTTTATTAAGAACACAATCACAAAGCCTAACATTATTGTAGGGGACTATTCCTATTACGATGCATTAGATGGAGAGCTGTTCGAAGATCAAGTATTGTACCATTATGAGGTCATCGGGACAAAATTGATCATCGGGAAGTTCTGTTCGATCGCTCCTGAAGTCAGATTTCTTATGGATGGCGGCAACCACAGGATGGATGGATCTACCTTTCCGTTTAATATTTTCGGACATGGGTGGGAGAAACACACCCCTTCTCTAAATCAATTGTCGATAAAAGGAGATACGGTTGTCGGTAATGACGTCTGGATCGGCAGACGCGCCACGATTATGCCGGGGGTGCGAATCGGTGACGGGTCTATCGTCAGTGCAGAAGCGGTGGTCGTGAAGGATGTTGAACCCTATACCGTTGTCGGTGGAAATCCGGCCAGGGAAATAAAACAACGTTTCTCGCAAGAAGTCATTCAAGAATTTTTGGAGATTAAATGGTGGGACTTCGATATCGAGCTCATCAATCAGTATATTGGCGCGATCGTAAGCGGAGATATAGAAACGCTAAAAAAAATTAAACAACGTCCTTAACAATGGCAAAGCAGAGAGTCGGTTGTTATAAGAATGTTTTTTGTCTTATTATGAGTTCGGCTATAAGCAGATTTAGAACCCAGCTTAACCAGACCGCTATCGTATAAGCAGTCCCATAGGAGAAATTCATTGCGTTATGAGCAATGGCTACAATGATATAAATCGTCATATTCGCAAAGCAGAGAAAGAAGCTTCGAGTGATCCACCGACTATGCAAGATGACTTGTCGTCTCTTGATATACCAATAACCAAGAATAGTAGTTCCAAGCCATAATGTATTTAAAATTAGAAACCCTATTGTACTGGGCCATCCCCCTGTGGCAAAGAACGAAACATAGACTCCGGGAATGAAATTTAAAAGGATGGACAAGACGTACAATCGGCCATTCCAGCGATGGAACCGGATAGATTTAACCCGTATTCTTCTAATCACTCCTAATGGTCCCGTAAGAAGAGAAAGAATAGCCAGCAATATATGAATACGAATCATGAATATCCATAGGGATGGATCTGCGAGAATCAGCTCTTTATTAGAAATAAATTTTTCGAAAGCAGGATCAATCATAAAGTTTTTTGAAAATGTATGAAGTACCCACATGATCGGGATGATTAGAATGGTTATTCCAATGGTTTTTTTCATTAGGCTTATTCCTCCGTTGAATGCTAGAGAAGCTTCATCTTAAGAAATACGATGTCCAATTAATTTGGATGAGGGAAGGACTCCGGCTTTGGCTGCACCGTGCATCTTATTTCCATCTATAGACACGGTAAATTTTAAAGTAAGACGCATGGGCTTGGTAACTTTCATGGACCACGTTAATTGATTCCCTACTAACACAGGTTTGTCCATAGGGACAATTTCTTCTCCTTGCTTTGCCGTTCCAGCTATTTGTCCATCTTCAGAAGTTATATCTAATTCAACGGAAAGCTTTCCAATAGGAGTGGAGATGGTAGTATCCCATTTCCCTTGAACATTAACATTCTTATCGGTTTGGAAAGAGGAAGGCTCCCTTGTCGCTTCAAGGGGAGTTTCTTGTTGACTTTCTTTCGGCTCATTACCTTCAGCTTTCCAAACCGTCCCCCTCCGTTCATATTCAAATAATTGTTCCACAGCGAGTGCTATACGGGGGCCTAATTCTCGTTCAACCAAGTAAAGGGCAACATCGAGCCCCGAAGTAACGCCGCCTCCCGTGACGAGATCGCCATCATCTACAATACGGGCGTTGACTGGAATAGCGTTAGCAGCACTCAAAACGCCCATTCCCATATGATGCGTAACGGCATGTCGGCCCTCTAATAAACCGTTCATTGCTAAAATGAGAGAGCCGCCACAAACTGTGGAAAGTAAGAGATCGGATCTCTTGATGGCTTCTTGTAGAAGATTACTTAGTTCAGTCTCAGAGGCTTTTTTTAATTTGACCGGGATGGAGTCGGGTCCATTATCATTAACAGGGCCGGAGGCTCCCGGAACAAGGATGATCCCTTTGCGGGATAAATCAAGTTTACTGCTTGCTCGAAGCTGTAACTGATTGACTCCGCTTGTTACCATTCGCGCCCCTTCAGCGGACACAAGGTCAACGGTTATTTCCTCGTTGGAGTACATGGCAGCAGCAGTAAATACTTCATAGGGTGCAAGAGCATCCAATAAATCAAATCCATCAAACAAAACAATTTGCACATTCATGATCTGTTCTCTCCTTTCATGCAGGCGAAACATTGCATTGCATTCGATTCGCAGCGGATATCCGACGATCGATTCATAATGAAACAATAACCTTTAATTGTCTCAAACGATGGTCCGAAACTATCACAAAACCATCACAATCCATTCATAAAACTATAACGTTGCTAATTCCCTATTGAAAAAATGATAAACTAAAAATGAACTTGGATGGATGGATAGTAAACGGTGAGTGTCATCGGAGGGAAAGGTGGGGGGAGTTCATGAAGGAATTACAGACGGTTCTAGTCGTCGATGATGACCAAAGCATTGCCGAACTATTGAGGGACTTCCTGGAGAATGACGGTTTTCGTGTGGAAACTTCTTATGATGCCGCTCAGGCATTAGCTGTACTTAAGCAGAGGACCATTCATTGCATCGTACTGGACATTATGATGCCTGGACAAAACGGTTTCGAGTTATGTAGGGAGATCCGCACGGAAAGCAACATACCTATTCTTTTCCTGAGTGCTCGCAGCGATGATGTAGACAAGATTCGCGGTCTGGCGATTGGAGGAGATGACTATATAGTTAAAACCGCTTCGCCGGGAGAGATTGTGGCCAGAGTGAAGGCTGTATTACGACGCTCCAGTTCTCCGATGGGATCCGATAGGAGGGTCTTGGACTATGGACGCCTTACTTTGGATTTATCTACGAGAGAAGTTTTCGTGGACGGGCAGAGCATCGCGCTTACACCGAAAGAATATGATCTGCTGAGATTGTTTGCCGAACATCCGCAATATGTTTTTTCATACGACCAATTACTAGACAAATTTTGGGATGGAGTGGGTGACAAGCATACCGTTCGAGTTCATATTAGTAGACTTCGTGAGAAAATGGAACCCGACCCGGTCCACCCACAATATATAGTCAACGTATGGGGTATAGGCTACCGCTTCAGAGGAGAATGAAATGAAGACAATTCGCATTCGTACGTTTACCATTCTCAGCTTGTTCTTGATCCTCCTGCTGCCATGGTTATTTTACGTAACCGCACACTTGATTGAAACAAAGACGCTCAGCTTCGACATGAATGATTCTCAAAAAAGAGACTTGGCCAAGACGATCCGTCTCATAGAAACGAATGTGGAAAACTGGGCCGACCCTGTTTGGCAGGACCAATTGAGAGGACAGTTGCAGGAAAGCGGCATGGGTGTGGCTATTTTATCCGAAACCAATCAGGAAATTGTTCAATTCACCCCGGAACGGAATCGTACATTGCTTCGAACGGAACAATTTTCGATCCTTCAGGACGGACGCGTACTCGGGAGGGTAATCATTTACCAGCCGAATTCAAGAGGGGTACAGATGATCGCGGCATTCGCAGGATTGCTGCTGGCCTTTATTATTGTCGGTTATGCGATGCGAAGGTTCATTCTCAAGCCTCTTGAGCAAATGAGCCTGGGGGTTCGGCAAATCGCGGAGGGGGATTTGGATGTCCGCCTGCCTTTGTTCCGGGTCACCGAAATTACTGAAGTCCGTGACGGATTTACACAGATGGTAGAGAGTCTCCAAGAATCCATTCAGAAACAAGTGGCATTGGAAGAAGAACGCCGATTTGTCATTACTGCGGTTGCCCATGATTTACGGACGCCCTTATTCGCTTTACGAGGTTATTTGGATGGTCTGGAGCAAGGCATTGCTCACTCCCCGGATAAAATCGCAAAGTATGTGGCGGTTTGTAAGGAAAAGTCGGCCCAATTGGACCGCCTGGTGGAGGAGCTTTTTACTTTCACTAAGACAGAATATTTGGAGGCGGAGCTCCAAGAGAGCACGGTTGATCTTCCCCTTGTATTACAGAAGTCTATAGACAGCCTGAATCCTCTGGCAAGGCAGAAGCACATTTCTATAATCGTGGAGCATTTTGGACAGGACTGCGTAGTCATGGGCGATTCGCACTTATTGGAGCGAGCCATGAACAACTTGTTGGATAATGCGGTCAGGCATACCCCTTGCCATGGCAAGATTTTTATCCAATGCTTAAGGGATGGCAGCCAAGTGACCTTTGCAATTCAGGATACAGGGGAGGGTTTCTCACCGGAGGAGCTTCAACGAGTTTTTGAACCCCTATATCGTGGCGAAGCATCGAGGAATCGTTCAACGGGAGGCGTCGGTTTAGGCTTGACCATTTCCCGGAAAATCATCAGGCGACACGGAGGCGACCTGGTCGTAGGCAACCATTCAGACGGCGGTGCACTCCTGCGAGGCTGGATACCGTTGGCTAATCTAATGGATAGAGTTTTCTAGGAGCTTGTCGCGGCGCGACAGCTCCTTTAGTAGATGTGTCGCAACAACTATTTCAAACAAGTATGGATTTCTTTGATGGTGGTCAATGCTTTCTTCTCTAAGTTCATTAGTTCTCTGACAATAGCAGCACATCGTTCTTTCTCTTTAATTTCACGGTCAGGCGGTTCCTCATACGGAAACATGTCTTTCAAGGTTTTATATCTAGATGAAATCTCGCTGTATGTATTTATGCCTTCATCAATTAGCCGGTCGTTAATGCAAACAAATTTCTCTTTGTTTCATCGACAGCTTGGATAGGGTTAGCCCAATGTAGAGAAATAAGACCGCCGGTCGAATTTGTGTATTCAGATGTTTTTCGAGAATTCACACAGTTGATACAAGGACAGAGGCTAAGACCTAATAAGTTCCAAGGTATAACATCCTCACTATGTGCGTATCCAGTATGCCATGAATGCGTGAAATAACCGATTTCATCATAAGCGTAAATAATTGATGTTTGGTTTCCGATATCAATGTTTTTGCGAAAACGGGCTGTTTGGAATTAATGGCCAATCTTGCTTTCTCCCATGCTTTCGGATATCTGGCAACCCGCTGCTATAACTTTAGCCGCTCTTAATGAACAGTGGGCCGCGATCAAATCAGCTGGTGTGGTGTTATAAAAATGTTGGATAGCTTGAGCTGAATATGATAATATGGTGTTATATTACGAATGGAGGGTTACGTGTGGTAGATTAATCCTGATTTGAGAAATCATTGCGAATAATTGTAATGGTTATTTCTCCTCTGTCTTGTGCAGAGTAATCGGGATGGTTTGCCTGCTTCGCGTGAGTCCGCCTTTTCGTAATGGTCACTCTGTTTAAGAGTGGTTATTTTTGCGTATTATAAAGGGATTTGCTTAACGGACGCATAGGCACTCTATATTTCGCTTACTTCTGCACAGACATCACAATGTCTGTGTTTTTTATTTTCTTCCGAAAAGGAGAGTGTTCTCTTAATGACAAGACAACAACCTAACGATGGTCGAGATCTAAGGCATGAGCTCCTAACCATAGCGAAGCAAAATGGTCTATAATTGAACGCCGATTATTTCGAGATAAACGAATCCGGCATGGATTTCCTTGTCGCATTTGCAAAGGATGAGCATGGCCAGGAGTGGGTTCTTCGCAAACCAAGACGTAAGGACGTATGGGAGCGGGCGGGGAATGAGCAGAAGGTGCTGAAAGTGGTTGGCAAACATCTTCCCGTGGATGTGCCCAACTGGCGTATCTTTACTCCCGGGCTTATTGCTTATCCTCTGCTTAGCGGGCATCCCATTGCGACGGTTGATCCGGCGGGGGGCGGTTATGTATGGAAGTTCCCTCAGGATTCATTAACCGATGTATTTTTTAATTCTTTAGCAAACACCTTAGCGGCATTGCATAACATCGATCATAGCGAAGCGACAAGGGCAGGTGTTCGTTACAAAACACCGACGGAAACACGAGAAGCTTTCGCCGCGAACATCGAGGAAGTACGGCAAAGCTTCAATATTCCCGCCAAGCTGTATGATCGATGGAAGGCATGGTTATCTACGGATACGTACTGGCCGGAGTATACAGTGCTTCATCATGGCGATCTGCATCCTCCTCATATTATCGTTGATGATAATCAACAAGTAACGGGCTTAATTGATTGGACGGAAGCCGAAATTGCAGACCCGGGCAAAGATTTTGTAATCCTTTATGCGCTTTTTGGTCATGAGGGGCTGCGGGATTTGCTTAGGCGTTATGAGAAAGCAGGGGGCAGTACTTGGCCGCGTATGTCTGAGCATATCGCCGAACAATGGGCCGCTTACCCGGCCCTAGTAGCCAAGTTCGCACTTACTACAGGGAAAGAAGCCGATATGGAAATGGCGAGAGGGATGATAGCCAATTGGAACGTTGATTAAATAAAGGTAGGATCGCATGTGAGAAGACTCAAGAATTAAGCAAAAAACCTTTGGGCTAACGGATAATAAGAGGCTGTCGATTAATGGTGTACAACCAAAGATTATACGAAAACCTACACGGTTTGGTTTTAACGGAACCTAGAGACCTTATTTGCTCCAGAAGGGCCTTTCGGTCATTTTAACGGAACCAGATGACCTTATTGCCAAGAAATGCTCGCGAAAGTAGGAGAATTCTAAGCAATAGGCGCAACTGTTTCCGTTAGTCTAAAAAAACGGCCTATTTTGACGAAATAGGGTCTCCCAGGTCCGTTACATTTTCGCTGTTGGACTTATTACTAGTACAACGTCCTGTTGGACACCTTTCCCACAATGGGGTCGACAGCCTCAATAAGTACACAATTACGAGGCTGCTGCGAGAAAAGTTGCGGCCTCGTTTTGTTAACGGACAAGTAACCTCTAATCAAGTACGGTGCAAAATTAACTGGTTTGCAATCCCGCTTTGGCCGATTCAAACTCGAACGGGGGTAATGATATGAATAATCGAATACATATCTTGGGCGCTTCGGGTTCAGGAACATCGACTCTTGGAAGCGAACTATCTTTACTTCTACCTTATGCTATTTTGGATAGCGATGATTATTTTTGGGCTAAAAAATTTTCCAAGCAGAGGGAGCAAAAAGATAGAATCCAGCTATTGAAAGAAGACCTTTCGAAGTATAATCAATGGATTCTTTCCGGGGCAGTGTGTGGTTGGGGGGATGATATCTGGTTATTTTTCTCTATATCCCTAAAGAAATAAGGCTTCACAGATTAAGAGAAAGGGAATTTCAAAGATATGGCGATGCCATATTACCAGGGGGAAGTAAGTTCGAGCAATCAAGGACTTTTTTAGAGTGGGCTTCGCTATATGATGAAGCTGGCTTGGAGGTTAGAAGCAAAGCTTTGCACGAGCGGTGGATGTCTGATTTGTCTTGTCCGTTATTGAGGATTGAGGGAGATTATTCGGTTAAAGAAAGAGTCGATATTGTGTTAGATTATCTCGAATCAAATGGTTGCCTCAACTAACGAAAGTTCAGTAATTCATATATAGGAGCCATCCCGTAAAGGTGGATAGGTTGAACTGCTGAGGGTTGCGTGTGTGACGAATGCTTCACTGCGTAATGGATAACATAGTTGACATAGTTCCAGTTATGTGATTAAATGGAAAAAATTAATACCAGATAAAGCATTGATGGATAACGGTTAAACACCGTAGTAAGAAAGTGGAACGAGTGCCTTCAGAGAGCCGGTGGCGGGTGGGAACCGGTGCAGTCTCCTTTCTGAATTACAATCCGGAGTTGGAAAAGTGAAAATCCTGAGTAACTTTTCCCGGCATAATCCTTATGTCGTTATGATTAAATGAGTGAAAGAAGTTAAGAAGCTTCTTTAATTAGGGTGGTACCGCGAGACAACCTCTCGTCCCTTTTCGGGATGAAGGGTTGTTTTTTTATTTTCAAAAAAAGATTAGGGGGAACTCGAATGGACATTCTGAAGCAGCTTTCCGGGGAACAAAAACGAGAGGTTGAAAGGCAATTGAGTATCGTCCGCAGAGGTGCAGCTGAGATCATACCAGAGGATGCCCTAACACACAAGATTGCTGCTTCAGTAGTATCGGGAAAACCACTTAAGGTAAAGCTCGGTCTGGATCCCTCAGCACCGGATATTCATTTAGGCCATACCGTAGTATTGCGAAAGTTAAGGCAATTTCAAGACTTAGGACACGAAGTACAACTGGTCATAGGCGATTTTACGGGACGAATCGGCGACCCGACCGGAAAATCCGAGACGAGAAAACAATTGACCGAGGATGATGTAAAACGAAATGCTGCAACCTACGAAAAGCAGCTGTATAAAATACTTGACCCGCAGAGGACGAAGTTTCATTTTAATTCGGCATGGCTTGAAAAATTGAATTTCCAAGATGTATTGCAGATAGCTGCAAAAGTGACTGTTGCAAGAATGTTAGAGCGCGATGATTTTGCTCAGCGTTATTCTAATAACCAGCCCATTCACATACATGAGTTTTTTTACCCGCTAATGCAAGGGTATGATTCAGTATCGCTTGAATGCGATATTGAACTCGGCGGTACTGATCAAACCTTTAACATTTTGATGGGGAGATCGCTGCAAAGTGCTTTTGGTTTTCAGGACGGCCAGGCAGCCATCCTGATGCCATTATTAGAGGGACTGGATGGTACCCAGAAAATGAGCAAAAGTCTTGGTAACTATATCGGGATTGACGAATCCCCGAACGAAATGTTTGGTAAGACGATGTCGATCCCGGACGAGTTAATGATTAAATATTACGAGCTTACTACAAGCATTACAAATGAGGAGTTTCATGAGTTTAAGCAAGGCCTGAAAGAAGGAGATATTCATCCTCGCGATGCAAAAATTCGATTAGCTGGAGAATTAGTTCGTATGTATCATTGGAAAGCAAGCCGCAGAACAGGCGAAACAGCATTTTATCACTGTTTTCCAGAAGCGTGCTATTCCCGAAAATATTGAAGAATTTCAAATGAGCAACGATCTGCTTGAAGAAGGAAAAATTTCAATCAGTAAACTTCTATTGACACTCGGATTTGTTTCGTCAAATAGCGAAGCGAGGCGCAGTGTTATTCAAGGGGCGATAAAGATAAACGGAGAGAGGCTTCTAGACCCTAACGCACGAATAAAGATTAAAAGCGGCGACATTATTCAATCTGGCAGAAGGAAGTTCGCTAAAATTGTTATTGGCTGACGTCTGTTAGAGTACGGGTAAGCCTTTTTGATGCTAGTAGGGTAGGAAGTTCCGCAAATGATGGTCTAATCTTATTGGATGGGAGGAAGGTTGATGAAGTTTGTTCCCAGGAGAGATCGATGGCTGTCCGTCGTGATCTGGCTGAGTATTGCTGCCTTGGTTGTTGCAGGGTTGTCCCCTCTTTTCGTAGATGGGGCAGGGGTTATAGGCGGCACGATTATTCTGTTAGTTTGCTTTGTTTTCGCCATTTCTATGGTCTGGTTATGGTGCGGCACCTACTATGTGATAACCAAATCTGAATTATTCATTCGAAGCGGACCGTTTACCAAATCCATCGCCTTCGATAGCATCACCAAGGTGAAGCCGGTTAGATCTTGGGTATCCAGTGCAGCCACCTCCAGCCACAGAGTTGAAATTGAATACGGCAAATATGACGTTGTCCACGTTTCCCCGCTTGATCAAGAAGCTTTTATCGAGGAATTGAGGACCCGTTGCTCCCGTGTGCAGATAGAGATGCTCCCTTTAAGGAGAACCGTACCATAAATGACGTGAAAAATTGGTGATAGGGAAGGGCTTAGAACCTGAAAGGAGTGGTGGAGGAAGTATTTTAGAGAAGAGATAAACCGTGCGTTATAGTAAGTGAATGTGGTAATATTTGGTTTAAATACCATCCCAATTCATAACTAGAGGGGGTCTCAGATATGAACAACAAAAAGAAAGTTATGGTCATTTTTGGTACAAGGCCAGAAGCAACGAAAATGTGTCCAGTAGTCCAAGAGCTAAAAAATCATCCGGAATGGTTCGAAACCAAGGTTGTAGTAACGGGGCAGCACCGGGAGCAGCTATACCAAGCACTTTCCCATTTTGGGATACAACCAGATGTAGATTTATCTTTGATGAGAGAAAATCAGACATTATCTTATTTCACATCTGCTGCTATTTCCGGGCTTGATCAGATTATTTTGGATGATAGGCCGGATATGATATTAATTCATGGCGATACTCAAACTGCATTATGTGGAGGGCTGGCTGCTTTTTATCATAAAATACCGGTTGGGCATGTGGAAGCAGGCTTGCGTTCCCATAACAAGTATTCGCCATGGCCGGAAGAAGTTAATCGAAGGATAGTTGATGTTGTATCCGATTTGCTATTTGCACCGACAACAATAGGCAAGGAAAACTTAATGAAAGAAGGCTACAGTAGTGATCATATCTATGTTACAGGTCAGACCGCCGTCGATGCAGCCATAATAACCAATAGTGCAGAATACAAGTTCAATGAAACAAGGTTAAATAGCCTGGTCCGGCACGAAGGAAGAATCATTACCATGACGGCCCACCGCAGAGAAAATTATGGAATGCCAATGGAACAAATGTTTAATGCCATACGTCGTGTTGTAGATGAAAAGCCAGATGTCTCCGTCATATACCCGGTTCATTTAAGTCCTACTGTTCGTGAGGCAGCATATAAAAAGCTTTCTGGTCATGACAGAATTCATTTGCTTGACCCTATTGAATATCCGGATATGATTAACCTCTTATCTCGTTCCTATCTTATATTAAGTGATTCTGGTGGTCTTCAAGAGGAGACGCCGGTGTTTAATAAACCACTTGTTCTAATGCGTGATACAACGGAACGGCCAGAAGCGGTTACGGCTAATGCGGTTTATCTTGCCGGAACGGAGGAATCTTCGATTTACGATATAACCACTAGACTGCTTACAGATACCCAATTATATGACGGGATGGCAAATGCCAGAAATCCATTTGGAGACGGACAAGCCTCAAGACGCATTGTCAAAATTCTTGCACACCACTTTGGGTTTATTTCAAATCTTCCAAGCGAGTTTGAAGGATAATAAAGCTTGGGAAAATGAGGGTAATTTCGATATGCCGAAGTTACGGAATGGATGAAGAGGCTTCGTAGAATTTGCCTCACGGGGAGCAGGCGTCAGAATCTGCCGCTAAGAGTGCTCATGATGATCAGCGAGCTTGCGCGGGTTGCATCCCTCTAGGCTCCATAAATGCAAAAACCTCCACCGTAACGGAACAGAGCGACCTTATCTCTATGAACAAGAGCCAAATTAAAAAGTAACGGAACTCAGCGCTGCTATTTGAGTAATTTGAGGTGAGAAACAAGTAGTTTGCATTAATAACGCAATTGAGTTCCGTTGGAATTTATTCCCATCCATTTTGGTTCACATAACGCCTCCTAGTTCCGTTAGCCCCATCCAACCCCTCGGATGTTCGGATCCACCGCGTCAATCAAAATGGTGTAGCATATCGGAATCAGCGCGCCGCCTCCAATACCTTGTATGGCTCGATAAATGCTGAGCTCTGTGATGGAGTCGGCTGTACCGCACAGTGCAGAGCCGATAATGAACATCAAAATGCCGAAAATGAAGAAACGTTTGCGACCGTACATATCGGACAATTTGCCGAAGATCGGCATCCCCGCCATTTCTGCGATCATATAGGCAGATATAACCCACACAAATTGATGCATCCCGCCAAGATCTCCTACGATGGTTCCCATCGATGTAGCCAATATCTTATTGTCCATCGATGCCATAAGAATCGAAAGCAAAAGCCCCGTTATGATCCATCCAGTTTTATTTGTTCTTAATACCACATCTAACACCCAGGCATATATGACAGCATTATGTCAGTCATAAAGAAAAAAATTACAATTAATATAGGCTCAATCTCAAAATCAGTACTTGATTTTCTACCTGCGGAATAACTAACTGGTCATCTGCCCGGCTCCCGTCCGGTTTCAATCTCGCTAACGAATCTGGGTAACGTTATTGATTTAAAAATGATGCCGTTTCAAATATAACGAAACTCACAATCGTTATTTGGGCGAAATCCTGCTCCATAGCCTTCTTTTTTGGTCAATAGCGATATGGAGTTTCGTAAGAAAATGGAAAAGAGCCGTTTTGCCCAAATAACGTTTCCAGGTTTCGTAACAAAATGCATTTTGTTTATCCCATACTCCGCCGCACACGTTGGAGTGAAATGTTACCCCGCCACATCCTGCTTCATAAAGAGCAGGGCATGATCGGATGGCCCAGCATCAAAACCAATATGTTCAACCCAATCCTTTGCCCGTATAGTTATTATGGAGCCACGGATTTCTTTCAAGCACTGATTATGGTTTTGAGCCCTAATATATTTAGGTGTTCTGAAATTGAGATAACGGCAGTCATGATTAAAAGGTGATTTCACGCGAATGATGTGAAGGAACAGACTGATATAATGACAAATGTAACTATTGATGAAAAATGGAATTGGCGATAATTGAGGCAAGAAATAAGAAGGGTGTGTGAAATAGATGACGGTTGCTTCGTTACAAGGGGTTGTCGTAAGGTATGGAACCCATGTTGCGTTGGACTATATTGATCTGGATATCCAGGAAGGGGAAATTGTTGGCTTGCTAGGTCCCAACGGTGCGGGTAAAACTACACTAATTCAAACTTTGTCCGGCTTAAAGACTGCTGAACGGGGGACGGTGGCGCTCTTCGGACAGTCAAAGCATCCATTCTCGAATCAAAATAAGGAGAAACTTGGGTTAGTTACGCAGGAAATAACGGTGTTTGACGAACTGACGGCGAAGGAGAATTTGCAGTTTTTTGCCGGGATCTACGGTCTAAAAGGAGAAGAGAAGAAAAAACGAGTGGAAGAAGCACTGGAATTTGTCGGCTTAGGAGATAAGGGGAATAAGACACCATATAAATTTTCCGGGGGCATGAAGCGCAGGTTGAATATTGCCTGTGCGTTAACACATCGTCCCCAATTCCTCATTATGGATGAACCGACGGTTGGAATTGATCCGCAGTCAAGAAATCATATTCTCGAAGCGGTAAGGAAATTAAGAAAGGATGGCACGACTATCTTATATACAACCCACTATGTGGAGGAAGTACAGGCCATTGCTTCCAGAGTGGTTATCATGGATCAAGGCCAAATCATTAAAGAAGGTACTGTAGACGAGCTGGTTCAAACCGTGCAGCATGAAGAAAAGGTAACGATCGAAGTCACGGAGCCCGATCGTGTCTCGATGACTAGAATAGAAAATATTGCCGGAGTGAGAAAGGTTGAAGCAGCAGGAAGAAAAGTAACGGTAATATCTGCGGTTGGTTCTGGCAATTTAGATAGAATAGTATCGGTTGTGAAAGAGCAGGCGGGACTGATTGGGATCCACGCGGAGAAGCCCAATCTTGAAGATGTCTTCTTAACGCTTACAGGAAAACAACTAAGAGATGAGGGGAAAGAATGATGAGAGTTCTTTCAACGGTCAGATTTACTGCTCTTAGAATGGTAAGAAACTATATCGTATTATTACTGCTGCTTGTGGTTCCTATTATTCTCATTACTCTTTTCTCCTTTATCCTTTCAGGAATGGTAACAGAATCGGGAGTGCCCTATATTAATGAAAATGCCATGACGTTGGTGCTTTGTTTTCAACTTTTTGGCGGTTCGATTGTCATGTATCTGATCCACAATGATCTATTCGCGGCAAATAGGACGAGGATGTATACGTTGCCATTTAATCAATCGATGTATGCTTTTTCGATTATGATGTGCGGAGTTGTTTTCTCTGTATTCCTTGGCATTATACTGATGCTGTATACACAATTTGTCTTGGGAGTGGAATGGGGAAATTGGCCGTGGATTATCTATAACATTTGCTTGCTGGCTGTTTTATCGATCATTGTTTCCTTAATTTTTGCCTTCACCGTTAAAAATAATAAATTGGCCGAACGATTAGTTGATGCGTACGGTGTTGGACTGATCCTATTGGCCGGATTATTTTTCCCTATGCCTGACAATGCTTTCTTTGACTTCATGGGTTCTTACGGGAATCCGCTGGTCATAGCTCTCATGTCTATCGGTGAGATGAATGAATCTAATCCGAGTGAAGCATGGTTCTTAGCTAACATTTTATTAGCAGTGATATGCGTTTTGTTTATTGTGATGCTTGTTGTTGGGAGGAGGAAATTGGCGTGACGATTTTTCGCTTCGCCATCAAAAGAAGCTTTGGTAATAAGACGAATGTTGTCTTCCTTTTGCCCCTTCCCATTGTCTGTATATTTTTCCCTGAAGGAGAAGATTGGCCGCATCTTCCATATGGATACCAGTATTTTGGCATTGTCATTCTGTTTGCTGGTATTCGTCTGACATCGATTCTGCTGGAAGATCGCGCGAAAGGAGTCGTCAAGCGCTTGGCTGTCGCTCCCATTAGTTATGCACAATATTTGGGTCAAAATCTTCTGGGGTTTTCCGTCCTATTAGTCATGCAATGTGTGATCATCGTTATGGGCGGTGTCCTTGTTGGCCATGAATTGTACCAGCCGTTATGGCTGCTGGTATTATATACTTCCTTCAGTTTTACCGCTATAGCGATCGCATTGGCATGGATTTCGTTTTGCCGCAGCAAGGACACAGCATTTCTTGTATATATGTCGCTCATTTTTTTGTTGGTCATACTGGGAGGATTGATGATTCCGTTAGATATCTTTCCTGCACTGTTAAAAAAGATTGCGATATTATTTCCAACTTTTTGGCTCGCGGAAGGGCTGAATTGGGTTGTATTCGGAGTAAACATCCTCGATTTTCTTCTGATTAATGCTGTATTATGGCTGTATACCCTAATCTTCTTGATTATTGGAAGCATACGGAAAATTCATTGACGTTGCTGAGGTGAAGGATGAAGACGATATTGGAGCCCATGCTGTTTGTGAAGGGATGGCGCTTTCTTCAAGCAGGCGTGCTCTTTCATTTATGGATATTAGAGGGATCTAGGGTAAGTTCTTTTATCATGATTCTCCTTTTACTCGTGATGGTCAGTCTGAGATGGCGCTATCGCATGCCAGTGTGGTCTGTAGGCTTGGATGTGATGATATGTTTTTTGTACTTTCCGATTACGGATATTAGCTATTATGGATTGGTGCTGCCGATTTTTGAGTTGGCCTTTAGAGGGAAATGGTATTTTTCGTTCCTGCTTTTTGCTAGCTTATTCTTTACTCCATCTGCTTCGAGTTTTTTATTTTGGTACTATTTCCAGGGGTTCTTTTTCGGCACTTTCTCATGGATCGCATTGAAAAATCAGCAAAAATATATACTGGAAGCGGATGAGCAACGTCAGGCTCGGTACGAGCTAGAACGAATTAAGCTTGATTTATTAGAGGCAAACAAGAAAGCTTCTCATCACGCAGAATTATTGGAAAGGTATCGTATATCCAGAGAACTTCATGATCATTTGGGTCATGATTTAACCGGCGCTTCTCTTGCCTTACAAGCTTACGAGTATGTGAAGAACCCCGAAGAGGCGAATCAACTGCTGCAAGAAGTGAGAAACCGGTTAGAACGAAGCACGATCCATTTAAGGGATACCGTTCATAATATGACCCCAACGATGTTAATCGGTGTTGATAGCTTTGAGAACATTGTGGATCAATTCCAACAGGTGGATATCGAATTTCATAAATCCGGTGATATGCTGCGAGTTCCTGCGCACATCTGGGGATGGTTAGAAGCATGCTTAAAGGAGGCTTTAACGAATGTGGCCAGACATAGCAATGCCACGAAAGTCGAAATTGATTTACAGGCAACGGATTCGATTGTGCGCTTGTTGATTGGAGATAATGGCACAGTTCAAACCAACAATTCGACAGGTAGCGGGCTAAGGGGATTGCAAATGCGAGCCCGCTCATTGGGGGGAAGCTTATCCGTTAGTCGAGACAACGGATTCTTGCTGGTTGGTGTCATCCCGTTAGACAAGGAGGGTTAGCAGGATGAGGCTTCTGATCGTAGATGATGATCCGCTGGTGTGCCGGAGTTTGCAGTTGCTGCTTGTCAAGGAAGAAGACTTTGAAGTGGTGAACACCGCAGGAAATGGACAAGCGGCGATAGAAATATGTCAACTGGAACAGCCGGATGTGATACTGATGGACATCCAAATGCCGGTGATGGATGGAATTGAATGCTTGAAGAGGATCAAGCAACAGTGGCCTTCTATCCAGATCATGATGTTGACCACGTTTCGGGATGAGCATAATATTCGAATGGCCTTGAAAGCAGGGGCGGAAGGATACTTGCTGAAATCGACATCGATTGAAAACATGGCACAGCAAATAAGAGCGTTAAAAGCCGGATCGACGATACTAGATGCCGATGTTCTAAAAGCCATCGTAGAATCGGACGGAATAAAACTTGCAGGGTTAACGGATCGTGAAAGGGACATTGTGGAATTAGTTGCTCAAGGCCTGTCGAATAAAGAAATAGCTGATCAGCTTTTTCTGAGTGCCGGTACTGTTCGAAATATGCTGTCTATCATATTAGATAAATTAGAACTTCGCGATCGGACGCAATTGGCCATTTATTATTGGCAACGCTGATGTGATGATGGATGGCCGGTTGGTTTGATCAGAATTTCCTGTCCTGATATGGGAGTCCCGCGCCGTCTTCGCAGTAGGTTTTTAGACTAAATAGGAACATTGCCCAATTATAGTTGCAGGACCGATAGAAATTTGTTACTTCCTTCCAGTTTTGGGATTCTCGATTTGAAGCAGCTCAAGGACGACGGTCATCATCTCCTCCAACGGAATCCGTTCATCGACAAAATGCTGCAGATTATATCCGTTAAAAATCGCCATGCAAGCTGTAGACAATGTTCTAGCATCCAAAGGGCTCTTCGCAATGCCTTCATCCTTCATGACCTGGATAAAACGAGCGAGAAATTGCCTCCACTCCTCCATTTGCGTGATGAGCCGGTCCTTAACCATGGGAAGGTCGTTGGAGTTCATGCATCCTTGGATCAAGAGCAGCGAGGCCCCTTGCTCGTACGCCTCGTTCACCAAGCGAAGCGAATAATTCAGGAAATTTTCAAGCAAATTCCGCTCCTTGTGCTCCAGGGCCGATTTAAGATCGTCAAAGTAAAAATCGATACCGTCTTTTATGATTTTAAGCAGAAACTCCTCTTTGCTGTTGAAATGAGCATAGAAGCCCCCTTTGGAGTACCCGGCATGCTTTACAATTTGATCTATGCTTGTATTGGAGTAGCCTTTTCGAGAAAACAACTCCACGCCGGACTTCATTAGCTTTTGGATTGTTTGCTGCGATTGCTCCAGATTTCCCATCCCAAAATCCCCTTTTTATAATTCTAACGTCCTATTGATTATAACATATCCGCTTTAATATAATGTTTCAGTATATACCGACTAGTTGGTATCAATAGTGCAAATTGCGAACAAGCAGATCGAAGCGTGTTCCGGTCTCTTGCTTTGCCAAATTGGAGGGAATTTATGAGCCAGGCGCCCAATCATGGGATGAGACCACAAGCGGAGAGAAGGATATTGAAAAATAAACCCGTCATGATCATTGCCTTCCTTCTTGTGATCGGTTTGATTTTGCTGCTTTTATTCTCATCGAGCTCGGGCGGGGATAAGCAGGCATCCGAGGTGATCCGGAAGTTTGAGAATGCCATTGCCGCAGAAGATACCGAGGCGCTGAAGAAGCTGCTCTCCGTCGATGACGAGGCTATGGAAATGACGGATGAACGCTTGCGCCAATTGATTCAATACGCCAAGGAAGAGCGCGATTATTACGAAGCTACGCTTCAAATCATGATGGGTCAGCAAGCGCTGCTGGAAGAAGCGGAGTATGTCAATACCGGTTTGCTGGATAAGATGTCGCCTGACCAACTATTGAATTCCGGAGAGCTGTATTTAAAGAAAAAGAAGGGGTTTTGGTCCGATTCTTACACCATCGGTGTCCGCCCTCAGTATTTAAACATCACGCTGGAAAACGATAACGGCACGATCACGGTCGACGGCAAAGAAACCCACGAAGTAAGCAAGGGCAATCATTCGGTCAAGCTTGGGCCGCTCTTTCCGGGGGAGTACCAGGTTGATTTCAAAACCAAGTTCGATTACGTCGGCAAAGAGATTACCGAAAGCGAACCGGTCAGTCTGCTCGGAATGGAATCGGAAACCGATTACTCGAAAATGGTGACCGGAGATCAGGTGAGGATTAACAGCCGATTGGGAGAGGTGCAGGCCTATGTCAATGACCAGCCGACTCCTTTTATCCAGCGAAGCTACATGGATGATTCCTCCGGCGATTATTTCTATCCCGCATTCAGCGACGGATCGCAGAAGATTTACGGCGTTGCCAAGTTCCCTTGGGGAGAATCCAAGAGCGAACCCGTCGTGATTGATGATTTGTCCGACAATTATGATATTACGCCGCCTTTGCAGGAGCAGACGCGGAAGGAAGTGCTTGATTTTGTAACGTTGTTCTTGGAGACACGTGCAGAAGCTTACGGTTCGAAAGACATTAGCGAACTGGAGAAGTTATATCCCAACTTCGAAGGCGATTTGTTGCAGATGGTCGAGGCGGATAGGGAGGATATGTACTACCCCTGGGGGTCGGACAATACCTTGCAGTCGGTAAAGCTTCAGGAATTCCGTTTCACGGGTTCGGAAGATCCGGCCGATCATGTAGCAGTTTTTTATGATCGCGAGAAGAAGCACTTTTTTGTCCAGGTTACAGGGATTCACGCATTTTATGCTTTGACGATATCGGACGGAGACGTTGATGACATAGACAATGATGAATTGTTGAATTTAAACCTTGTCTACACCGATGGAAAGTGGACGGTATCCAAGATATTCTAGTCATAAGGAGCTGAAAAATAAGCGTCACCGATTTAACAGCGACCGCTACTTTCCAAGAAACGATCAACTGATTTTAGCTTGATATTAGCTGCCTAACAATAGAGGCAGCTTTTTTCATTCTATAATCAATAATCCAGTAGACCTAATTTTTTTAATATGTTAGGATTGCAACAAATATAGAATGAGGAATTGGCAAATATGGAAAATAACGTGAAGAAATGCCGATGATATTTGACATCCATGTGGCGGAAAAGAAGCTGAAGGTAAGCTTTGGCCTGCCAGATATGAATCCATGGCATGAGGTGGATATGGATGCGCCAGTCGGACTGCAAGAGATTGTATGCAAATATAATAATGTGAATATAGAGAATCCAGAACAATTTTGGCGAGGGATGGATTGAATAAAGGAGGGGAAATGCCTATGGAAGAATGGGTAACACACTTCCATTTTTCCGAACGTGGACGATTAAATTTATTCTAATACTGGGGAGTAGCCAGCGAAGAGAGGCCGCCTCTTGAGCAAGCTTTAGGGGCGGCCTTTTTATTTTCTCACACGTACATATTCTAAAAAGCTAGAAAATTGGCTCAGATCCCCATTTTATTAACTGCAAAAGGATATCATCACTGAAATTACCAGCTTTTAAATAGAGAATAACTATCATATAATAGTAAGTATGTTAATCTATCAATAATAGTGTTACACTATAATCAAGATTTTCATTGATCCGGAGAAGGTGTGAACTCAGTTCGTACCCTGTCTTGCTATGGGCTGAGCGGAGGAGGTTCCATCTTTTCTTCAAATACTAGCGTGTTAGGGACGGTAAAAATGAGTGACAGACAAAACGAAACAGACGTTATCTTGATTGGCGCCGGAATCATGAGTGCAACTTTGGGGACAATATTGAAAGAATTGGTTCCCGATTGGAAAATCACTGTGTTGGAAAAGCTGGCAAGCGCGGGAGAGGAAAGCTCTAACGAATTGAATAATGCGGGAACGGGGCATGCTGCTCTGTGCGAGCTTAACTACACAACGGAAATACCGGACGGATCCATAGATATTAGCAAAGCGATTAAGGTTAACGAGCAGTTTCAGGTTTCCATGCAGTTCTGGTCATATCTTGTCAACAGCAATCTGATTCGCAACCCGCAGGACTTTATCATGCCGCTGCCTCATATGAGTTTAGTTCAGGGGGAACAGAATGTAGCGTTTCTGAAAAAACGTTTCGAGGCGATGTCGAACAACCCTCTGTTCCAAGGGATGGAATTCTCCGATGACCCGAACAAGTTGATGGAATGGATTCCCCTCATCATGCAGGACCGGACATTGAACGAACCTATAGCGGCAACAAGAATCGATTCCGGTACGGACGTCAACTTTGGCGCTTTAACGCGTATGCTGTTCGACCATTTGAAACGTAAAGACGTTGACATTAAATTCAAACATAAGGTTGGCGGCATTAAACGTACCAGCGACGGCTTGTGGGAATTGAAAGTACGGAATCTCGACAGCGGCAGCGTGGAACGCCATACGGCCAAATTCGTCTTTATCGGCGGCGGGGGAGGAAGCCTGCCCCTACTGCAAAAGTCCGGTATTCCCGAGGGAAAACATATTGGAGGTTTCCCGGTAAGCGGACTATTTATGGTGTGCACTAATCCGGAGGTTGTCGCCCAGCACCATGCCAAGGTGTACGGCAAGGCCAAGGTTGGAGCGCCTCCAATGTCGGTTCCGCATCTGGACACAAGATTTATCGATAACAAGAAATCGCTGCTCTTTGGACCGTTTGCCGGTTTCTCACCCAAGTTCTTAAAAACCGGCTCCATGTTTGATTTGTTAGGTTCTGTCAAACCGAATAATGTAATAACGATGTTGGCGGCGGGTGCCAAAAACATGGCCTTGACCAAATACCTGATTCAGCAGGTTATGTTATCGAAAGAGCAGCGCATGGAAGAACTGCGGGAGTTTATCCCGAATGCCAAGAGTGAAGATTGGGATCTGTTGGTGGCTGGCCAACGTGTGCAGGTGATCAAAGATACGGCTGCCGGTAAAGGAACGCTTCAGTTTGGTACGGAGGTGGTTAGTGCCTCTGACGGATCGATAGCCGCATTGCTGGGCGCTTCTCCCGGTGCTTCTACCGCCGTTTCCGTCATGCTTGAGGTCATCGAAAAATGCTTCCCGCAGCATCTGAAAGAGTGGGAGCCGAAAATCAAGGAAATGATTCCTTCTTATGGCGTGTCATTATTGAAAAATCCGGGGTTGATCGATGAAATTCACACTTATACAGCACAGGCGCTCGGATTAAAGAAGGAACTTCAGCCCGCCCACTAGAGGAAATAAACAAATATAAATGCGTTAAGAGGCCTTCGTCCCGACTTCTGGGGATGGAGGCCTTTTTGGCTTTGTCGGCAGGCTTTGCGCTTTTCATTTTCGCTGCCAGGTCCTTTATCGTGGGGAACCGTATCATAAGTGACGGCGAAAAATAGTGAGTCTATGGTGCGTGCTTATGTTTCAATAACATTGATATATAGAAAGCCTCTTTTTCAACAATTAGCTCTGTACTCACTACACTGTAATTGATTCCTCTCATTGTTATTCCATTTACCAATTTAGTAAGATGAAGAAAGTCTCCAATTTCTGAAACGTAAATATCCGTCGTTGAGTCGTCGGGGAATATGCACATTACTCTCATGGGATTCATTCCTTTCTGACATGGAGTTACCCCGCACAAATGCGAGGATTAGTTGAATAGATATATATTTATTGCAAGTTCCTCCTGGCTTAATCCACGTAATTTTCGAAAGTGCAGAATGCCCTGCCACCCATCTCAAAAATCACTCATAGCATCCACCTAATCAAACCATAGACCAGCCAGTTGATTGCTCCAAGAGACTATAGGGATTATTTTCAATAAATATATTCTAAAGGGATTATTTCGATATAATAAGACTGTCCCCTTTTCAGCTCGATGGTCGATTTTTTTAAATATGTGCAACCCGTGAGCAGGGAAAGAAGCGAATCTACGCTCGCGGAAATAGTGGATAGGCTCCGAAGCAGAAGTGTAAGTGAGCAAAAAAGGATATTGAATGTCATAGACGCTATGCTGGATGATGTGAGAAGTAAACAGAATAAAGAATAAGCCTGGTAAAGACATGTGGCTGTATGGCGGAGCGAGTCTTATTACAACTTTTATCCGTTTAGGGCTGGTTGATGAATTTAGATTATCTGTTCATCCTGTTGTTTTGGGAGAAGGAAAACCGTTATTTATTGATTTAAACCAGAGGTTGAATTTAAAATTGGTTGATACAAGAACTTTCTCCTCTGGCGTTGTGCGGCTAATCTATCATTTGAATGGCAATTAGCAAGATAGAAAGGGATGATTGCCATAGCCATCCAGTCAGGTGTTTCCTTATGAACATCGTCCTAGAGCTTATGGAAGAATTACGAGGTTTAAATATAACTCGTTTTGAAGAGCTGAGTAAGGGCTTTTCGACCGCGCAAAAATATGTACTCTATTCAAAGGATGACGCATCGCAGTATCTCTTGAAAATATACGGTATGGATAAAGCAGAGAGATGCAAAATAAAATTTGATTTGTTAAAACGGCATTTCGATAATGCCGTTTCCTGTCAAAGGCCGATCCAATTCGGGATCCATGACGAGCTCCAAGTATGCTACATAGTATTGTCGTATGTTCAAGGCGAGAGCGGGGACAAGTCCATACCCAGCAAGAGTGTGGAAGAGCAATATACTCTAGGAGTGTTAGCGGGGAAGGAATTGAAGACAATTCATCGGGTAACCCCGGCGAAGCCTTACGATTGGTATCATAAGCGAACCCAGAAGTATCGGAATAAAGTTGATGAATGTAAGAGACGTGGGCTAACCTTTATAGGCAGGATTTTATTGAACAGTACATTCAAGAGAACATTCATTGGTTAAAAGACAGCCCGGTTACGTTTCAACATGATGATTTTCACCCTCAGAATATGATTGTTAAATCGGATGGAACGATTGCGATTATAGATTTCGACTCCTATGATTGGGGCGACCCATTCGAAGAATTTTTCAAGTTGCCCAAATATACAATTTATTTAAGCGTGTCCTTTGCGAAAGGCCAAGTGGATGGATATTTCGATCATAAAATACCCGAAACCTTTTGGCGGAAATATAATTTGTTCGTCGCCTTAAACCAGCATGCGAGCCAGCTTGGCGGCGTAATCTCAAATAATTTGGCTTATGTTCAAGAAAGAACCCGATCCATTATAGAAACACATGATTTCCATAATAATGGCGCTCCGGACTGGTACACTCGTTGTCCCGTTTGAAGCATTCCCCTGACCTATGGAGGAGCTATTTTGAAAACGGTTTTGAGATGAAACGGGTGGGCTACGCAAGAAATTTTACATAATACTTGAAGGGGAATGAAAATATGGCATTGGTGCGATTGGCTGCATTAGACGATGTTGATGAACTTGTTCAGATGCGTTGGGACTTCTCGGAAGAGGAGGCCAGTAGTTCGGTCGGTTTTGAGGAGTTTCACCGGATTTGCAGTGAATTTTTGGTTAAAGCATTGGAAAGCGGAGATTGGTACATTTGGATCGCGGAAGTTGAGAATAAGATAGTTTCACATATGTATCTGCAATTAATCCATAAAGTGCCGAGACCGGGCAAATCCCCAGACCCTTATTTCGGTTACGTTACCAATGTCTATACCCGTCCTGCTTTTAGAAGTCAAGGGATCGGAACCGAGATTCATACCGCCATGGAAAAATGGTCTAAAGAAAATAAAGTCGAATTTCTTATTGTATGGCCAAGCAGCAACAGTACTCAGTTTTATTCAAGAAATGGCTTTTCTCTATGCGAAGAAGCTATGGAAAAGCACTGGTGAAAAATTTTATTACTATCCTGGGTTCAATATGCTAGCATCTGGGCAATCCCTATAAGCAGCGACAACGTAGGGACGCCATTGGTCGAAAAGAATTTGCCTCCTCGAAAAGGGGCTTGTTCCTAGGAAGCAAATATATGTCCGAAACATTTAGTCGAACCGGGTTTAAAATCTTCAGAAATGAAAGTGCTTACACGGCCTGCTCAGGGATGGATCATATTGGAAAAGGAGTTGTTTGCGTGTCGAAACTGTTTTTTGACCCGATGAAGCACCCCGAATGGATTCAGCCACAGACTGTAGAGTGGTACGCAAATTTAGCGATAGAAACCGGGGGATACCAATACCCATGGAAGTCGGAATTCGATGAGCCGGGAGCCGAGATTATTTTTGCAGACAAAATTGCGACCTATATCAATGAAGATACACGAATGCTGGACGTTGGCTGCGGCCATGGTGAATTCACGTCGACGTTTGCCCATTAAGCAAAAGAGGTCGTAGGCATTGATGTCATTGAGGGCTATATTGCATCGGCCAACAACAAGAAGACCGGAGAATCCGTTAAATTTTTTGTTGTGGATGCGGACAAACAGCTGCCTTTTCCCGACAGTTTCTTTGATGTTGTCTATACGAAAAAAGGGCCATGGCTATTTCACGAGGGAAGCCAGGAGGGCCGTAGGGTTATCAAGTCTGGGGGCATAGTGCTGGCATTGTATCATTGTGGGACAGATGGGGGACTTAGAAACCTCTTCCCCGGACTGTACACTCCTTTCCCGGAAAATTACCTGGTTGAAGTTAAAGTGAAGTTCGAACGCCAGCTTTCCGAAAGCGGCCTAGAGGAAGCCGAATTAGTGATCTTTGAAGAGGTGGAATACCTTTCGAGGCCCGAGGATGTACTGCACAAAAAGTGTTTTGGTCAAAGTGAAGCATTGAAGAAAATGGTCTGGCGGGAATGCCTAAACGATGTGGAGGAAATATTCCGCCAGAATGCTACGCCAAGAGGTTTAAAAGTCGTCAACTATCATGCTTTGATGGTTGGGAGAGCGAAATAACGGAGGTATTTCTTTCATGGGTTCAAATTCAAGTGTAGTCGTCGTACCCTATGACCCCGATTGGGTTCAGTTATTTGAAAAGTTGCGGGAGTTTGTTCTCCCGGTTGTGAGCGACCTCATCGTCACGATAGAACATGTCGGGAGTACATCTGTTCCGGGATTAGCAGCGAAACCGATTGTCGATATGGATATGATCGTGCCTTCTCAAGCGGATGTGCATATAGCCATTCAAAGGCTTTCAACTCTTGGTTACGTTCATGAAGGCGATTTGGGGATCGCCGGGCGGGAGGCTTTCATCCCTCCTGATCACTTGCCCCGGCATCATTTGTATGTATGCACTCAAGAAAACGACGAATATAAACGTCATATCCTCTTTCGCGATTATTTGAGGACCCATCCTGACGATTCCGAAAAGTACGGTGAGCTAAAGCTGGGGCTTGCCCAACGATTCCGTAATGACCGTAAGGCATATACAAATGCCAAGAGCGAATTTGTGGAACAGATTTTGCAAAGAGCCGGATGGAATAGCTAAAGACTTCTAGGCCGCCGATTACGTCGAGGGCCTTGTATGCATGATATGAAAGCCGGATAATATCGTAGCCATTGGCGTGGTCCATCTGCCATTGAGGATTTAATTCTGATGTTCAGTGAGTCCTTGGCAGGTTGATCGAGTGTATGAAAACTGATGAGTATTATTTAATATTATAAAATATTACTTAGTATTACTAATTGCTTGGCGGACGACTTGAACTATCCGGAGACCAAAGTTTGTGGGGGATTTAATAAGGCTTCGTTAGAAGCTTTTTTTATTGAATCGAAATTTCTTTAACAACGTATTATGTCACAGAAATATCGAATTCCAGAATTAAAAAATATTAAGGATCAAGTGTAGTACATATAGAATGATGGAATGGGAGGAACCGGCTTTGATTGAGATGCGTGAGAAGGAAGATTTGAAATACTCCAACGCTATACCGACATGGGCGAAGATTGTTAATGCTGCCTTCCTGGGGTTGTTTTTTTTGGTCGGATTTGCAGCATATGGCTTAGGAATCCTATTTCTCTTCGGGCAACATTGGTTTGTAGCGGCCGTTTGCTTAGCCTTTGGCGGGTTCATGACTTGGGCGGTTCGGCTGGTTCGCAATTCCAATAAGATGTATACGGAAATTGTCCTCAAATGCGAGCTGCAAGAGGATGGTTATTATACTTATCTGAAGAAAATAAAAACAGGGGAAGAATGGGAGCATCTAGTTACTTTTGATCAAATACAGGAAGTGTTGATCGGCAGGACAATTCGTTACCAATCCAGAGGGTCGAATAGGCTGGGTTATCACGTGGTTGGGGCCAAGATTATTATGAAATGGACTAACGAACAAGGCCATACCGATTATTCCCTGTTTGGCTTGGAAGATCCCGAGAAGCTGGAAGAATGGGTTCAACGGTTCAAACAGAAGGGGATTCCCGTCTATAGTACGGGGGCAAATGTCAGTATAGTTCAGGTAGATGATTACCAGACCGGATACGATGAATTGCCTAAAGTGCCCTATGATAGCGATACAAGCTCGCCGAGAATCGGCAGCCATCGGTTTAATAGCTTAAAGCTATGGCTTAGTTCGGAGATGAGGGCGAGAAAGCGGAGCAAGGAATTGATGCGTGACAAGAAGGTGTTTAATTTAATTCTGCTGGCAATGCTGATCGGCAATTTGCTGATCGCGATTCGATGGATGCCCTCTTGGCCGTTGGATGATGGCATGTTCAGTGAAGACTCCCCTGCTTATTGGGTAGGCGGGTTCAACTTTGTACTTCTTTTGGTTGTCGGGGCATATTGGCGTGAACAGGTGAAATGGTATCGTTCGTTAAGGGATGTGGGGCTTCTCTTAATGGCACAGTTGACTGGCTGGGTATATTTAAAGTTATTTCAAACCGCTCCGGACGGGATGCTGGAAGCGATTGTCGTTGGTGGTTTTATACTTGCATGCTACAACGGAATTCTCTTTATCATCTTTCGGATTTTGCGAAGGTTTTGGTAGAGGCGCTTATATAAAACTTGCCATAAGTGTACAGAAATAGCTATTACATTGGTCTTCTCGGAGTCATCGGGAGACATTACCTACTAACGAGCATTATATTCATTGGTCCCACCCGGAAGCCGTTCTAGGAAAACTATTAGAGATGCTTAACTAAGGGCATTCGTTGTAACGTTACTTAAGCAAAAAGTCGCCCGGAATTGGCGGGTTGCGGGCCATATATTTCCCATAGTAGCCCTTCGAATCCCTTGTCTTTGCGTCAAAGACAAGGGATTTCCTTTATTACACCCCCCTCTAACCAATAAAATAGGCAAAAAGTCACTTGTTGGCGGAGCGCTCTTCTGTTAATTTTGATATTATCAATTTGTTATTATCAGATGAATACCAAGGAGAGCCGGAGGGGATACTCATGAAGAAAACTTGGGGCGGTTGGAACTTATACGAAATAGCTTGGCTGGGCCTGTTCTCCGGGATTGCTATCGTACTGACGGTAATTATGAAGGATACTTTGTTCGGATTCACGGTCTTCCTTACGGGAGTATTGTGCGTGGTCCTTGCGGCCAAAGGCAACCTGATGACCTATGTATGTTTTCGGTATGTATAATACATTTGGTTACGCATATTTGGCTTACGTCAACGGATTGTTCGGGGAGGTTATGCTGAATCTGCTCTTCTTCGTCCCCATGAATGCGATCGGCTTCATCATGTGGAAGAAGCATCGCCATGGCGGCAAGCTGGCCATGAGGCAGATGGATCAGAGAGGTTTGTTCCTCGTAGCGGCCGTTTGCGCATTAGGCAGCCTGTCGCTCGGTTTCGGACTGTCGTTCATTCCGTCGCAGAATTCGCCCTATATCGATGCCCTTACGACGTTGTTATCGATTGTGGCGACGGTTTTGATGGTCAGAAGGTTTAAGGAGCAGTGGCTGGTCTATATTGTCCTGAATATTTTCACGGTGCTGCTGTGGGTGATTAGAACTCTGGACGGAAGCCCGGACGGCGTATTGATGATCATCATGTGGAGCGCGTATCTGGTCAATGCGGTCTACGGTTACTACACCTGGAACAGAGGGGCTAAGGAGGTACTGCTATGAAAAAGTTGGGATTGACTTTGGGAAAGTTTGCGCCGCTGCATAAAGGACCAGTTCATGATAGAAACGGCCCTGCAAGAGGTGGACGAATTGATCGTTGTCATCTATGAAACGGACGTGATGACGATTCCGCTGCATATTCGGGCGAGCTGGATTCGCAAGCTGTATCCGGCGGTCAGGGTTATCGAAGCCTGGGACGGTCCGGACGGATATTCCAATGACCGGGAGCATGAAATCCGGCAAGAGCAGTACATTCTCGGTTTGCTGAAGGGTGAGCGGGTGACGCATTTTTACTCCAGTGAATTTTATGGAAAGCATATGAGCCTTGCTTTGGACGCAATGGATAGGCGGGTAGATGAAGACCGCAATCGGGTTCCGATCTCGGCGACGATGATTCGGTCCGATCCTTATAAGTACCGGGAATATATCAGCGATGTTGTGTACCGAGACTTAATTGCGAAAGTCGTATTCATGGGTGCGATGTCGACCGGTAAATCGACGATAACGGAAGCTTTGGCACGGCGGTACCGGACAACATTCGCAAGCGAGTACGGACGGGATTACTGGACCGAGCACCAAGTGGACCGAAGAATTCGGCTGGAGGCTTTCGATGAGATCGCAGTCGGGCATATCGAGAGGGAAGAGAAGGCGCTGCTTGAAGCAAACCGGTATCTGTTCGTCGACACGAACGCGATTACCACTTACATGTTTGCAATGGACTATCATGGCCGGGCGCCGGAGTTGTTAACCCGAATGGCACTGGAAAATGCGCAGAGATACGATTTGTTTTTCCTATGCGACGACGATATTCCTTATGAGGATACGTGGGATCGCAGCGGGGACCAGAAACGGCATATTTTCCATAAACAGATTATCGCCGATTTGAAGGAGCGCCGAATTCCCTTCATTACGTTGAGGGGGAGCCTGGAGGAACGGATGCGGAAGGCAGATGAAGTATTGGCACGGTTCAAGCCATACGACAATCATTTCGGAGAACGTTAATAGCTGAAAACGGAGGATGAGGCTGATGGATATTCTGGATCGCGACGGCAACGGATTGACGGAACGGGAATTTCTGGAACGGTATCGGGCGGGGGATTACGAGCGTCCCTCGGTGGCGGTGGACATGGTCATGTTCACCGTTACGGAGGCCGAGGAGAACAATTACCGCAAGCTCCCGGAGAAGGAGCTGAGGGTTCTGCTTATTCAGCGGGGAGCGCATCCTTTCTTGGGCAAATGGGCGCTTCCGGGCGGCTTCGTCCGGTCCAACGAGACGACGGAACAGGCTGCGGCGAGGGAATTGTACGAGGAAACCGGCGTAGATAACGTATATCTGGAGCAGTTATATACGTTCAGTGATGTCGGACGGGATCCCCGGACTTGGGTCATGAGCTGCAGCTATATGTCGCTAATCAACAGCGGCCAAGTGCAGTTGAAGGCGGGGGATGACGCTGTCGGCGCGGCCTGGTTCAAGGTGTCCTATCGGCTTCTGCGCGAGCGCAAGGAGCTGATCGAGGGCGGATATGTCAAAGCGCTGCAGTACGAGCTCAGGTTGAGCTCCGATCACGGGGAGCTGACTGCCGTAGTGGAACGTACGGTGACGGCAACGGAAACCTCGACCGCAACGTCTTACACCATCGTCTCCAACGATGGGTTGGCTTTCGACCATGCGAAGATTATTGCTTATGCCATCGAGCGGTTGCGGGGCAAGGTGAATTATACGGATATTGCGCTTCACCTGATGCCGAAGCTGTTTACGTTAACGGAGCTGCAGCAGGTATATGAGGTAATTTTGGATAAGGAGCTGCTGAAAGCCGCCTTCCGGCGCAAAGTGGCCGATCTCGTAACGGAAACGGATCACTATACCGAGAATGCGGGCCACCGTCCATCCCGCTTGTACCGAAGAAGACTGGAGGAATTATAATGATATACAATATCGAGGATTTACGAAATGCTTATCTTGCAGGGCAAAAATTTAAGTTTCTGTTGTTCTGGGGCCATACGCCGTCGAGAGACGGAAGCATAGATAAAAGCTGCTTAAGCCAATGGTGGATGAGCCCGTTCGTCGTGGAGGGAACAGAGTACTCCTGTGCCGAGCAGTACATGATGGCGGAGAAGGCACGGCTATTCCGGGATGACGAGATGTTGGCCGCCATCCTGCAGGCCAAGCATCCGAAGGAGATGAAAGCCTTCGGGCGTGCGGTAAGAAACTTCGACAAGGCCGTCTGGGACAGCCAATGCTACGCGATAGTCAAGCAGGGCTGCTTGGCGAAGTTTTCGCAGAATCCCCAGCTTGGCAATTTTCTAAGATCGACGCAAAACCGCATTTTGGTAGAGGCCAGTCCGCGAGACCGTATCTGGGGAATAGGGATGGGGCCATCCAACCCGGACGCGGAGAATCCAATGAAATGGCGGGGGCGTAACCTGCTGGGCTTCGCACTGACCGAAGCGCGCGACGAGTTATTTTCGAAAGAAGGGGAATGACATGGATCGAAAGAAAATGGCTCAGGAGCCTTGCGGATCCAGCAGCAGGGCTTCTATTAATATGATGGGTGCCGGTTGGATTTTGCCGCGGCGCAGAGCTATTCGGAGGTAACAGCCATCTGATCGCTCCCGAATGATTGACAAGACAATAATCAGATGATACTTTATCAAAACATTCTTTTGCACTTGATATCACTGAAAAAGGGGGAGAAACAATGTCCGGCCAAAATCATTATGTAGTCAAAGTAGTTCCTTACAGCACTGAATGGCCTCAGCAATTTGAGAAAGAGAAGGACCGGTTGCTTGAAATATTGGCCCCTCACACCGCTACCCTTGAACATATCGGCAGTACTTCTATACCCCATCAAGACGCAAAACCAATCATCGATATGTTTGCGGCCGTGGACACTTTGCTTAAAGAAACGGTCTATGAGGACTTGCTTAACCATTTGGGTTACCGCTATATTGAAACAGGCATGACCGGGCGTCATTTATTTGTAAGAGAGCTCGCAGGGACTCGTACGCATCATTTGCATATCCTGCCGATCGAAGGATTTTATGAAAGAAATGAACTGCTATTTCGCGACTACCTCCGGGCTCATCCTGATTTAGTCCAGGAGTACGGTGAGCTTAAACGTGTATTGGCTGAACAGTATCATTCAGATTCTGAGGGCTATACACGAGCAAAAACTGCCTTTATCCAACGTGTTGTTGACCTGGCACGAACAGAACGAGGACTTCCTCTTCAAGATGTATGGGACTAATTGTAATGAACAGACGTGCCTTTCCTATCCACTTTTAATCGAATGGGAGGTAGTGTTGTCGGTTTAAAAGCGGATGAACGAAATAAAAATCGCACCTCCTCCAAACCTAGTCAAAGCGTCGACGATTATCTTGCCATGATTCCGCATATAGAGCAAGATTTGCAGGATAGCCCGGACTTGCTTGCCTTTTATCAATCGCTCACACCGGGGTATCGCAAGGACTGGGCCCGATATGTGTATAGTGCGGTACAGGAGGAAACAAAAGTAAAGCGGCGTGCAGAAATGAAGGCGGTTCTGGCTGCCGGGTATAAGAGTATGGATCTCTATCGAAGAAGATAATCGAAGAAGATATCCCGGCGAGGCTGACATTCTCCTCAGCCCAGATTCGCCAATGCTGGCGTTCAAGAATCCTCCTTAACAATGAGTCCGAACAATGATGCAAATAGGTAGGCTTGTTCACGGGTAATGATACAGCCTTGCAAATCTTCCACCCCCACGCCTAACCCATTGAACTGACAATCGCTTAAGTCGATTCCGTTCAGCTTGGTACCCGACAATTGAGCCTGGTCCAGGTTGGAACGATAGAATTCAATTTTATGTAATTTAGAGTAGCTAAGATCGGTATGACACAAAGAACTATCCTGAATGATCACTTGCTTGGTATTGCAAAATCGGAAGGAGGCGTAATCGGCTATACATTGATCAAAGAGGACATTCCGCAATGTCGAACCGGTTAAATGAATGCCGATCAATTTGCATTCTTGGAATACGGTTCGATGAATGATGGCTTCGCTGAAATCAACATTGGATAGATCGCACTTTTCAAAGATGACATCGGTCAGTTCCACGCCTGTCAAGGCGCATTCTGTAAAGGTGACTTGTTTGAAGATGATTTTATCGAAGGTCACTTTGTGATCTGTCAGCTGCTCTATTACGCAGTTTTGTATGATTCCCATCTCTACAAAATCATTCAATTGGATATCATCCGGTGTCAGTTCAGATAGTTCATTCGGAATAATCGGCGGTTCGATTTTCATTGCTTTTTTCCCGCGGCTCATTGGAGTGTTTTCCCCCTTCAAAAAAGGAACATTAGTTCCTATTATAGGCGAACAAGATGGGACGTGCAAACGAGGTTTAATGTTTAGAAAGAATCGGCACTGGTATCCTCGATTTTCCAAGCATGATATGATAGTGGCGGTACAGTACAAGTTAGTCGGATTCGACACCAGGCTATTTCAGAGTGTTTGGAAGCTCAGAATAACGCGTTATGAGAAATGCTGTGAAGTTATAGGATAGACCTGATAATAAGCAGAGAAAATGGGGGATTCAAATGACACTACATGATCTGTTTAATGAAAAACCGACAAAATTATGGCGTGAAAGAATGATTGAAGATGAGGATGAAGATGACTTCTATACGAAAGAGAGCTTATTAAGCTGTGATAAAGTTCTGGACGATTACTTAAACCAATTAGTATCGCTGCAAGAGAATAGGAATCCGGAGAAGATCATGAAGGCCGTAGAAGAAACTATACTTGCCCTAAATGATGTGAATGATGAGCATGATTATTTTATTGAGACAAGTGAACGGGAAGAATTGGCCGAATTTATTGATAAGGCGGCCAGGCTAGCCGGATTAGAGATTGAGGAAGGCCATGATATTACGCTGGAATGGAGAGAATGGTAATTCTTATTTAACCTGAATTTTAACTCGAAGAGTCATAGTACTTCTCAATTACACTACATCGATAGAATTCACATGAGGTTACATCCAAGTACCGGTCAAAGTCCCAGAATTAGAACAAGAAGGCCTCCAAAACCACTCTAAAGGTGGGATTGAAGGCTTTTGTTGTTCCATGAAATTCTGACTGGAGCGGGGACTGAAAATGATATATAGAAAAATAATACCGGGCAATGGGATATTTTCGAGTCGGCCATCGTGTTGTATGTAGGAGGCGAAAAGATGGAAAACAATTCTTTATTGCGTACGGATAAAGAATTGGCCGAACTCTATCAACGGCATGCGGATCTAGTTTACAGGCTGTGCTACATCTATTTGAAAAATCCCGTTGATGCAGAAGACGCTGTTCAATCTGTATTTCTAAAACTGATCAAAACACAAATCGTATTCAATGACCATGAGCATGAAAAAGCGTGGTTGACGGTAGTTACCCGAAATTACTGTAAAGACATTCTGAAAAATTGGTGGAAGACCCGTCGTATCGCTTTAGATGCTTTACCGGAGGTTCCAGCTTGGAATGGCGATGTGCCGTCGGGGCAGGTGCTGGCCAGACTGCTTTCACTTCCGGAGAAATACAAAACCGTATTATATCTTTATTATTTTGAGGAGTACTCCGTTAAAGAAATCTCGGAGATGTTGGGCCGCAAAGAGAGCACGGTCCAGACGCAGCTGTCCAGAGGCAGGCAGCGCCTTAAAATTAACCTGGGAGGGAATTTCCTTGAGGAATAGAAGTCATATTCATCAGCTCTTCGAAGCTCTTGCGCCAAAAACGGAGCAAAAAGAAAAGATGCTTCAAAACATTTTAGTGCAAAGCCGGAATGAAAAGATAAGGCACAGAGGATTTGCTCCCGTGAAACGCTTAAGATCCGCCGTGCTGGCTGCGGTGCTGATGGCTGGGTTAACGACAACCGCTTTTGCAGCGGCGTATATGGGATTAGATGAAGCCTTCCTAAAATTTCTTAATCCGGTAAATCATGAGCAGGCACAATATTTGTCAAACGGCGCTTATGTAGTTGACAAGCAAGTGACCAACGAGAATGGGACGCTTACCATTAAGCAAGTGATCGGCGACAGTAATCTGACCTATATTTTAATGGATTTTTCTGCGCCAGAGGGTACGGTATTAGACGCAGCGCGGTATCGCTTTTTGGATAACGACATAACGACAAGGCAGAACTTTCAAAGCGTAGGATTTAAAGCCCTCGATGATGGCAACCGAAGTGACAACAAAATTAGCTTGGTTATGAGTGTCATGACGAGAAATAGCATAGCCGGCCAAAAAGTTCACTTACGGCTCAAAGATTTACAAGCAGCCGATCCGCTTCCGGGGATTTTCGAAACGATCATACCGGGGACTTGGGAAACTGAATTTAAATTGGATTTCAAGGACTACTCCACCCTTTATCCGGTCAATCAAAACATTACCATGTACGGATATGAGGCCGTGTTAAAATCGATCTCGGTCTCACCCATTTCGATTACTTTAAAAGTGGATAGCAGCTACTTGGAAGAAATTAACGAAGCTGCCGGCGAATTAAAGGAAATTGGAGACAATAAACATTTAGATAACTTTCCCATCACGATAAACTATGCAGACGGCACCTCAGAAACGACGGCTATTTTTTCCGGATTATATTTGTCGGAACATATAAGTGAGCAAATCCTTATGATCAAAACTTTTGAAAATGTAATCAATGATAAGGAAATTGCTTCGATCGTATTTTTCGATAAAGAGATTCCGATACAAACGGGCCGGTAATGCTTGAAGGTGATGGCACTAGGCGAACCGGCAACCGCAATAACAGAGCAATCGAGAAGAAATCAAGAAGGGCCAATTATGTGACTTCTAAGACCTTTGGTCTTAGAGGTTTTTTTATATAGAAAAAACCAGGTAACGAGCCGTCCCTTCTCCGTCCCTCATTATAAAACAGCACAAAACGGAAAATATGTGGATAAATATTCCTCATTTTTGTTCAAAAATGGAATAAAACAGAATATAATTGAATTATACTAGGTAAAAAGATGAGGAAAAGGGAGCGAAAGGGTATGGTGCAGGAAGAGTCAAGCATGTTTGCCGAAGAGCGCAGGGAGAAAATTCTTGCTTTATTGAATCAGGAGAAGCGGGTATTTGCCAAGGACTTGGCAGAGAGGTTCCAGGTCTCCATTGATTCCATTAGACGGGATCTGTCCATTATGGAGGAGCAGGGCTTGCTTAAGAAGACTCACGGTGGCGCAATACCACCTGCGAAGGTTCGGCAGTCCCCTCCGCCTCCGGACCAACGTTACGGTGACGGAACGCCGCAAGGCAACGCAATTGCTAAAATAGCGGCATCCTATATTCGTGAGAACGATACTGTATTTATCGGCAGTGGCTCTTTATCGTATGTATTGCTGAAGTACTTGCCTGATCAAATGCCCCTTACGATTGTTACTAACAGTATGCGGGTAGCCGATGTGCTAAAGGAACGGGATTGGGTCGACACTTATTTAATCGGTGGCCGAGTCAAGCCGTCCGGTAATATTACGGATGTTCTTGCTAACGAATTTGTTCGTCAATTTAAGTTTGACATCAGCTTCATCACGGGGGGCGGGATCTCAGAAGAAGGAGTATTTGTAGCTACCCCGGAAGTAGGGGCATTCGGGAGAGCGGTCGCTCAGGTATCCCGCCGTCGCATTGGAATAGCCACGCATCATTCCCTCGGAAACGATGGATTCGCGAAGGCCGGACGAATCGAGGATTTAGACTTGTTAATTACAGACCAGGACGCTGATCCGGAAGCTATTGAACGCATTGAGGCGCTTGGCGTTAAAGTGATCGTAGCCCAGTTGTAGTGCAAAGGGAGCGCCATTTTTTTCGAAATTTGTTCCCATAATTTGCTCAAATGGAAATGAGAAAGCCACTTCATTGTAGGAGTGGCTTTATTTTTACGTGGAGAAAAGGCAACTGAAATAACAGAGCAATCGAAAAGAAATCATAGGCTGCTCAATAAGCAAAAATCAACATCAAAGCGATACAACAGGCCTATGAGGGTAGACGTAGAAGGAGAAAAATATTCCCGAGAAGATCATGAAGGTGTTGTAAGAACAGGGCAGGGCGAGTTCACTTATTTTTGATAGTACAACCCAACTACCCCGTTCTCGTATGTTTTACTGCTGCTTAAGTTCATGGAGAATTGTTTATTGGCAAGAGCGAATAGTTTCTCGCCTTGGGAAACGACCACAGGATGAACGAGCACCCATAGATCATCAAAGAGATCATTTTGAATGAATAACTGCCACGTCTTTACTCCGCTCTCCACAGAGATTTTTCCCGCAGTGTTCTTTAGATTCATGATTTCGCGAGCGAGAGATTTATCGTCCTTGGCTATGATTTGCTGAGAATTCCTCCATACCAGATTCACTTCCGAGCGGGAAATGACCACTTTAGGGATATCGTTTATGCGCTTGGCTATCGCTTGTTCGAGGGGGGTTTTGGAAAATTCCTCTGCGTTTTGCCAATGCTGCGCCAATGAGGAATAGGAGTTACTTCCTACGATAATCGTTTCCACCGTATTGTAGTATTCGTAGTAATCTTCGAAAATTTCCTCACTTAATGTCATCCACTTATCCTCGTTTGAGACGATGCCGTCCAACGACATTTGCATAGTCATAAGAATTCTGCCCATTTCTTAGCCTCCCCGATATAATCTTGAATTTTACAATTTGCCTGCCTGCGGATTATCTAGATATTACCACGCAGCATTGTTGAACATTTCTTCTCGATTGCTCAATGCTCATTTTAGGCATTTGACTGGAAGTATGGTTAAGAAATATGAGAGGTGTGCAGGCATTGCATGAATAAAGACAGATCAATGGTTCCGCCGTGACGTTGCTGCTATTGCACGGTTATATCGCCGGAAGTAGTGCTGATATCTACTTCATACGTTCCTTTTCCCGATTTTCCGGAAATTTGGCCACGACTTTGTTTGGAGTCATTCTGTATAGGGATAGAAACAATGTATTTCCCGCTCCCGGTCTTGGCACGAAGATTAAGATCCGGTTCGCTGGTGTTTAGCTTCAATTGAATATTGCCGCTTGTGGTCGACACATGGACATCACTGTGGAATTGGGCAAAATCAAGAGAAACATTGCCGCTCTTGGTATTCACTTCAATGTGATTATTCTCGAATTGGGTGGCCGTCACGCGGCCGGAAGAACTGTTGACGAAGATTTTTCCCTCATATCCCGAAGGAATCCGCACCAGAAGCTTGGGCTTTCGTCCGATACGGGCTAGGGGGCTCTCGACTCTTATATTTATTTCATCCGCATCTTGAACGGAGGAAATACCGGATTTGACCGCAAGACCCCATTTTTTGTCGTACCTTATTTCCATGTCGTCGATTTCCGCACTCTCCAGTTCTATAGCGATACTTCCGCTATCAATATGGATAGCAGATGAATCATTAAGCGGAATGCTTTGAATATCTTGTTCATTAGCGCCCTGATTACAGCCCGATAGGACAAATATAAATAAAAATGTCATAAAAGGTATGAGTAACTTTTTCAATCGAAATCACCTTTCTTTAATATAGAATTGAGTTTCCAGTCAGGACCGCCTGAAGCTCTTATGAGCATTATAAAAGATGACGTTACGGAACTATCAATCCCATAGATTCGGATTACCTCTTGAAAGTGACGCAGCGTCATTTTGTATAATGAAGCCGACGATGAAGCTCCTCCTGATTCTATTCGTGAAATCCGCCAAATCGGGAAGCCGGGAGGAGAAGAGATCAATTACAAGGGGATATAGTTATGAAATCAGGCGATATCATTATTTATGCATGTGTCATAATAGGGGCAGGGATCGGACTTATGCTCGGCCAAGCCTTGCCCGGAGTTCTGGTCGGACTGGGACTGGGTTATTTAATTAAATATGCTGTATCCAGGGACAAGGAAAACTAGGATGTCCATCGCAGGAGGTGCCCGTGCTTGATTCATATCAAAGAGGTTGCGAAACAGACGAAGATTACAGTCAGGACACTTCGATACTATGACCAGATCGGATTGCTGGCGCCCTCATCCAAGACGGAAGGGGGACATCGTCTATATACGGAAGAAGATTTAAAGAAACTCCAGTACATCCAGTTTTTAAAAGAATTGGGCTACGGCTTGCAAAACATTAAAGAGATGTTGGCCGACCCTGACTGGAACTGGTCGATTAGCTTGGAAAAACAGTTAGTCTATATCATGGAAGAACAAGCAAGATTGCAGAAAATAGAGTCATCCCTTCGTGAACTGATTAACGGTATAGCAGCGGAAGACGGGAATGAAAGTCTGGCCATCCGGAAATTAATCCAGCTATGGAATCGCAATAAAAAAGGACGTCGAGCATTCAAGGAGAGCATGTTTAACGATAGGGAAGTGGAAAGTTGGGCAAAGCTCCCCAAAATGAACGGTGATGACCCCGATTCCATGGAGTGGATTGCTCTGTTAGGCCAGATCAAACGGTATATGTTGAAAGACGATCCCTCCTCGCCAAGGGTACAGAACATCATCCGGCGGATGCTGGAAAAACAGGTAGAAGATTTCGCAGGAGAAGAGCAATTTATCAATAAGCTATGGGAGTTGAGAAAATCGCCGGAGCAATCGGAAGAGCTCGGTCTCTACCCAATAGATCAGGAAGTTCTCGAATATATGGAGCGAGCCTATGATATATACGCTGCTTCCCTGCAAGATTCCGCCCGGAGTAAGGAGGAAACTCGTGAATCTTGAAATGCTGCTTATGATAGGGGGACTAGCCCTGTTAGACACACTCAGTCCGGCAACTCTAGGGGTAACGGTCTATTTGATGTTAACGGAGAAAGAGCGGTTAAGTTCACGCTTAATGATCTATTTGGCCACAGTCGCAGCTTTTTATTTTTTAGTGGGCATTGCCTTTATGTTGGGCATGGATGCCTTACTGGGTGCCTTCTCCTCCATCTTGCAGAACCGTATCGTAAGCTGGGTTATGCTGATTATCGGGGGGATTCTATTTATAGCAAGCTTCTACTATCCCAAGAGTAAAAGCTCGGATTTGCCGAGGCCGAAGTCTGCAAGGATATCCTCCATGATTGCGCTTGGGTTCGCCACATCGTTGGTTGAAGTGGGCACGGCGTTTCCTTATTTTGCTGCCATTGGTCTTATGTCGACCTCAAATTTGGCGGTCTATCAGTGGCTCCCGATTTTAGCCGCTTATAATTTGATTATGGTGCTGCCGCCGTTCATCGTGTTTGTACTGCATTTATTATTGGGGCGCGCCATGCACAGACCGTTGGAGAAGCTCCGTCTTAGGCTTGCACGGCATTCGGGATCGGCGGTTTCGTGGATTATGTGCATCGTCGGGCTGATCCTGATATTCAATAGCCTGGATTACCTGTAGGAAAATCGCTATAGCCATCCTTTCTCCTCGGCAATATTGACGGCCTGCTGCCTCGATTCGGCTTCAAGCTTCTGAATGGCGGAGGATAAATAGTTCCTTACGGTTCCTTTCGTCAGGAACAGCTTCTTGCTGATCTCGCTTGTCGTCATTCCTTCCTTGGTCAGTCGCAGCATTTCGATTTCCCTTTCGCTCAGCGGGTTTTCCTCTTTCATGAAGAGAGCCGCGGCCAAATCGGTGCTGATCACCCGTTCTCCTTTCATGACCCGGCGGATCGCTTCGATAAGATAATCAATCGGCTCGTCCTTTAGTAAGTAACCGTCCACTTGGGCATCGATAGCTTTCTGCAAATAGCCTGGCCGGGCGAAAGTGGTGACAATCATGATCTTGCAGGGCAGGTGCGCCTCTCTTATTTGCTCGGCTACATCTAGACCGCTTGCGTAAGGCATTTCAATGTCCAGTACGCAAACATCGGGTTTAAGCCGCTGAACCGCTTCCCAGGCCTGCCTCCCATCGGGCACTTCGGCCAATACCTCAATGTCCGACTCAAATTTCAACAACGAGGCGAAGGCGCCGCGCAGCATTTGCTGGTCTTCTGCAATAACGACTCGAATCATGATGCCGGGTTCCCCTTTCTATGATGATGAAGCGGAAGCTTCAAGGAAATCGTCGTTCCTCCGTGAGGCGAGTTGCTCACCATGACGGTTCCATGAAGAGCCTGCATCCGCTCCTTCATTGATTGAATTCCGTTCCCCAGTTTCCCTTCCACTAGACCGACCCCGTCATCCGTTATATTTACGCAGTAAATATGGCCCACGGTTGCCAACGTTACAGAACATCGCTTGGCTTGGCTGTGCTTGACAATATTCGTCATCGCTTCCCTGACAGAGAGGGCTATCATCGTTTCTTCCACACTGGATAACAGCGGAGGCTTCCCTTGCTCCGCAATTTCAAGCTCAATCCCCGCTGTATGGAGCAGCTTCCCGGAATGTTCCAACTCACTGGCCAGAGAGATGAATTTCATTTCGGAAACAAGCTCTCTCACCTGTCTCAGGGCGATTCTCGATGTAGCCAGAATATCCTTCAGCTCTTCCTTGGCCTGCCGGGGATCCTTATCCACCCATTTGGCGGCCAGCTCGCTTTTCAATTTAATCATGGTTAGAGTTTGTCCGAGAGTATCATGAAGATCTCTCGCTATGCGCTGCCTTTCCTCCTGTTGGACATATTTCTCAAGCTGTTGGTTTGCTATATCCAGCCTGCCCTGCAGGTTTTTTGTCTTTCGGATGATATAAACGATGATCGGAAAGATCATTTGAATAATCATGATCGGAAGCAGGATTGAACTCCACAGTGAGGCAAGGCCATCATTTTCCTTCAAAGGAACAATGGTAAACATAAGAGCTATCGCCGCGATTCCAATGGCAATATGCCACTTAGACTTCGACTTTCCAAGCATGTCGGCGAAGATAAACCCGAACAGCAGGATGCGGGGACCGATATACATTCCGATCAGAGTTAGAGTGGCAATGCCGGCCAGAACCGCAGCCAGAAGATACCGGTCCCGAAACCAGAGCCCGATATAGAATGAAGCGAGGAAGGCCGTCAGAAGAATGAGGCTTCCCGAGAGACTCGGAGCGGAATCCGAACTCAAGACGATATAAAACAAAAATACGATCGAGACCACATCTATTATCAAATAACTCTTGATTTGATCTCTCGGATAGAGCTTACTGATCATCAACAGCCTCCAGTTGCGTTATCTGGGCTCGAAGATTCCTGCCGCATGTTTGCGGACCGTCTCCATAGGCCCGAGCCTGAAGACGCGAAGCCATACGGATGCAAACCATATCTGGAACAGGGAAATGCCGAACCAGATCGCAATAATTGTCAGGGAATTCAGCTTGCCGCCAAGGGCCAAGCCCCAGCCATAGAAAAGAATGGAAGAGATTATATTTTGCATGACATAACAGCTTAAAGACATTTTTCCGGCATTTTCAAGACGGCGCCACAGCCCATCCCATTTCCTATATTGTACCATCTTCGCTATGGCTGCTATATATCCAATTGAAAGCAAGGGGGCAAATAAATAGCGGACAGGCAAATCAAATGCGCCTCCCGGGACAAAAATCAGCAGGTTCAAGGGCAAGCCGATATACAGTCCTATTTTTAGCAGCTTGCCGCGCAGTTTTCGGCCGTTCTCATCCTGGGAGAAGACCCCCGATCGCATGAAGCGGACACCGAGCAGAAATAAGAATAGATTCATGGGAATGACGAAGATGGTTTCCAGTCTTAGCACAAGAAAATTGGACAGCCGGTACTGGATTTGCTCTACCCAGGTGCCGTCTTTGTACAGGGCGGTCACTTCGACAAAACTGCCCAAGGACATATTGGCATCTACCAGGCCAATCAGCAGTATCCCCAGGATGCAGACAGCGTGGATGCTTCCGATCACCTTCATCGTTATGGAGATCAGACGGTCGCCGCCTTTGACGATGAAGGCTGCAATCATGGCCGTCAAGCCGTAGCTCATCAAGATGTCATACTCTATCACCAGGATGAAATGAAGCAAGCCTTCCATGAATAATAACAAGGATACCCAGAGGTAGACTCCCGGCCAGGCTTTCCCTTTGCGCATCGCCTGCCGATATTTTAGTTCCAGTCCCACTCCAAACATGATCGTCAACAAGCCCAGCAGCTTGCCGTTCACAAGGAATAACACGATCATCCGGATCAGATCGTCGGCTCCCCACCAACCCGAATGATCGAACGTTGTCAGATAAGCCAGATCTCCCAAATGTGCGAATATCCAGATGTTCGTCCCCAAGGTTCCCAGAATGGCAAACCCTCGCAGGATGTCCAGCAGGCGGATTCTTTCTCCACGTTGTTCCATATCCTTCACTCTTTCTCTTTGAATTAGCGTAATTTTATTGTAGCTAGGATAAGAGAGAGGGAACATTCACACCTGTAAAGAGTTAAATATGACACGTGTCATGTTCAAGGCTTGAAAGGAGATTAGGTATAAATGCAGAATTAGTTTATTAGGCCGATGGCAATAGCAAAAATTCGTAGAGATTGATGCAGTACAGACCAATATTGTGGATAAGGATGGAAATCTGCGATTCAACTGGAAGGGGGCATTTCGTCGCATTAAATGGCGGTCCTCACTTCAAGTTCACAGAAGCGATCTACTTTGAAAATCCGTCTATTTTCATTTACTGCTGGTGCCGTGTAAACGGAATGGCGCGTCTAACTGGATTTCATACAGTTAGTTTGCATCTCTGGCGCGAAAGACGGAAACTAAGTGGAAATACTACAGCTAGTTTGTACAAAAAAGGCGATTTTGGCAAAAAGCCCGGATTCTAAATGTAGTTTTTCCATTTACTTTAATCACTTTCCACCATTAGCTTGAATTTACCTGCATAAAATACAGTTAGATCATCTTCATCCTCAAAGTAATTGATTTTCTATTTGTGTAACACATATATTGGAGATTCAGGAAGGTCACGATTTAACGCTGGAATGGAGGGAGTGGTGACTCATCGTTATCCGCATTTAACTGCTTAAGAAGATTAGAGTGAAGAAGAAGGAGTTTCAAGGGAACATGTAAGGGTTAAAGGGAAACAGCACGATTCACCAGCAAAGGAAGAAGGCAGTTAAATAAAATTGCAAATGGACGGAAGGGGAACGTGGTCTACGCGCATGGCAAACAATCATGAAAGAACGAGTACTAATGCAGGATCACTCAAGACAATCATCAGACAACTCGTAGAGCATAGGTGGTTTCAGCTGACTATAATAGGCATCATCGTATTGAACGGCCTTATTATCATTACGGAGACGTATTATACCGGAAATCGTCTATCGATGATCTTGGATAAAATCATTGTTTGGATTTTTGTGATCGAAATGCTGCTTAAACTCATAGGTCTTGGTATCAAGCGGTATTTTTCCGACAGGTGGAACCTGTTTGATTTTACTATTGTCGCAGGAAGCCTGATATTTTACTCGACGCCTTTCGTAAGTGTGTTGAGGCTTATCAGGGTATTGCGTTTGATAAGAATGATTCCGGCGATTCCCGCAATGCGCAAAATTATAGACTCCTTAATCAAATCGATACCGGCTCTAACAGGCATTCTGGGGCTGACCTTGTTGATTTTTTCGATTTACGCCATTATAGGAACGACTTTTTTTAGAGATGTGCTTCCCTACGAGTTTTTTGGCAGTTTTCATACATCCCTGTTCACCTTGATGCAAGTTGTGACCTTCGAATCGTGGGCAAGTCAGGTGGCCAGGCCGGTTATTAATGAGATTCCGTGGGCCTGGACTTATTTTATTTCATTTATCATTATCGGCGCCTTGGTCATATTAAACCTTGTCGTTGCCGTTATATTGAGCTATTTGAGTCAAGAGGACGATGTCATTCGCAAGGAACAGATAGACCGGTTGTATACAGAAAATCAGGAGTTAAAGAGAGACATTCAAGAAATTAAACGATTGCTTATGGAAAGGAATAAACTTTGAGATTCCCGATGGCATAGGTTGATTTCAAATCGTACAAATGGAACATGTCGTTCCCGTTCGTTTTTTTTAAATATTATAATGTCCACGATTATTATTCACTGTTACAGCGTAAATTAAGATATCAAATGTCAAAAGGAAAAGGAAGATTCAATGACAGTGAACACAACAGGTTGGAACTTCGATAATAGTTACGCTCGTTTGCCGGAAAGGTTGTTCTCTAGGCAAAAACCGACTCCTGTACATTCGCCGGAGCTGGTCATTTTCAATGAGCCGTTGGCGGCATCTCTTGGTTTGAATGCCGAGGCATTGCGAAGCGAAGAGGGTGCCGAGGTATTTGCCGGTAACAGGATTCCCGAGGGCGCGGAGCCTCTTGCGCAAGCTTACGCCGGGCATCAATTCGGGCATTTCACCATGCTGGGGGACGGACGGGCTCTGCTGCTTGGCGAGCAAATAACGCCTTCCGGAGAACGGTTCGATATTCAGCTCAAAGGTTCAGGTATGACGCCATACTCCCGTGGGGGAGACGGCCGTGCGGCATTGGGGCCGATGCTGCGTGAATGCATCATCAGCGAAGCCATGCATGCGCTGGGCATTCCGACCACCCGCAGTTTGGCAGTGGTCACAACTGGTGAGACGATTCTGCGTGAAACGGAGCTGCCGGGTGCTGTACTGGCCCGCGTGGCTGCCAGTCATATTCGCGTCGGCACTTTTCAATACGTGTCGAGATGGGGCACCGTCCAAGATCTCCAAGCCCTTGCGGATTATACTTTGCAGAGGCATTTTCCGGTTGGCGATGCTGTTCCGAATCGCTATTTATTTCTGCTGCAGGAAGTGATTAAGCGGCAAGCAGAGCTGATTGCCCAATGGCAGCTCGTTGGTTTTATTCATGGGGTGATGAACACGGATAACATGGCCCTCAGCGGAGAAACGATAGATTATGGGCCTTGTGCCTTCATGGATACCTATGACCCTGCAACGGTGTTCAGCTCTATTGATACTCAGGGCCGATATGCCTATGGCAATCAACCGTATATAGCGGCTTGGAATCTGGCCAGATTTGCCGAAGCTTTGCTGCCTCTGCTGCATGAGGACGAGGATGAAGCGGTGAAATTGGCTCAGGATGAGATATCGGCTTTTACCGGACAGTTTCGCCGGAACTGGCTCGCAGGAATGAGGGCGAAGCTGGGCCTCTTTAACGAAGAGCCGGAGGATCAAGCCCTGATTGAAGACCTTCTTGGCATGATGCAGAAGAATGGCGCGGATTACACGAATACCTTCCGTGCCTTAACTTTCGGTAAGCTGGAGGATACGGGCCTTTCCTGCAGCGCGGATTTTGATCCATGGCATGAGCGGTGGCAGGCGAGACTGGGCCGGCAGCAGGAATCCGAGGACTCCTCGCGCCAGCTGATGCGAAGCAGCAATCCCGCGGTCATTCCCCGCAACCACCGGGTGGAAGAGGCGTTGGAAGCGGCGGTGGAGGAAGGAGACTACAGCGTGATGGAGCGTCTGCTCGATGTTCTGTCGGACCCCTATAAGCACTCCCCCGAACAGGCTGAGTATGCAGCGCCGCCTGCGCCGTCCCCCCATCCTTACCGCACTTTTTGCGGTACCTGAAAGCTTGTTATAAAGCGGTTATATTACAATAACGGGCGCCCATTCCAGGGCGCCCGAAATTTTATACGTGGGGCTATTAGAGCAGCGAAGTAGTTACTGCGGAAGCGGAAGTGTAGGTCCTTTTTTTGGGCTAAACACGCGCGACGCATGGTTATAAAAGCAATTGTGCAGGTAAATTGAGCGTCTTTCGTTCTATTCTGGAAAAACGGCCGGATTCAAAGATCCTTTGCTTGTCTTGGGGTCATGCGTCTTATTCTGTTAAATGCTCCTCTTATTATGGCTGTTCGGAATGACGAACGATATCGAGGTCCCCTTATTCGGCCGGCTGACTATCATCAGCCCTTCGCCGTACAATTGAATCAATCGTCTATTGGTATTGGAGATCCCGATTCCACTCTTCCCCTTCATAGACGGATTGAGCAGTTCATTGATCTTGTCCTGCTCCATCCCTTTGCCGTTATCCTTAACTTCAATAAGGGTACCGTCGTCTTGGCGGGCAATCCGGACATGGACCGTACCGCCTTGATTTCGGCTCAGGATGCCGTGTCTGACGGCATTCTCGACTAACGGCTGAATGGAAAGGGGCGGCAGAAGCAAGCTGATGTCATGCTCCAGCTCCCAGACGACGGACAGTCTATCCCCGAACCGTTCTTTCTCAATATATAAATAGGCTTCGACCAGCTCCAGTTCATGGGAAAGCTCAACCAATTCGCCCGTATTAAGATAATCGAAGCTAATCCGTAAGAAGGACGCGAATGCATCGCCCAGCCTGCGCATCTTCTCTGCATCAATGTCGCTTAACGCCATGAGCGAATTGAGCGTGTTGAACAGAAAATGAGGGTGGATCTGCGCCTGCAGATAGGCAGCCTCCATGCGCAGACGCTCGTTGATCGATTGCTTGAGCGTGATCAAGGCCCGGATTCGGTATTTGAGTTCCAGAGCGTCTACAGGCTTCGTCACATAATCGTTGGCTCCCGACGAGAATCCGGTGTAGATGTCGGCAGGCTGACTGCGCGCGGTCAGTAGCAAAATCGGCAGCTCGGATACGGAGTAGTGCTCTCTTACCTTCTGCGTCAATTCGTAGCCTGACATATGCGGCATCATGACATCGGCAATCAATAGATCCCATTGCCGGGTTCCCAGCAAATCCAGCGCCTCCCGGGCTGAGTGGGCTGTCGTTATATTGTAGGGCTCGGTCGAAAGAATTCCAACGAGTACGTTCAGATTGACAGGGTCATCATCCACAGCAAGAATATTCACTTTCCCCTCACTCAGCAGCGGTGGAACCCGGACGGTGGCAGCCCATTCGTCCAGGGCTCCATTCGGAACAATGAATCCGGCGGTACCGGCTGCGGCTCCCTCCGTCATCTCGTGAAGAGCAAGAGAATCTTGCGGCAAGGGGAGATTTGACACGGAAGTTAGCGGCAGGTCAAAACTGAATATGGACCCTTTACCCGGCTCGGAGCGAACGGTAATTTGGCCGCCATGAAGCTCGACCAACTGCTTGCAAATGCTTAACCCCAGTCCCAAGCCTCTTCCGTCACTAATTCCATACGCCCCTTGTTCATAAGGGAGAAATATATGCGCCTGAGTCTCTTTGTTCATACCGACCCCGGTGTCGGACACATGAATGACGGCACGCTTGTCCCGCGATTCAGCGGAAACGGAGATGGTCCCTTCCTCCGTGTATTTGACGGCGTTATGCAATAAGTTATACAGAATCTGCACAAGCCTCTTCTCATCGGCCATGACCGGCGGCATGGATTCGGGGATATCCATACGCAGTTTGGATAGGCTTGCCTTCCGTCATGAATTTCAGCATGGCGATAACGCCCGGTACGACCGATTGAATCCGCAATGGCTCCTGCTGCAGCACAATGCGGTGCTCCCGAAGCCGCGCCACATCCAGAAGCTCGCCGAGCATATGGGACATGCGGCGGCTTATCGTTATAAGCAGCTCCATATCTTTAACGCTGCTTTCATTCATTTGGTGCTTCTCTTTCGTGACAACGGTTTGCGCGATATTTATAATCCCGTGCAGCGGCGTTCTCAGTTCATGTGAAGTATTGGCAAGAAATTGGTCCTTCAGCTTGTCGGTTTTTCTCAACTGCTCGTTTAGCAAGGCGTTCTCCCGGGAGTTGCGGATATATTTCTTAAACCAATAAGCGGAAAAACCGGTAATCGCCGCTATGATATCGATTGGATAATAGACAGCGGTAATGTTTTTAACATAATCCACCAAGCTCCATGCCAAGCTGGTGATAATCCCTGCTGCGGTTAACAGCAAGAAAACGATGTCCTTGTCGGCCTGCTCTTTGAAAATCATTGTGCCGACAATATAAATAAACCAGGCAAATGGAGTTAAGTAAATAACGGTGAAAATGTTTAATTCAACGATTCCATATACCCATGAGACCGGTGCAGCCGCCATGAATCCTGACAGGACGACAAGGGCCGCAGTGTATGCGCGCAGCCAAACATTTCCCAGCGAATTCGCATGAAATCTTCTGAAAAGAAGAATAAACAGGTTTTGCCATAGGAGGGAGATTAGTTTGATCTTTACCGCCCATGTGTAATTGATCGGCAGCCATAGCAGCAGTATGTTATCATGACCAACCAGAATAGCTGTCCCGACGGACAGCGTTAACAGGCTTGTAATGAGAAGAGCCCGTTCTTGACGATTGAATAAATAGAGAATACAAGCATACAAACCGTGAAGCGCTAAAATAACAAAAGTCACTAGCTGAAAGCCGATAGAATACCATCGCAAGTAATCAATCGAAGCCTGGGAGCCGAACAAGACGGAATGCAGGATACCGCCGTTGTATGGATCGTCAAAGTTAGCCACCCGAATAAGCACATCAATCTCCGTTGTGCCTTCCACAGAGTAAGAGGCCGTGTAGGAGACATTCCAGGGCAGATAGTCCTTAGCGTCAGTGGCTAGCTTGCCGATTTCGGCCTCCACCTGCTCGTTTATTTCGACGGCGGATGAGGCTTGAATTCCCCGAAGCCAGAACGCGACGGGCTGTTGCAGCGGATCGATTAGAATGCGCAGCCGGTAGGTTCCATATCCGTACGAGGAACCGGAATCGTTATTCTGTACGCTTCCCCAGTCTCCCGGAACCTGAATAGGAAGGAACTGGTTGTCCGCTGACGGTATATCCTGATGAGACAGAAATTGGCCGGGGTAGAACTGCCATTCGCCATCCAAATAGAAAGAAGGGGAATTATCCAAATCTATCCCCCGCAGATCAAGTAAGCCGCCGACGGGGCGCGGGTTCTCCGATGCGTCAAAAAGCCCGGACCACGTCCAGCGCAGTCCGAAGAGTGCACCGAGAAAGAGTATAACAATCGATATATATGCAAATCTTTGAGTAATTTTATTGAATATTCGCATCATACCGAAGACATTCGACATAAATATTGATTAATCCTTCAATTTGGTGAGGCGGTATTTTTTTCACATGGATATGTAAATGTTCACGGATGCCCCCGCGACCGTTATAATGGGTGGGCCATAATTAAAAATTAGAGTTCCATGACCAAATAACGAGGCTGCCGTGGAAAAACGATCGGCAGCCTCATTTAAGCTTCGGCCAGCTTGCTCGCGCATGACTTCGCAGATTATGCCGGCATTCTATTTATTATCGTGCCTCTTACGTCCCCGAGAACGGTTCATACCTTCGTTCATGGCTTGCCAACCTATGACTTACAAGGGCCATAATTACCGCCAACACGAGAAAATACATCGGCATCGTTAATAATGAACCATTATGAAGATAACTCATGCCGCTCGTAATCAGGCTGACAACAAGGTAGTAACCCAATCCGAAAATGGCCCCGGCTGTACCCAGTACATCCTTATAATGGATGAGCGCCAAGCTTAGACAGTTGGGAATAGCCATTCCGATCCCCAGCAGGAGAATAAAGATGCAGGCATCCATTAAAGCGAGGAAGGGCATATAAGGGGCCATTTTGCAAAGAGCGAGACCCATAAGACATGCCGCCCCCAGGGTGGTAACCATGGAGCCGATAAGGATGATTCGCTCCGCTTGGAGCCGGGTTAGCAGTTTTTTCGACAGCATTGCACCGAATATGGAAGCCATGGCCACGAAAATGCCCAAAAATCCAAACAGGCCGGGCTTCATCTGAAAAAATTCAATAAAAATAAACGGCGCCTCGGCATAGTAGCTGAACAGGATTCCGTTGGTCGCGCCTATGAGAAAACCAAAAGCCCATATTCTGCGATCCGCAACGAGACGCTTAGCTACCGCAAGGGTATGAATCTTTGTAGCCGCGGTAACTTTGGTCTCCGGCAGAGAAACAAACGTGTAGATAAAGATGGCCCCGCTCATCACAACAAGAACGATGAACACTGCCCTGAATCCAAACCCTTGGTCGATCCATCCTCCAATTAATGGCCCGATGGCCGGAGTGAAGGCAAGGGCTGCAGAAATTTGGGCAAAGACCGCATGGCGTCGGGCTCCGTCGATACTTTCCCGCAGAATCGTTTGGGTCACCACGGAACCGGTGCTGGCGCCAAAAGCTTGTAGAAATCGGCTGGCCAACAGCCATTCCGCCGAGTCCGACAAGGTGCAGCCCAGGCTTCCTGCTCCATAAACCAGGATTCCCCAGAGCAAAGCGGGCCGCCGCCCTATGGAATCAGACAGCCTTCCCCAGCAAAATACGCCCAAGGCGAAACCCAGGAAGTAAATACTGAGCGTCAATTGGATCACGTTGCTGCTGGCATGCAGATGATCGGCTATATCCGGTAGTGATGGAGTGTAAATCGTTTCGCTAATTTGCGGAAAACCAACAAGGACAATTAACAGCAATAAGGATGGTGTTGAGATTTTTCTTTCCACAGCTATTCCCCCTATCATTCAAAAATCTCAATTAGCTTGGAAAGAAATTACGGAATAGGGGGTTTGCATTTAGTCAATCTGGTAAATGAAAGCATTCGGGTTCACCTTTTATTTTTATAGGGGGAAATATACCAAGCATTATATCAGGCTTTCGGGAGTTTTGTCATTGTTTGCCGGGAAGGCTGGTGGACATTACTTTAGTAGGGAGCCTATCGGTGATGCTGGCGTGGTGCCGATTCAGCGGCATAGCAGGGGGGACATGACTGCATTTTCGCCTGGAAGGAAGCGATCTAACTGTATTTTATGTAGGTAGATTGAAGCAAACGTCGTAAAGTGAGATGGCTAACTGGAAAAACTACACTTAGAATCGAGGTTTTTTACTGATAACGCCCTTTTTGTCCAAAATAAATGGAGTTTTTCCATTAAGTTTTAATTTTTAGCCCCGAGGAAGCAAACTAACTGTATAAAATCCATTTTAGCCGATCCCTGTCGGGACCAACGAATGCTGCCAATAATGATCAGCTATAACAAAACTGTCCGATGATTAGCTAAATAGGTTTCGTATATGATTATCGGTAATGATAAATATACATTGGGGAGGACGGGCCATTTGATCAAAAAAGATGCTCCTAGTCTGGATTTAGCAGCTCAAATAGCAGGAGAATATCTTAATTCTACAGCCTTTAAAATAGAAAGGGTCCTAAGCGGAGTCTCCACTTATGTCTATCGTATCCGATTAGGTGAGGAGACCTTGTATCTTCGGGTTCTTCCGGAACAAGAGAGGAGCTTAGGCGTGGAAGTACATGTACATTCGTTAGTAAGACGAATGGGGGTTCAGGTTCCGGAGGTCATCCATTTTGAACACCATAATGAAGTTTTGGGGATGTCGGTGATGCTCGTTAAAGAAATCCCTGGTTCAAGCGTAGAGGATTGTATTTCCAATGGCGAATATGAGGACATTCTTTACCAAGCCGGGCAACAGATTGCGGTTATCCATCAGGTCAAGGTCGATGGCTTCGGTTGGATAATAAGAGACCAGGAGCAATACGGCAACTCTTTACGAGGTGAGAAAAAAACATTGCAGGATTACATCTGTCCCTACTTGGAAGAGGATTTATTTTTACTGTCACAGAAGGTTTTCAGTAAGGTAGAGACCTCTCAGATCACAGATATTATAAATTCCGGAATGGAATTGATGTCCGGGCACGAAGCCCATTTGGTTCACGGGGATTTCGATGATTCGCACATTTTCCAGCAAGCCGGGAAATACACGGGGATCATTGACTTCGGAGAGATTCAAGGAAGCAGTCCTTTATATGATTTGGGGCATTTCAAATTGCATGATGGCCAGCGTTATTATGGCTTCGATTCGTTAGCGAAGGGGTATGATGCAGTCACCTCCCTCTCATATTATGATCTATTGGAAATCGACCTCTGGGCATTATGGATAGGGGTAAGAAGATTAGGGATGATATGCGGAAGGACTTGGGGATGTTATCATGAACATTTAATAAAAACGGTAACCATGGAAATGGAACTACTAAAAAATAAGCTTAAATTATAGGCGGGTTGAAATTAGTTTAATTGAAGGGTCGGTCGGGCCGGAGACTATGGATTCCTATCCCTATTGTTCCAACAGTGTTATATAATAGCAGAATGATGAAATATGAACGAAAGGGTGGCCAAAATGAAAGCGGTCCAAGATATGTATCAAACCTTCCAGGAGGAAATGGGATGGGCGCCGGTTGACAAGCATGACTATCAGTCCAGCAAAGAATTTCTTCTATATATCCATATGCTGCTGACAACCGAGGTAGCCGAAGTAGCCGAAGAATTTCGCAAGATGATGTATAGAACAAGAGACCTTGCCGAAACCGGGATGGAGATAAATGAAGCTTATTCCCAGGCGAAACAAGAAATCAGAGAAAATTTGGGCAAGGAGCTGGCGGATTGCCTTGCTTATCTTTGTAAGCTGGCCAACTTCTTTGACTATGATTTAGAAGAGGAGCTTCGCGCTAAGCTGGATGAAATAAGAAAGAGATACAACAAGTAAGGTTGTCGTAGTCCAGCTCTAAGACCATTTGGTTTTAGAGGTTTTTCTTGCTGAGCAGAACCGGCAGCATGGCCCGCCCAAGCCAGATATGATAAATCTGCATGGTTATCTGGACTGAGCGATAAGTATCCGGGTAAATAACCTATAATAATAGCTTAGGGGCGCCTTTACCGGTGCCCTTAAAGTTTATATGCGTGGCTGAACGACGGATTTTTTCACTATAAAGCTTCTTCCTATTTTCTTCACACAGGTCCATTCTATACAATAGACACAATCAGACAATAGGTCCGGTAAAATATATTTATGGAGGTCGGCATATGAATGACGTCGTTTGGTATGACACAGAGGAGAACAGAAGGTCTCTGCTAGCCAAAGCGAGGAAGGTTGCTTTAACGGCACTGCTGCAATATGACTTGGAATGGGACCGAATTCAATTTATTCAGTTGTCTGACACGATAACCTACAAAATTAAGACGAGTACAGAGCAGATTTATTTGCTTCGCATTCATTCAAATCGACTCGGCAAAGAAGAAATTCGTTCGGAGCTTACTCTGCTCGAGGCTTTGAATAAAGCGGCTGATCTGAACGTACCGGAAGGGCTGGCATGCCGCGACGGCTCTTATGTGTTGGAGATTAGCGCGGAAGAGGGAGTACAGCCTCTTCATGTCACGATGACGCGGTGGGTAGAAGGGGAACATGTTAACGGGGAATTGACGGACGATCTTGTTTATAGCATGGGTGTGATGATGGGCAGACTGCACGAAACGGCTGCAGGCTTCGTTCCGCCTCCTGATTTTGTCCGGCCCCAATGGGGAGCGGATAGCTTCAGACGGGAAATGGCCAAGCTGGAACGGTATAATTCGTGTTTTTTATCGGCTGAAGCCTGGAAGTCTTACCAAGCTGCATTTGAGAAGATTGTAACCGAACTGGCGGAAATGCACCGTAATGACCACAACTATGGACTTATTCATGCGGATCTGCATTCGGGCAATATTGTTTTCAACGAGGGACGCCCCCATCCGATTGATTTCGGAAGTTGTGGTTACGGGTATTATCTCTATGATATGGCAGGAGCGTTATTAGAGCTTCATCCTAGACAGCGGCGGACGTTTATCCAAGGCTACGAGAGCATAAGAAAGCTGGAAACGGACTACGTTCGGCATCTGCAATGCTTCTTCATCATGTTCATGATCGAGAATTACTGCCACCATGCCCCCGATCCGGGAGAAACATCGAATTTATTGGATGAACAACCTTACGCCCAAGCATACATAAGAGAATACTTAAACGATGTCCCGTTTCTATTCCGTGTGATCGAACCAGTGAAAATAGTTTGGAGCGAGTAACATTATGGAAAAAGAATTGACGGAGACCTCGTTCAGTAATAACATAGACTTCTGTAAAAATTCATTATTATTCGAAAAGTATCCCCGATGAAGCAGGAAACATGCGTTAAGATCAGATAGTTAAAGGATGGAATAGATTCAAGAGGGGAGGAAACCGCACCATGTCAGATAATCATGAAAAATCATCATCGACTCCCAATAAGAGCAGCCTGAGTCTGCAGGGCGATTGCGAGAACTGCTTCGGCTTGTGCTGCGTTGCGCTGCCTTATGCAGCATCGGCTGACTTCGCAATCGATAAGGATGCCGGGTGCCCCTGTCCGAATCTGCAATCCGATTACCGCTGCGGTATCCACGACAGCCTGAGACAGAGGGGCTTTAGGGGCTGCACGGTTTATGACTGCTTCGGCGCCGGGCAGAAGGTATCTCAGATAACGTTCGGCGGGCGAGACTGGCGGGGAGCCCCGGAGTCCGCGAAGCTCATGTTCGAGGTGTTTCCGATCATGCGGCAGCTCCATGAGCTGCTTTGGTATCTGAACGAAGCCCTGACGTTACCGTCGGCAAGTCCGATTCATGGGGAGCTTGCGAAAGCTCTCGGAGAGACCGAACGACTCACCGACCTGGATTCCGGCTCCATCATGGAATTGGACATCGCGGCACATCGGGCCAAGGTGAATGACCTCCTGCTTCGGACCAGCGAGCTGGTGCGGGCGGAGGCTATCCGATCGCAGAAGGGCTCTGCCAGCCGCCGGAAGACGTACGGCCGGGGTGCTGACTTGATCGGAGCCAAGCTGAAAGGAGCCGACCTAAGGGGGGCCAACTTGAGGGGTGCCTACCTGATAGCGGCGGACCTCCGTGGCGCTGACTTGAGAGGCGCCGACTTGATCGGAGCCGATTTTCGGGATGCCGATCTAAGAGGGGCTGACCTTACCGGCAGTATATTTCTCACCCAGCCCCAGCTTAATTCAGCGAAGGGAGATGCCAGTACCAGGCTGCCCAAGTCGCTCACTCGCCCTGCACACTGGTCCTCCAGCGGAAAATAAAGTGTGCGGGGTTCAGCCAATCGGATCTTCATTGACCTTTCTATTTCGCAAATCGTATGCAAGCTCATAGAGTTCCGCTAAATCCGCTCTTCCAGATTTCATAAACTGTTGTTTGGCTTCCTGCAGCGTCATGGCTTCAACGGCAACGACCATTTCTCCATCCTCCGGGATCAAGGGGGCGGACACAAGTTCAACGTCACCGTACCCCACCGCTCGATAGTAAATGGGATGCGGTAAATGGGGTCTATATGGTCGGGCCGTAGAAGAAACGAATCTCCATGCTCCGAAAACGATAAAGGGGGACACCAGTCTGGCTCCGGCTTCTTCCATAAGCTCGCGCATTAATGCCGATTGATAATGCTCATCCGGTTCCAGGGTTTCCCCGGGCATTTCCCAATTGCCATTGTCTAACCGGATTAAAATGCACTTCTCATCATCAAGGAAGGGTACGATATTTACGTTGCTTATTAACGGTTCCGGAGGTAAATCTACATCAAACTGTGAGATAGCCTGGCCCCAAACATTCGTTTGAAAGAGGTTTGGATATCGCTTTTTATATATGGTTGGCCGCATTTAGTCATCCCCTATGCCGGAAGATTTCAATTCTCAATCTCCTCTATTCTTACATAAATATCCACTTGCTGTTGTGACAAATGGGTGAAATTGCTTTATTTGAACGAAGTTGGCAGCCTATGCCGCCTTACGCAGCACCATCAGTTACTGATAATAGCGGGAATTTGAAGCCTGTTGATCCATAAACTCGAATCGGGAATAAAGGCCTGGTTTACCTTACAGTACGCGTAAAAGGGATTGTTTTGCGGCATTCGAAGCAGAAGTGGCAACAAAAAAAGACACTGTCACAGTGTCTTTTGGTTTTTTTGGGTGATTTTAAGCAGAGGGTACCTATCCCGGTTCCCTATAATAGTATTATAATTTCCGGATCATTATAAGTCTACACATTTAGCAAAATATCCCGTATTCTTAATCGTGCCGGCCGGCAAATCTGATGTTGGGGGTGCCAAACTATGTTTCCTGATCTGACGCAGCATCCGGACTATTTACGAGGGCAGACCTTGGCCTGGTGCAATCAATTGGCCGCCAAGACGGGCAAGTATGAGTTTACGTGGAGAAGCATTTGTGAAGGGACAGCGGCTGAGGACTTTCTATCGGATAAGCTATCTTCCGTACTGCACGGCAAAGTTCTGGATGTCGGATGCGGTCACGGGGAGTATACTAATCGATGGGCGGATTTGGCTGAAGAAGTGGTCGGGTATGACATGACCGAGGGGTTTATCCGGACGGCTGAGCAAACCCGCAAACCGAATGTCCGGTACGTAGCGGGAAGAACACATGACGGGCTTCCTTTTCCAGATGATTATTTCGACTGTGCCTATACTAAGAAGGGCCCGACCAGCTGGTATAAAGAGGGGAACCGGGTAGTTCGGTCCGGGGGAACGCTTCTATTATTCCATCCCGGAGACGGCAACGGAGAAGGTGGAGAATTGGGGTTATGCTTCCCCGGATTATTCTCTCCTCCTGAGTTAGGCACCCCGACTCTGGACAGAATCCAGGAGCGGCTGGAAACTAGCGGCTTGATCGATATTCAACTAACTACTTTGAAGGAGACCATATGGATTCCGACTCCTGAAGATATATTTGCTATGGTATGCTTCGGCCAGAGTGATTCATTTGCCCGCTATGTCAGAGAAACCTGCTATGATCAAATCGTTACCCAATTTGAGAAGCATGCGAGCGAACAAGGAATCCGGACGACGGGCTTTTATTATTTGATTCAAGCTAAAGCTGCATAAAATGTATCCAGGGCCATCTATTCGGATGGTCCTGTTTTAATATTGGAACTACTCTCTGATTGGCGTAAAAAGCTAAGTCTAATATCGGTGTTTTGACTGGTGAAACATAAGTTTGTATATAAGTGTTACACAAATAGAAAACCATGGTTTCGATGGATTGACGGTAGTGTGAAATTTGAAAACTAAATGGATTTCATACAGTTAGTTATCTATATTCGGAAGAAATATGGAAACTAACTGGAAAACCTACAGTTAGTTTGCGCCAAAACAGCCGTTTCGCCCAAA
>NZ_JBQCLK010000039.1:0-43617 GCF_051966115.1 Paenibacillus sp. SAFN-117
GAAACTGGTCAGATTGACCGTCAATAGCAGGACAACTTACACCGTCAATCTCAGGGCATTATGCGTTAGCATTAACAACCTACTTCCATATGGTTTCATTCAGCGAACTTATTTCCATAAGAAAGGAGGATACTCATCCAAATCTCCTCTAATATATCTTGCTAGCAGCAAGGCTTGGACATGAGGGACAAGTCCCCATGCCAGCTTCTGATTTAAGTAAGGGTGCTGAATGTTCTCCTGCTTTCTCTCTTGCCACGCAGCCAAGACGGTTCTTCTCGTTTCATCGTCCATGATGACCGCACCGTTTTCTTTCCGATAAAATCCTTTATGGGTTATCCTTTTCTTATTTATTAATGACAGGACAAAACGATCCGCATAGACACTCCTTAACTCCTCCATGATGTCTAAAGCGAGCGAGGCTCTTCCCGGACGATCCCGGTGCAGAAACCCTACGTATGGATCCAACCCGACATTTTCTAAGGCGGATTTCAAATCATTCGCAAGCAAGGTATATGCAAAAGATAACAAAGCATTCACATTATCCAGCGGCGGTCGTTTATTTCTGCCTTGAAAGACGAAATGCTCGGTTTGCTGAAGAATAAGATCGTTAAATACGGAGTAATAATTCGCTGCCGCATTCCCTTCCAACCCTCTTAACCGTTCCAAATCCTCAACTTCCCGGACCAATAGCATAGCTTCCGATAACACACTGGAAACCGACTTCAGTTTAGGCACATTGACTCGCAAGGGATGATCTCTTGTCGCGCGCTCTAAAATCCATTTACTGTTGTATATTTTTCCAAGAATGAAGTTTCTGGCAGCAATAGCGCTTCTCTTTTCATCATCCGATATGCGGTATTGTTCCTTTCTTAAGACGACATTTCCTCTTGTTTCTCCAGTCATTCTCGCCAGGAAATTTCCATTTCTCGTCATGAAAGTAAATGCAATATTTCTTTTGGCACAGGCCCCCATCAGTGCGGGGCTTGCCCCGGTATAGCCAAAAGTGCATATCGCCTCTAAATTATGCAGCGGGACTCGCCTTAGCTTTTCTCCTTCTACGGTTACTACAACATTTTCTCCGTCTAGTGAAAGGTAGGCATCCGGCAGGGTTACGAACAAAGTGTTTAATAACTTTTTCATTCCCTTAACCTCCCTTCAATATAGCTGGCAACGGATCTCTTGTGCATGAGTTCAGGAACACAAATATGCTGAAGCGAACAATTTCGGCAGTGCGGACCCGTCTTTACTTTCGGTGTATGATTTTTGAGAAAATATTGACGCATTTTAGCAAAATGGCTTTCCACTTCTTGACGATATTCGGCTGTAAGGGGTACTTCAACCCTGTGTTTAATTTCATTGTAGAAAAGAAACCCTATCTCAATCTCATTGCTTCCTCGCTACTCTGGGTGGGGTAAATAGACAGCGATTTTATATGGAGAGGCGGGCATGATAAGCTGGTTAGCAACGCGAATTCCTTACCCTTCGCGGCTTTCGCGAGTACTCATGCCCGCAGAGGCTCCATGTCAAATCGCTCTATTATGCCTCTCAAACGTAGTTTTTCCCATGTAGTATAGCGAAGAGCCATATTTTCCAGACAAATCGCTTGGGCGGTCAATTGTAAGATATCCGAATGATCTTTCTTCGGTTTCCCTCGTTTATACTCAACGGGAAAGGGGAGGAAGAGTCCTTCCTCGCCCGCTAAAGAAATGCCCTTGGGATCCCGAACGAATTCAACAACATCGCAAACTCCGGTTACACCTAGCCTTTTGGAATGTACGGGGAGTCCCCTGACGACCAGCTTGTCTCCTCTTTTTTCACGGATCATCGGTTGATCTGCCCGCTGATGCATATGCTGACCTTCAATAGTTAGTACATTTTCTTCCCATTGTTGTTCTATATGAATAAGTGCCCACTGTCTTCGGCAAAAGATAAAATGCTGGATGCCAGAGAGCAGCAAATAATCTTCTTCGTTATAAACCTTCATAGACTTCTACTTCGAGACCTTCCAGCTTATTTGGAATTAAAGTGTCGCTATATCCTTCCTTGAGCACATCACCTAAAGTACGATGTACCTTGGCAGACGAATATTGGCCTAGCTTGGAGTTATGCTCCCACCAGTACACTTTGTTCACTTCCATACTTCCGTCAGGACGAGCAGAAGAAGTATCATTGGCGAACAAAGTAATCAGCGCTTGCTTAATTTTCTCAGCATCCTCATATGTAAATCCTGTTTTTTCCGCCAATTGCGGGTTTATGCTGCCGTAGAAAACATAGACCCCATAATCCACCCTGTGCTTCAACCCCATCGTATCGGAGGTTTTCTTATCGGGATCTTTCGTGTTCGTTGTGGAATTAACGCTCTTCGTAATTTGCATCGTGGATATATCGATCGGTTCGAGGCTTACTGCCGTATGGATCGATACCGGGCCTCTGATGCCAATAGACACCTCCGAGCCACTGAAGGCGAATACTTGTCCGAAACTGCGAACATCCATCCATGACTCACAGGCGATTTTGGAGTACAAAATATTATCCTTCGTCTTCCCCTTGGCATATTTCTGTAATTCTTCGTTACCATCCACACGATCTTTAATACTGCGATAACCGTCATCCCGTCTCTCATCTGATTGCACGAGAATCGATTCCCCCATATCTTGCAGGCGATTGCGAATTTTCCGCTTAATGCATACATCCGAAATTTCGCCATGACCATCATAATTTTGACGAGGGCGGTTCCCGTTAAGCGGGTCTCCGTTCGGGTTAGCATTACGAACCGTCAACACTACAGCAAAATCAATTTTTCGATCCAGAACACTCATTTATATCTCTCCTTTTTCTTCAGCTTGTTCTTTTTCAGCTTCTTTTTCTTTTTTACTTTTATATAGATCATGTCTCTGACTGTAAAAACCTAGCAAATATAAGCCACTCAACGGTTTATCTGTAAAATCCTCCGGCTTCAGCATGGAACCTACCTCATCCAGCAATGAATTAAAATACTTCAGCTTGGCTCCCAATTTCGCTTGATGCGGTTGAAGATTAGACTGGATGATCGTCCAAGTTCTTTGCGGACGCTGGGCGAATGCATTCATATAGCGAATGGCATTGGTTGCTCTTTTTTCATCGGGATCAAGCGAGCTTCTCTCCAGTACATCCGCTATCGCCAGCAGTCTGCCAAATAAATAGTCCCGATTGTCGTTCGTTACATCTAATCCCACTTCAAAGCCCTCCTTCTCGTATGTTTTTCTTACGAGTGCGCAAGTGATACTCAGCGTTTTTTCCCATTCCCAACCTTCCATTGCAACTGGGTTGGAAGCTCTATTGATGGCGCTCCGTACGATGTCCAGCGGAATAGCTCGTTCATCCACAATGGAAGGCAGCATTCTTTCCATTAATCCCTTGACAATCTTGTCACTGGCCTTGGATCCGTAAGCGGCAAATGCGATATCTCTTGTCGCCGGCGCCCCTTTAAATTGCAGAATTTGGTTGTTCTCGTCTTTTTTGTAACGATGCAGCCAATAGCACGATTTATGCCAGGCTTCAATACGGTCAAGAAACAATTCTTTATTCATCTCTCGATAATAAACGATCGCCATCCGTCCCGGTGTGGCTGCTTCGAGAATCATTATATTCACTTCGGGCTGATATTCCAGATCATGCTTGTACCCCGCAATCGCCAGACTTACTTGATTGGCATAAGCTTGATGGGCCCGGTCCCCAACCGTCGCTTGTTCGACTTCATCGTAAATCCCATGAAGAGATGTCGTATCCGCATACGGATCCGGAACCTCATGATTGTCGGTCCCCCATACGAGGAATACTTTGCCGTCGATCGTATACCCTTGCTTCTCTACAAGCCATTTAAGTGCATTATGGGCTTTCTGAGAAACTTCATAGCTGATCGAGGCTGCATCTTTGCTTTGTTTAAAACGGCCGCGAAACGTGAATCCGCTCGTATCATTCGCGGAAATCAATTTCGCCATATCTGCCGCATGTCTGATCCGCGATGCATGTCTTTCTGTAGACGAACGTTCTTCTCCGGAAATGTAGCATAAATCCTTTACTTGCAAGGTACTCTCGTAATATCGAATGAACGATTCATAAACGCTTTTGTCTCGCCATAGTCTTGACTCTGGTTCTCCGATGACATTTACGGCAAAACGGACAAAGGCATCGCTTTGATTCGATGTCACCAGCCTATAGATGTCGGGTCTGAACCCATACTGCTCCTCCAGCTCCTTGCTCCACTTTTCGATAAAACGCCCCTTCTCATCCACATACAAAATTTTAGCCTCTACCAGGTCTTTAACCAGTTGTCCTTTGCAAAGATAGGTATACACGCTCTTAACTTTCGGATGGGCATACTCTGAATCGCACCAGGCTTTCAGCTGTTTCAGATAGTCTTCGTGGGGATTGGTCTTCTTGGCGGTACCACCATATTGCAAATAATCCCCGGCAACATACATCAATTTATCGTGCAGCGGATGGGGTACAGGTGAACTCGTTCGACTGCCCGAAGCCTCCGTACAAGGTATAACGGTGCTTGCCTCGTTCTTGTCGACCACCTTCGCAGATACGAAATTTCCATCCTGATCCAATGAAACTTCAATCTGAGCTTGTTGGGTGGTATGGGATACGGGAATAAGGGCAAATTCTTGATCGTTATGCTTCTTCTGAAATTCCCCGATCACTTCCATGTTATTTTCATAGGTTCGATATAATTGCCGCAGCCAAGTCATTTAATCACCCCTTCTCCGCAAACATCTCTTGATACAATTCATCAACAGACTGTAGATTGGATGAATCAAATGCTTTCGGCGACATTTCGCCAATCGGACGGACTAGCGAACATTCCTCAGGACGAATAAAATTAATCACGCCCTGCTTCATCACCGGCTGCCACAATCGCGTTTCCAGCACATGGTTACCCGTTTCATCAGGATAATTTAAGCCGTGCACCATCACGCCAAAGTTAATTTCTCCCTTGTAATTATCGTAGAAACCTTCCCCCTCGCCATAAACACAAGGCTCAACATAGCCCTGACATTCCCGAGCCCCCAGGAAAATATCCCTTCTCCCGCCAGCAGCGACAGCCCTCTTGGCAATATTATGATGCTTGTGCTCGTTACGATCATATTCCAGATCTTCACGATGAAGGTTAAACTCGAAATGAGCCCTTACCTGATAGCGAACATCGCGTAAATAAGTGTAGTAGGCGAGCGTATTTCCCCCACTATATTCAATGGGACGAATTCCCTTCGATTCGGTCTGAATCGGATTCATGACCCGCACTTCATCCACAAACCAGATAATCGTGGGTTTCCAATAAATGGATTCAACAATCCCTTTCAAGCTCTGGTAGGTCGGAATTTGATACGTCATTTTCTCCCCGCCAATCTTGGTCAGGGGATCGGTAAACAGCGCATATTTTCCGTAAACTTCAAATTCAATCTGATTCCGCAAAGGAGCACCTCCTGTAAAAGAAAAACTATTACCTAAACCATCCGTAATCGTAGGACCATCTATTTAAATAGAAGGGATTCATATGATTTCAGGCGACCAAACTCCTTCTCCCTTTAAATCAAGCCCCATCTCGTCTGTATATGCCACTTCCTTCAGAGCATAAACATTACCATGCAGCAAAACATCGATATTCTGAGCTTGATCCAATTGCTTGAGTTCATGGGTATAAAGGTTAATGACATATTGTTGGGCTCTCCTTAGTAAAGAAGTAAGCTGCCCGCTATCCAATTCACCATTTAAATCGGCTATGATCTCTTTCGCCTCATCATTGTATGGGACAAGTACCGAAGTGGTAGGTTGATCAATCACCTGAAAATATTTCTCCACAGTAGCGAAAGATTGTTTACTGACGAGCCGCACATTCATCCCGGATTTACGCTGCAGCCCAGAGGAATAATCTTTATTTAAATCCAGCAAGTCAAACGCATTCTGCCTAATATTAGGGATCCAATAATCCAACTCACCTTCAATATCATGATAATAGTACTCAAAGTACTTCTTCATTGCTTCAGGAGATAACAAGTCGTTACCGAATACTTCCGGCCTGCGGGCAAACTCTTCCAAAATACGCGCTGTTTTCTCAGCACCTATTCGAATTTCCTTAAGCTTGGACAACTCTTCGTCCGAAGATTTGATCACATAAACGTTACGAATTTTATCCTTGCCATGCCGATTGCATCTTCCGGCCGCCTGTGCAATCGAATCCAAACCCGCCAACGAACGCATGACGCATTGAAAGCTAATATCGACACCCGCTTCAATCAGTTGTGTGCTTATGCAGATGACTCTTTGGCCATCCGTCTCCAGTTGTTTTTTGACATTTTCCAGCACTTTCTTCCGGTGCGCCGGGCACATGCTCGTGCTTAGATGGAATAGCTTGTAGGAATGCTGTTTCCGTTCGGCTTTATCATTTAATTCTTCGTAGAGCTTGCGCACAGCCGTTTTCGTATTTAGAATGACTAGCAAACTATCTACCTTTTCCATTTCAGTCAGAATAAATTTCTTTAATTCGCTCGCGTTATAGCCTTCTGTAGTCGTTTTGTCAACAATATTAACTCTCTTGAAGCTTTCGCTAACGCGCTTCAGGTCTTGTACCATTTCTGAATTTGTTGGAATTTTCAATTTATTCTCCACATAGTCCAGCGCTGGCTGTGTCGCCGTGCATAACACAATGCTTGATCGCCCGAAGCTGCTGAGGAAATTGAGCGCTTCATTAAATAAAGATATACATTTAACAGGAACCGATTGGACTTCGTCAAAAATCAGAACCGAGTTAGCCAGATTGTGTAACCGCCGTACATTTCTGGTCCCTCTGGAGTAAAACACATTCAAAAATTGCACCATCGTTGTGAAAATAATTTGACTTTCCCAATTATCTTTGGCCAGTTTGAGCTTCTTTTTCTTCAGGTCGTATGCTTCATCCCCGCTCCCATCCTCGTGCTCTTCAATGACGTTCGAATGATGCTCAATAATGTTTAGATCATTCTTCAAAATTTTTCTGATCTGCTCAGCGTTCTGCTCAATTATGGTTGTGTAGGGGACGATGTAAATGATTCGATCCTTCCCATATTCGATAGCATGCTTGAGAGCATAACGTAAACTGGCTAATGTCTTGCCGCCCCCGGTTGGAATAGACAGGGTATAAATTCCAGATGGTTTGGATGCGAACTGCTCACATTGATCCGACATCTCACTTCTGAGCCTATGGATGGGGTGTTCCGAATCTTTCCCTTCACGAAAAGAAACGATGGTTTCCATTAAAGCGGTATAGCACTCCCTAAAAAAAGAAGCGCTATCCAAAGAACGCTCTGCCTGCTCTTCATTTTCCTCAAATGTTCGGGTATTGGTTCGATCCGCATCGATCAGGCAGCTAAAAATGTACTTTTGGATAAAAGAGAAGGTAATAGGCTTCAGCTTGTGCTGCTGCCTGTATTTAATGATTGTTTCCGCTTCACGCACAGCCTGGTTAAAATAGCTTTCCAATTCGGCCGGTCCCATCTGTTGCTGGAAAAAAGTCGCTATAGCATGCTCAAATTCCGGAATCTCCTTCTGTTTCACGCGTTCTAAATAAGGCGATGACAAATCAGGGGATATAAAATCTCGTAAGCCGCCATGGTGCGAAAGAATGCACATGCTGATCCACTCTGCTGTCAGTTGTTCAAGAGCGGATCTTGCCCCTGCATGAAATTGTTGATATATAAGTTTCCCGCCTGCAGTAGAATGATCAACGCTCCCCCTCTGTGGCGGATGATTCGGATTCGCTACTGCTTCCTGAATGTAATCTTTAAAGGCTTCGCTATTCTTGCCCAAATCATGTAACAAACCTGCCAACCCTGCTAAATGCTTGACTCCTATCTTTCCGCCAAACCTTTCGCTGAGCTTCGACACCTCTTCTAAATGCGTCTGCACCGTTTGAATAGCCCCGTCACTTTCGCGAATATGCGCAATATAGCCCATGACTCTCCTCCTAATGCTCGCTATCATAAACGTTACAAGTCATGCTTCTATGCGGGGAGCGATTTTATAAATATGGACTTGTGTTTATTAAGAAAGTTAAAAAGGGTTAGCAAATTGCAATGAATGACAACTTAGTTGACCCCACTCCTTTCATTGCTGATCCTAATAATGCAATTATGAATATAAAGAAAGAAAAACCAACCCCTCCATTTCATAGGATTAATTTCCTATATTTATCATTCGACATAGCCAGACAAACTCCTCCATTATACCCACTTTCATTTGTTACAAAATTGTAAACTGTTTCCAATGCAACTTAAAACAAAAAAAGGAGCCCTGCTATTTGCAGTCTCCTATGATTGATTCGAATGGCGAGCAGTCGATACACTCTGTAGAGTGGGACGAGATCGAAGCATTCAAAAAGTTTGTGCCCTCAAAAAATTTCAATCCACGCACTCGTGTAGAGTGCGACGAAAATTCTTGAGGAGTAATCTTCCTATCCTTAAATTTCAATCCACGCACTCGTGTAGAGTGCGACGCAACTGCGTCCGCTTAGATTACGTACGCCAACCGTAAATTTCAATCCACGCACTCGTGTAGAGTGCGACAAACGGCGTTGATTAGATATACAACGTAATGATAGCATTTCAATCCACGCACTCGTGTAGAGTGCGACTTACTTCACGTCTTTAAACTTCGTACCCTTATACTACACATTTCAATCCACGCACTCGTACAGAGTGCGACTAAAACGGTTATAGAGCGCCTGCCACTCGTTGACGTCATTTCAATCCACGCACTCGTACAGAGTGCGACAGGGTGCTGCCAAATCCAGCATACCATAAGGGCTCAAACAGTTAAAAGTGCGAACCTCTATTTTGTAAGGATCATACTGCCGACAAAACCTGCAAAAATGCCAAAAACCCGCGTCGTTACGCCGGTGCGAGTTTCCCGGGGTTTTCATGTGAGCTATAGGTTCGCACTTTGTTCAAACTAGACCTGATTACGCATTATTCACTAATATTTTGTAAATATTTCCAAGTAAAGTAACCTATTGAAAATAAGGCCTTCAAACTTTTCTTTCCAAAACCAGATCGCACTCCTGCTTTACCTTCTAAAGTTACGACGTCAATTAAAGGAGCAAGGCCATCAAGGACCTGCAAAAGTGCAGGTCTTCAGAACGATTTTAGCCAAAAACAGCAAAAGACGTGCAATTGTGCAGGTAAATTCAGCCATTTTAATTAATTTTCAGCGTTTTGCGGAAAATCACCTGCACTTTTGCTCGTCATTCCCGAGATTTACCGGAATTACGCAAAAAGACCTGCACTTTTGCTTGTCTTTGGCGCTTCGTCGGTTGCGCATTAGAACAATTCCCGCGAAGACATCCACTTTCGCTTGTCTTTGCAGCAGCGTCGGTAGAACACGCCTGACGCTCCCATATTAACATGCACTATTGCTCGTCTTCGGGACAAATCCAGTACAGCGCATCGGTCGCTCCCTATAAGCATGCACTTTTGCTTGTTTTGAAGCAACACCGCTGCCACTACATCGTGCTCGAATTTGGAGAAGCTATTTCCGGCTTACTAATATCGCCGGACTTCTAACCAAGAGGGCGAAAAAGCCTCGAACATCGTAAAGCCCCTGAGGAACCTGTCCACTTGTTTCAGAAGCTCGCCCTCCAATGGCCGCCAACCAACCTCCTGCAGAAATGGCATATCCCAGCCCTCATACTCGGGATCGTATCCGAGGGAAAGCTCGCCTTGTGCAACCTCTGCCAGGAAAGTAATCGTGGAAGCGTAGCCCTGCCATATATGGGGGAAGACTTCGACACCAAGACACTGCAAAGGGCGGACGGATAAGCCCGTCTCTTCCTTGAGCTCACGCACTACCGCTTGTTCCGGGCTTTCCCCGGCTTCTATTCCTCCCCCGGGAAAGCACCAGTAGTACTGAGAAATATAATGGTCGTAATGGCGAGCCATCAGTATTTTGCCCCGGTCGATAATGATTGCCTGAGCCCGTTGTTTTCTTATCAATGGCCGATCCCCCAGTCTAAACCAACTTCATCCCTGCCGCACTGCGGAGTCCACGCTAACCTTTTCTATCCACGGCAGCAATTTAACTCCACAAAGCTACCAGCAAGGAAGGCTTGGAGACGCGAATCCGAATGAGCCTTCTAAGCGGATTCCACGCTGACCTTTTCTATTCCCGGCAGGAGCTTCATTTCTTCGGTAATGGTGATCAGCAAGGAAGGCTTGGAGACGCGAATAAGGATGGACAGCGTCAGCCGCTCATGTTTTTCCGCATTCTCTTCCGATTCCCAATCGTTTTCTTCCATCGAAATCTGACGGATCGTGATTCCTTTTCTCTCCAAATTGGACGAGATATGGGTCAGAGTTCCGTGCTTCTGGTTCGTCACTAGTTTCAGCCAATAGGTTCGCCGGTTCTCGAAATATTTCTTCTCTACAATATTCAGTGTCCACAGGCTAATCAGGACTACCGCCGTAGAAAGAAACGCCGCGTAGTAGAAGCCTGCCCCTACCGATAATCCGATAGCCGCGGCTACCCACAGTGAAGCTGCAGTCGTCAGCCCCGTTATGGAAAAACCGTTGCGGATAATGGTTCCCGCTCCGAGAAAACCGATCCCGGGAATAACCTGTGCGGCCAGACGCGCCGGATCCAAACGAACATTCCCTTCGTCCACAAAAGCGGAAAAACCGTACATGGAGAGGAGCATGAGCAAAGCCGATCCGACACAGACAAGAATATGAGTCCTTAAGCCCGCCGGGTGATTGTTCTTCTCGCGCTCCAGACCAATTAACCCTCCCAGGAGAAGGGCGAGAACGAGGCGGATGGTTAAATCCAGCGGTTCAATATGCCACGGGTCCACAATACCCCCCCTTTCTTCAAAATCACTTGCAATCCGCTTATATTTGTAATGATTCAGCCTTAAGTCGCTAAATTAGCATATGACCATTTAACTGCAACCATACAATCTTCTATCTTTATTGTCAAACCTATGAAGGCAATGTTGATTTAGTGTCTTGATCGGGTCGGGTAAATGATTCGCTCCCGGGCCCCCACAATGAAGACGGATAACGCTCCTTTTCAGCAAAAACAGCCGTTGCCCCTTTTGAGAAGATAGTCTTATAGTAATAAACGGCTCAAAACCATATTCTGTTCCTGAAAGATCCGTCGCCTCCATGATGACTAGATGGAATTTATGCAGTTAGTTCATGCTTTGATCACCAGATAACCGGAACTAGATGGAAAACCTGCAGTTAGAAATGGGGATTGGGAGGAAAAGATTAGATTTGGTCTGAACTAGCTGTATGTTTTCCCGTTAGATTGCAATAAATCGTCTAATTCAGCGTATCTAACTTCATAAAATCCAGTTAGCCCCCCATGCCTCTGACTGCGGCACCGGCGGATGATGAAAATAGCCGGATTTTCAAGGTAGTTTTTCCGGAGTCTACTCGCAGAGAGAGGAAATCAGTCACTGTTAGGTTGAGCTAGGCTGAGCCAATAAAAAAAGCTTCTATTGAAGCCTTCTCAGAGAAGTCGTCGAATCCATCTTTAGCAGAAGCTTTTTATGCCAATAGGAATCTTTGTTTACATTGTATTAACGTAAAGAACTTGAAGATCCCTATGTGGTAAAACAGCCGGTATTCACCGGCTGTTTGACAAAGCTTATCAAATGGATTTATCGGGGTACGGTCTTCACCAAGCGCAGCAGGACAAGACCGGGAGCAACCTCCCGGCGGCTTTCCTCCACATACCCGTGCTTGGTGTAAAGACGGATGGCCGGTTCATTCCTGGCCGCCGCCGTAACGAAGAAGCTTGTACACTCCTGCTCCTGCTGTTCAATAAATCGCAGCAAGGCAGAGCCTATCCCTTGACGGAAGCGGTCGGAACGGACCATCAGACGGCAGATCATCACCGTTTGGCCCTCTCTCTCGTAGGCTATGGCCCCGGACAATTCCCCATCCGTTCCTTCCGGGAAATAGCCATAGAACCTCTCCTTGGATTCCATTAAAGACGCTATGGTATCCTTCAACGGCGGAATATCATCGTATTCGATCCTCTTCGCTTCGACTAGATAAGAATCCATCTGAAGCCGAAGTACACGAAGAGCTTCTTCATTATTGGTCAATCGAATCCGTTCGATCATCTCTTAATGTTATTGCTGCAGACGTTCCATGATCAGCTTGTTGACCACTCCCGGGTTAGCCTTGCCCTTGGTTTCCTTCATAACTTGACCTACGAGGAAGCCGACGGCCCGGTCCTTGCCGGCCTTGAAGTCAGCCACGGACTGAGGATTGCTGTCGACCACTTTATCCACGATCGCCTTGATGGCCCCTTCGTCGCTGATCTGAACGAGCCCTTTCTCCTCGACGATCTGCCCGGGCTCCTTGCCGGTCTCGATCATTTCCTTGAAGACGGTCTTGGCAATCTTGCTGCTGATCGTTCCTTTCTCGATCAAGCCTATCATCTCGCCCAAGCCTTTGCCGGTAATCTTAACATCGGACAGTTCCAGATTGTTGGCGTTCAAATACCCGAGCAGTTCACCCATCATCCAGTTGGAAACGGCTTTGGCATCCTTCGTATACCCAAGGCTTTCTTCGAAGAAGTCAGCCAGCTCCTTGGACGAGGTCAGAACCTCGGCATCATAGCTAGGCAGTCCATATTCGCTCGTATATCTGGCCTTCCGCGCATCGGGAAGCTCCGGAATCGAATTGCGGACTCGGGTTTTCCATTCGTCATCAATATGCAGCATAACCAGGTCCGGATCCGGGAAATAGCGGTAATCATGTGCCTCTTCCTTGCTCCGCATGGAGATGGTTTTCCCCTGCGCCTCGTCCCATCTGCGCGTCTCCTGAACCACTTTCTCTCCCCGGTCGAGCACTTCCGCTTGGCGGATTTCCTCGTATTCGAGTCCTCTCTGAACCCCGCGGAAAGAGTTCATATTCTTAAGCTCGGCTTTCGTTCCGAACTTCTCCTGACCGTATGGACGGATGCTGATGTTGGCGTCGCAGCGAAGCGAGCCCTCTTCCATCTTGACATCGGACACTTCACAATATTGCATGATCGCCTTAAGCTTCTCCAGATAAGCTCTGGCTTCTTCCGGCGTACGAATATCCGGTTCGGAAACAATTTCGATCAGAGGCGTCCCTACACGGTTGAAATCAACCAGGGAGGCATAGCCTCCGTCTACGTGCTGCAGCTTGCCCGCGTCCTCCTCGAGATGCAGGCGGTTGATGCCGATCCGCTTCGTCTCCCCGTTCACCTCAATCTCGATCCAGCCATGCTCCCCAATCGGTTTATCATACTGGGAGATTTGGTAAGCCTTCGGCGAATCGGGATAGAAATAGTTTTTACGGTCGAATTTCGTATCGGTCGCCACCTGGCAGTTCAAGGCCATGGCCGCTTTCATCGCGTATTCCACCGCTTGCTTATTCAATACCGGCAGCACACCGGGATGCCCGAGACAAATCGGACATGTCTGGGAATTGGGCGGAGCTCCGAACGATGTCGAGCAGCCGCAAAATATTTTCGATTTCGTATGAAGCTCAACGTGAACTTCCAGCCCGATCACGGTTTCGTATTTTTTTGCTGTGGTAGTCATCAGTTTCGCTCCTTCCTACAATTGCGGACGCAGCTTATGGAATTCGGTGTTCTGCTCGAACGCGTGAGCGACACGCAGCACCGTAGACTCGTCCAATGCTTTGCCGATAATTTGCAGTCCTACCGGCATACCGTCCACCAGACCGCAAGGAACGCTTATCGCGGGAATTCCTGCCAGGTTGACCGGCACTGTTAAAATATCGTTCAAATACATCGTCAGCGGATCATCGACCTGGCTGCCTATTTTGAAAGCAGGCGTAGGAACGGTAGGTCCGACAATGACGTCATATTTGGCAAACACGTTGTCAAAATCCTGCTTGATCAGCGTCCGCACCTTCTGCGCTTTGACATAGTAAGCATCATAATAACCGGAGCTTAATGCATAGGTTCCGATCACGATTCTCCGTTTGACCTCCGGTCCGAAGCCCTCGCTGCGCGAGAGATGGTAGAGATCCAGCAGATTCTCCGCATTTTCCGATCTCTTGCCGTAACGTACTCCGTCAAACCGGGCCAGGTTCGAAGATGCCTCCGAAGAAGAAATCAAATAATAAGCCGCCACCGCATATTCGGTATGAGGCAGGGAAACCTCTTCCCATACGGCCCCTTGGGCTTCCAGCACTTTAAGAGCGGCCAATACGGCTTCTCTTACCTCCGGAGCCACTCCTTCTCCGATATATTCTTTAGGCACACCGATTTTAAGCCCTTTGACATCCCCGGTAAGTGCGCTGGAATAATCCGGAATAGAGACGTTCGCAGAGGTGGAATCCATCGGGTCATGCCCGGCAATCGCCTGCAGAACATAAGCTGCGTCTTCCACGTTCTTCGTCATCGGACCAATCTGGTCAAGCGAAGAAGCGAATGCGACGAGACCAAACCGGGACACCAGCCCATAGGTCGGCTTCAGCCCTACAATTCCGCAGAAAGAAGCCGGTTGGCGAATCGAACCTCCCGTATCCGATCCCAGGGAGAAATAAACCTCTCTGGCCGCTACGGCCGCAGCCGATCCACCGCTGGAACCGCCAGGAACATATTCCGTATTCCAGGGGTTATAAGTCGGATGGAAAGCGGAGTTCTCGTTGGAGCCTCCCATAGCGAATTCATCGAGATTCAATTTACCCATCAGAACAGCCTGCGCTTGCTTCAGCTTCTGCACTGCCGTCGCATCATAAATCGCCTTATAATTGGAGAGGAACTTGCTCGCACATGTAGTGAGGGACCCTTCCGTAAGCATATTATCCTTGATTCCCGCAGGAAGTCCGAACAGCAGCCCCTGCTCCCCTCCCGAAGCTAACTGCTCGTCCAGCTCGCGGGCAACCCGCTTCGCATTATCCTCATCCACCTGCAAAAAGGCTTGAATCTTCCCGTCTACTTCTCCAATACGGCGAAGCGACTGTTCAACCAGCTCGGTCACGCTAAATTCCTTGCCGGCCAGTCCTTTATGTATTTCTTTTAAAGAGCGATCCATCAAAGACAACTCCGTGTCCTCCTTTCAAAATTGGGCAATGACTGGAGGTGCGGTGATATACCCGAGCACTTCGCGCCGAATTAGGACAATCGACACGCTCTTATCCTCCGATTTCACCAATCATTCTCAGGTTGAAATCCGGGATAACAGCCTATGCTTCCGAAAGCCGGATTTCTCACGAAAGCTTGTAGACCACTGCCGCTTTCCAGTTTGTATATTTGTACTTGCGTTCATTAATTTCGCCTGACTTCAAGCGGCTATTCCAGAATGGCAGGAACTTTAAACTGTCCTTCTTCTTCATCCGGCGCATTAAGGAACACTTTATCGAGCGGAAGGGACGGGCGAACCTCATCTTCCCGCATAACGTTGGACATCGGAACGACATGGCTGGTCGGCTCGACTCCATCGGTATCAATCGAGTTCAATTGCTCCGCATATTTCAAAATGGCGTTAAGCTGACCGGTAAAGGTCTGCTTCTCCTCCTCCGTCAGATCGAGGCGGGCCAGTTTGGCAACATGCTCAACATCCTGCATGGATATACTCATCTGTACGACATCCTTTCTAGGTACAATCATTCTTTTTATTATATCTCAGTTGTTTTTCTAACTCAATCATCAGCTTGTCCGTCGTTCCAAGGGAAGGGGAGAGCGGCACGGCAAAAAAAGGCATCCTTCCAAAGAGCGGTTAACGTCTTCTTCAGAAACATGCCTTTCTACAAGAAAGATCGGGCATTCCCGTTAATATACGCAGCTCTTGCCGTCCCGGAAAAATGTCGTGTCCGATGCGGCCGACGAGATTAAATCCAGGCCCTCAGGTTGATTTGCTTGATAAAATCCTCCCGGGACAATACTTCCTTATCGCTCTCCGTCTCCAGATCCAGATCCTCTCCGTTCAGGACCCGGCGGAACAGTTCCTCGTTCTTCGTAGCCAAAGCGAAGTCGATCAGAGCTTCTCTCTCTATCCGATCCGCCTCCTGCTGAATCAGAACTTCCTCCAGTTCAATATCCGCAGCCGGAACGAAATAATGTTTGTTCACTTTCGGAACCCGTATGACATAATCGAAGATATTATCCGCATTACGGTCATAAGCGATTATATATCCATATTCTCCTATCGGCAAATTCTGCTCGAGTTGATCGTCCACTATACATATTCTTTGACCCAATCGAAGCATTTGTTCTCCCCCCTTGCCCCTAGCGGCCGTGTCTGAAAGCGTGGCCTGTTTCCATAAATAATAGATTATGGACTCTATCCTACTAAAAAAAGATTACGGTGTCCAATGGAAATTCGCGTATCCTGTTCCCCACCTCATCCTTTTCTTCTTATTATAATCTATTATTCGGCAAATTAGACCGTGTTCGTATAGAGAAACCCGAACATCGACATATTTTCTGCAGGGGCAGCCGATTTCCTTCGCAAAAAACAGCATATGCACCATATATCATGACGGAGCCGAATAAGCCTATAACACCATTGGCCACATGGGATCAGAACTCCCGACATGAAGCGACGGCGCGCCGATCTTTTTACCGCTTATCTTCCTTTCTTCTGCGGAAAATTTTAACCACAAGAAACAGATATAGTATACCGGGTAAAGGAATGGTCGTCAGCCCCCATATCCCCCAGAACCATGGGTAGCATTCCCTCTTCCTTGCATCCAGAAAGAGCCATGTGCTCTGTACCAGCAGAAGCGGGATAAGGAGAAGAAAGATATAGGGGGACACTTCCGTAAATTGCGGCTTCATGCGCCCACCTTCCTTCTTCGTTGGATCCACCATAGTGCAGCCGGGACTAACACACAGGCGAATATTTGAAAGACCATGTAAACGGAAGGGATGTTCAGCATAGATGCGACGGTCAGGCTCAGAACAATAGCGGCGATGGTAAAGAACAACAGCAGATCACGAACCAGCTTCTTTCTCAACTGCTTGCGATGCTGCAGGATCTGTTCCTCAAACCAATGAAGGTTGGGGGAAAATACCGGGACCGACTGTTCAAGCTTATCCAGACCCTCCCGCAATTCCTTGACCATCTCGCTATCTATTTCATTAACCTCATTCTCAAGAGCCTTCTCGGAGCCGGACAAGCGGCTGTCTGTCGGTTTACTCTTCATCTGCGTTCAACTCCTTCCTCAGCGTTTTTAAACCATGGAACACCCGGGATTTCACGGTTCCCGCAGGAATGGACATCATTCGGGCAATTTCATCGTAGGCATAGCCGTAATAATGCTTAAGAATAATCGGAATCCGATATTCATAAGGCAAACTATGGACGGCATCCAGCACTTCCGGCCAATCCTCCCCTTGCCGGGCCATATGCCACTTGATTTTGCGCAGGGCCGCTTCCTGATCCAGCCACAGCTTCTCCCGCTTCTTCCGGCGCAGCATGTCAATATATAGCCGGGTAGCTATAGTCATAAGCCAGGAAGAGAAGCTGGATTGCCCATTGTACAGCTTAATTTTCTCCATTGCTTTCATCATCGTATCCTGCGCTATATCCTCAGCTATATGAGGCTCCATGGTCACTTTGATTAAATAGCGTACCACCATGGAATAATGGCTCTGGAGGAGAATAGCGAGCGCATGGCTGTCTCCCGCCTGAGCTTTCCGTATCTGCTCCCGCTCCTCAGACAATCCTTACCCTCCATTCGGCTTCTTCTGCGATCAATCTGGTTTTCTTACTGTTATTGTGGTTATTTTTACACATTTTCATCTTGCGAAGCTTCGAGTGCCCGTCGAGAAACCTGTGACAAAGCTTCGCTTCTTTTTTGCCGCATTCAGCTATGATGGAAAGTTCGGCCCATACGGCAGGTATAGCTGTCCATTCCCTTCATTCTCCAAAACCGCTGATTTTCGACCCATGGGCCAAATCATCCGGTTCATCCAATAGTACGAACAGCTAGAAGCCAAAGTTCATTCCGAACGAAAAAAAATCTGCCGGAGCGTTTCGCACTGCACGAGACTCCCAGTGCGCGGTGTTTGACGACCCATGACGGTGGTCAACTATATGTTGCTGAGAAGCGGTCGCATTCGGAAACCCTATTGATCAAAAAAGAAAAACCAACCAGGCGGTTCCTGATCGGTTAGTAAATGGAGCGCATCATCTTCCGCCCAAGCGGATAAGCCCTTCGCGCGAAACAGACAGCTTCTCGAATCCGTCATCGGTAATCAGATAAGTATTCTCTATCCCGACGACTCCGCGCTCGGGGAACGTGAACTTGGGCTCGATCGCTATCACCATTCCGGGCTCCAGCGGGAGACGGAATCCTCGCGCCAGCACCGGCAGTTCATCTACCTCCAAGCCGATCCCGTGCCCGAGAAATTTCACCTGATCCTGTCTGAAGCCCATATAGTGCTCGCTCAAGCCGGCCTGCTCGGCGAGCTCCAGGGATTGAATATACAATTGCTCGCAGGAGGTGCCGGGGACCAGCTTCTCCTCCGTGCGTCGTAAAATATGCTCCGCCACCCGGTAAGCTCTGTCCAGCTCTTCTTCCAATTCGCCGATGACCATCGTTCTCGTCTGGTCAAAGACGTAACCGTCTATGCAGCAGCCAATGTCCACGAGGATAGGCTCATTCGGTCCTATCGTTTTGTTCCCCGAGCTCTGCGGGCTTGCAGGGCCCAGACCTTCTCCTCCCGCCGGTCCGTCAAAATATGTCGGAATGGCCATGGCTCTGCCCGAGCCCACCATTCCCGTAATAATCTCCTGATTATAGCCTCGCATTCTCATAAGCCCCATATGACCGTGCTCACGCATCGTCGCCTCGATCACCGTCATTAGCTCGACATCCCTCATTCCGATCCTAGCAGACGCGGCCGCCTTCTCGAAGGCAAGATCGGTCACGACAGCCGCTCTCCGGATCGCCTCGATTTCCTCCGGCCCCTTGATCATGCGGATTTCCCGCACCAGCATCGTTCCGTCCTTCCATTCCACCATAGGGATAGCCGCTTGAAGCCTATGAAATAATTGGACGGGAAGCACATCGAATTCGGTCGCGATTACAGCTTTTCCTTCATTCGAGAACAATGAGGGATAGCGGGCCTTTAACCGCTCTCCCAAGCTGCGCAGAGACCCGAGCTCCTCGACCTCGACACCGGATTCCGACTGCGCACGGGTCAAGCTCCTGCGGACATAAAACACGGGATTTCCTTCTGACGGTATAAACAAGAACCCGGTCTGCATCGTTCCGGTAAAGTAGTAGATATCCACATTCTGCGTCACCAAAAAACCGTCGATCTGCTGAGCTCTCATCCTACTCATAAGCTTCTCGCGACGGGTCATAAACACATCCATTCACAGTCCCCCTGTTCGGTTTCATGCATAATCTTCGTCCATTTCTTTCAATGGTTTCATTATACACAGAACCAGGAGGTCAAGCATCCTCTGAGGATAACCGGAAACAGCGCACTTATGACTGTTTTTCTTGAAGAAACGCCCCATCGTTCCCCCTGATCAACCCGCGATTACAAATATATGATGTCAGAACAACAGGGTGCGACGTTGAAAACTACTTCAGCTTGTCCGGTCCGATCAATTTCACAATCCTCGCACTCGTATAACGATAGAATGTCCTGTCCCGGATTTTGGCCAGTATTTTTTAGAACGTCAGTTCGGAGGAGCTTTTGATTTCCCACGTAATCGGCCCTAACACTTGGAACGTACGGGGAAACTCCAGCCGGATAATCATTACGACTCCGGGACGGTGGAACAAGACCGAGTAATCGTATAACGGATTGGAATATAGATAAGGAAATGTCTTATCCTCATTAATGACTTCAAAGGCCAGAAGCTCCACCGGCTGGCGCAGGAACGTTCCCGGAAGCGGGCGGTTGGCGGAATCCAAACGCAGGTTGGCCTGCAAATAACGGTCGGCGGTTTCCCTGGCCCGAACAGGATCGATGGAGATAATCCCCTGCGCCAGCTTGGCGTTATTGACTTGCTGGGCTGCAGCATGAGTTGCATAGTTCAGGGCATGCTTGGCGTTAAACAGAGTATGCATAGCCAACTCCTCATCGGTCTGAAGAGCTTGCATCGTCATATAGAAACCTATTAACAAAAAGAACAACAGGAGCTTATTCATCCATCACCCCGCCCCTTCCAGCTTCTTCGTTCTATCGCGCGGCACCGGGCCGGGAATAACAAGTGATAACGGTTCTCGGTTCTTCATGGATAGGAGTCCGGCGTTCTAAGAGAGATCAATCCGCCGGTAAGAAGGCTCGTTGGAGCCTTTAAACAGCTTTTCCGGTTGACAAGACATTCGGATCCGCTTCTAGCCCCTTGCTGCAAGGGTCAGGGAACATACTCGCTCATCTTCATTCCTACCGCCGCCATTAATGATCCGTCGTCAGGGGGGATCACACCGACCAGCCGGTCAATCGCAAATAACCCTCCATAGGGATATGTAATCATCAATCGAATTCCTTCGCCGCGGGGCACGGGCTCGGCCGCACGGGTTCCTCCCCTTCCATGGGTCGTCGTCACGATATAGTTCAGATCCGCGCCGACGAAGCCTCTCTCCTCCAGCCTGAGCCTGGATTGTCCAATCATTCGCGCATCAATGTAGCCATAGGCTCCGCTTGCTCCCACCTCCAGCAAGTAATCGACTTCCTTCTGCAGAACGGCTTGTCTCGTAATAATCACATGCTTATATACCGGAGCGAACATAAACCAGCACAGCATCGATACGAACAGGATAAAAACCAGGATTTGCTTCATCTATTACCACCTTGGTTCCTTACGGATTTATGCTCTCAATAACGGAATTGATCCGCGAGCCGCCGGAGCGGACCATCTCCTCTGTTCCGTCCTTTCCTCCTACCGTTGAATTGAAAATAAGAATGACTGCCAGCAGCAGCAGCAAAGTAATCAGTAACGATCTCATGATCGAATGGCGACGAACCTCCATGCCGTAAGGTCAGGGAGAAGCCGCCTCTCCTTTCCGCGGAATGAATTTGCCCCTCCTCAGGCATAGGCAGAGTTTATCTCCCGTTTAGGGGTGAATCAATGATTTGATTTCGGTGTTGATCGAAGTTCCTTTATCTTCAATCATCTTCTTCGTTCCTGTAGTATCATTGGTTATCACGTTAGTAAAAATGACAACGACGACAATCAGCAGCATAACGGTCATTAATATATTTCTCATTCAAATCATCCTTTCCATTCGATATCGGAATTGTTCATTGCAAGGTTTGAAACAGCTTCTGTCCTTCCTGCACCCATGGATAAATAAACAGGCGGAACGTGTTCAGGATCGGAATGCCGGCCAGGACGAACAGCACGTAAGAAGTCGTTTCCTTCTTGCTTTCCTTGTACAAATCGATTCGTTCCTTGTAATCCGCGATTCTTTGCCGAAGAAGCTCATAATAGGCATCGTTCTCATTAAGCCGCAAGGAACGGATGGTCTCGGAGAAGCTGTGCGCCTCCTCGGTTCCAAGCCTATTCTTGAATTGAATCACGGCCTGTTCCGCATCGTGGTACCATTCGTTGATCAGCAGTTGAAATTCTTTGCGGATCGTGCGGGTATACGGCAGGCATCGCGTCAGCTTGCCGTGCAGATTCATTCTGGACCCGGTATAGTAAAGCAACTGATTGCTGACCGCATAGATTTCTTTAACGATCCGATGCGCTCTCTGCTTCTGAATGGCTTCCAGCAGCACACGGTCGAAGTATATAAGGAACAGCAGAACGATAGAGCCGGCCATAACATAGGTCCCGGGAATATACAAGGTGAGGTAAGGCCTGCGAAGAGAGAACCATCCTGCCAGGCCGGTGACAACAAGTAAGGCCTGCAATATTTTTTTCCATAGCTCATACCAGAACACCGAAACCGGAATCCCACAGCCCAGCAGCAGTTGTTTCCGCTCTTCAGCCATCGATCCTTCCAATGCAACGCGAAACCATTTCAGCAATAACGGCGGCGGATGCTCCCCGCGGAAGAACGGCTTCGCCCGCAGCCTTCTCCTCCTTCCCGCAATGAAAGAAACCAGCAGGAAATAAAACGCCATGAAACTAAGGGCAAACAACAGCCCGTTCAATAACCAGTTCATCCACTGCAACTCCGGGACAGCCTTCATCCCTCTCCTCCTTTCACATTCGTTTCATAGAAAGGTATACTCCCATCAGAAATCCTGCGAAGATAAGCAGTAAGGCATCTAACAGCATATTGCGGCCGGCGGCGTCTACGAAATAATAGTAATAGGCATTCTCATAGTTGATCCGGAAATTCACCAACAGAAAGACGGCCAGGAAGAACAGGGGCGAGAAGCTGGCAATCCGGATTTCGAGCAGCCGGTTGCGGGCGATCTGATCGGCCAATTTGGCCTTCCGCATATCGTCGATCAATTCTTTCAGATTTAGAGTTACGTCATTCCCCTCGACAATAGCAATTCTAAGAATGCTTGCCATATAATCCGCCCACAGATGTCCCAGAGACATCTTGAATATACGCAGCGCGTCGTCAACCTCCCGGCTCATCGACAAATTGCGGTGCAGTTGTTCAAACACAGGCTTCAACGGATAACGAATCCGATTTTCTCTCAAGGCCCGATGAAGAACATTGCGGATATTAGGATGCGGGTCCAACAAATAGGTTTGATAGACAATTTCCACAGCCGGCAGAAAATCCATCCGCGATCTCAACTGATTCGTAATCAAGCGCATCCGCAGCAATAAGTAAGGGAAGGAAGACGCGATAAGACAAAGCGCAAGGATTCCCTTAACCGAAGGGAAGAAAAGCACCGCCGTAATAAACCCGGACAAGAACAGCACTAAAGAAGTCGTAAGCAGCATGGGCAAAGTAAACCGGGAGCCCGTAGATTCCAGCAAATCAGACAGGTGCCGGTAAAGAAAGCCGCTTCGCTGCAGAAGATCAGTCAATCGGCTGCCGAAGGCGGCATTGCGAACATGATGAAGCCGGATTCTCGCCATTTTGCGGTTTGCGGCAACGAGCATAACTCCCCGAATCCCTGTGTAGATTAAGATAAACAATAGCAGCAGGAAAGCTGCTTTGGCGGCAATCAGCATCCGTTCACCCCCCTATGGCCCGCAGCCCTTCATGGCCTGCCGGATCGTATTTCCCTATTCTGCGCCAGGCTCTTTCGGAGAAGCGGAGGGGATATCGCCAGCCCTTCCGCCCATAATCATAGACGGCCAGATCGCGAACCTTCACCTCCCCTTCGACGAATTCAAATTCACCTATCCTGACAATTTTTCGCTTACCGTCCACCATCGCCATCTCAATGCCAATTTGAGTAACATAGTTTGTGATCCTTTTGGCCAGGCGCAGCGGGTCCATTCCCCGGGAATCCAGCATACACATGTCGGTAATCGCCTCCGGCACATCCTCCAGTTCATTAACGTGCACGGAAGTCATACTTCCCTGGTGCCCCCTCGTACACGCCCGAACGTATATATTGGCGTCCTCATCCCGGATTTCGGCATGTATAATTCTCTGGGGCGATTGGCGGAGCGCCAGCTTGAAGGCTTGCTGTCCGTTATGCTTACGGTCATCCTCATCGATTTCGTATTCCACAATGTTTTTGTTAGGGAAGTCGCGCTTCAGCATCAGCTCGTATCTGGATTCGATCGTAATGATTCTCTCATCCTCGGGCAGTTCCGCAATCAGGGCTTTCATCAAGTGAGTCTTACCGGAATTGGTCGGGCCGATAATGACAAGATTAAAATAAGAACGGATAACACACCGCAGCAATTCCATAATTTCCCCACTCATCGTCCCGTAACGGCCCTGACAAAGCTCCTCAAGCCGAAAGCGCTGAACGGTATAAAATCGGATCGTCAAAGTAGGAACCGATGTATAGCCAAACCCCGTCATCGTTACTCGCGAACCGTCCCTGAGCATCACTTCCGCCCATCTTTTGCGCGGATTTAATGAGTCATTATTAAATAACACCAGATTCTGCTGGATTCTCTCCAGTTCTTTAACAGAGTTCAACCGGTACGGCGACGGCCTCACCTTGCCGTTACGGATTTCAAAAATGTTCCTGCCCACGACCTGAATTTCCTCGAGCCCTTCCTTCTCCTTCAGGATAAGCTCCAGTTCCCCCAAGCCGATGACTTCGGCAAATATCGCCTCGGCTATTGTACTGTGCTTCCGGTTAGGAGGCGGCATGTCATGGATTCTTCGCTTGGCCAGCTGGTCCCGGATAATGGCGAAAATTTTCAAGCGGTCCTCCTCATAGCCCAAAACCGCACGATTGAGCATTTCACCATACTGCAGCTGTTCCTCTTCGGTTCTTCCCTTGGCCGCTACCAATTCGCTGCGGATTTCCTCCGTCCAGCGGTAGAACTCCTGAAGCTGCCTGTCCCCCCTCGCACCAAGCCCTTCATTGGAAGACGGGTGATCTTCCCGGAGCTTATTCGCATAGGCAAGGACGGAAAATTTCTTCTCCACAGCCATTCCTCCTTAAGAGATGGCCCGCGGAATCCAGCGGCCAAGCCAGCGCTTCTTGCGGGACAGATCCGTAGCTTCCATATTCCACTGCTCCAAAAATTTGCGGGGAATCCGCGCTATCGCTTGATAAAATGGATGATCGCCCGCCAGCAATTCCATCAGCTTGCCCTGATTCAATCTTTCAACCGTTTCTTCGCGCCTCGGCACCTGTGAGATAATCTCGAGGCCGGTTTCCCTCTGAATATCTTTCATTCGGATGCCGCCGGCTGCGGAGGCTTTCTCCACCTGATTGACTACCAGATGGAAGGTTTCCGGATGAAGTCCGAACATCGGTGCCATCGTCAGCATCCAGCGCTGCAAGTCCTCCTGAAAGTGAGTGAGATCCGGTGTGGTTACGATGATTCTTGCATCCGCTTCTAGCAATGCCACGACCGTTGCAGCGTTATCCCAATAAGCATTTACCTCAACAATGCACAGGTCGAATGCCGACCGGGCCGCAATCAACAGATGCTCGATATCTTCCGGCTGATAGAATTCCGCCTGCTCCCGCAAGGAGCTTCCGAAGAGCACCGACAGTCCCGGCACTCCGGGAGCCTGCACGCAGTGGCGGAGCAGCCTCTGGCGGGTCAGGCTCTGCGATTTCAGATCGGCCCGCAGATGATCCAGCGACGATGATACCTCATTCATTCCTATATAACGGTGCAGCTTGGAGCTCTTTAAATTCAGGCATAGGTAGCCCACCGACAAATGTGCGCATCGCGCGGCGCAGACAGCAGAACCATAAGAAAGAAGGGTGGTTCCGATGTTCGGCGTCGTTCCCAAATAAACTATCAATTTATTATCTCCGGAAGCCGTTCCCGTTCGGACGGAATGGGCTTGACTTGCGCAGATTTCCGGTTCCTTGTCTACCGTCATATGGGTATCCATTTTTCTGTTATCCTCCTTCTGTCTCACGCCCGGCTTCAGGCCGGCCTCCTTATCGTTCTTCAATGTCCGACATATTACTGAAAGCGATAACCAGCTTTCCGTCTTGATTACGGCAAGCGTCATCCATTCTCAGCCACTGCTCCTCGGTCAAATTCAAATTGATCTGTTCGATGTTGCCGTTGGCCTCGCGACGCGAAGCGTACATCTTCTCCTCATCGCCATTCAGCTTCGATAGGAAATGGGTATTGTTCGGATCATCGACCTCTATGTTGGCCGCCGACTTGACGGAAGCAACTACAATCTCCTCCTCAAACATGATGCGTGGGCCAGCTTTGCCGGACAGATAAATCCGTACCCGGTCCCCGGCACGAATCCCGTTGGAGATCGACAATATGTATTCCTTAGGCACCTGGAAAGTGTACTGGCCTTCTCTTGGAAGCAGCTGAAACCGATCGAGCTTCCAATGAAGGATCGGTTCGTTCGTTCCCAGAGGTACGACCGCCTCCCTGCCTATCACCTCTTCCGCCCTGGACGCCATCTGTTCGTCATAAGAACCGATGAATATGGGCTTCATCTCGATCATATCGGACGTTATCAATGTTCCTGCCTTAATGAAGCTCTTGGGAACGACAACGTTTGTCGTCTGCTGCAGCTCCACCTGACGAACCTGAAGCAAGTAAACACCATAAACCAGCAGACAGGACAATATCCCTGCAACCAGGCTAATGAGCAAATTCCGCCTTCTGCTCAATCCATCCATCACCTCCTTCGCAGATGGGCGCCCCGCTTCGCCGAAAGACAACTGTCTAGCAACCAACGCGGAACAATAAAACAAAAAAACGCAAACTCGCGGATCTTATCCGTAAGCTTGCGTTCTTCGCAAAGTCATATATTCATTTGTAACATAATATACCAGAGCCTATTGGAATTTTCAACCGATTGTTGACATATTTTTTCTTTATTTTACAAAAATCAACCCTGCTTCTCCAATAGATCGGCTGCTCCCAACCCTCTGAAAATATATTCGGTCGTATCTCTGACCAGTTCCTCGAAGCTTGGCGGACCTTCCTGGAGAAGCGGAGAAAAATAGTCTATTTGCTTGTGAAGCAGAAGCACCCCCAGAGTGAACATAAAGGTTTGATCCAGCGAGCGAAAATGGAAGATTCCCTGCTCCCTCCCTTTTTCAAGGAGATCTCGGAATGCAGACCACAAAGGTAAAAAGTGCTTGCGAATCATATCTATTCTCGGAGAGGCCGTCAAAATTTCCTGCTGCAAAATCGTAATCAGATCGCGGTCGCTCATTCTAAAACGGATGATTTCCTGTATAAGCAATCGAAGGGCTTCCGCAGGAAGATCTTTGAAGGCTTCAATCTCAGCTATACGATGCTGCGGAAGAAATTCGTTGAACATGGCATTGAGCATATTTTCTTTTCCTCCGAAGTGATAGGAAACCAACGCAACGTTAGCGCCCGCCTCATCGCATATTTGTCTTACACTCGTCCCGTCGTATCCTTGGCGGGCAAACAGCTTTTTGGCGGCCAGCAATATTCTTTGCTTAGCATCAGGCTCAGGAGTTGTCATTTGCTTCTCCTTTAACAGTTTTCTTCTATTATGAACTGTACCCGGGACTTGTTGCAAGAGGGTGCACAAGGCCCTCAGGCTAAACAACGGCTCGGCTTATGCCCGGAAGCTCCTCCTTCTCCCGGCGGATTGCGACAGACAACACTCCAACCGCTGCGCTTATAACCATAATAACGCACAGCATGCGAATGGCCGATCCGGTTCCTTCTCCTCCGAACAACAAATTCATAACTCCTTCTACGGCATAAGTGGCCGGAAGCAGTTGGCCTATGCCGCGATACGTATCGGACAATAGAACGGCAGGAACGAGCGCCCCCGATGTGACCAATTGAACGGACAGGCCTATAATATTGAACAGCATGCCGCCCATACCAAAAAGCAAAACAAAAGCCATTGTAAACAAGATAAATGTGAACAGGAAGAGAGACTGGAAGGCCCAGACGGTCCAGAAGCTGCTGTTAAAGGTCTCTCCCAACAGCATCACCATGGAGGTGCCCACAAGAGATACCGTAAGAGCCGTACAAATACTGATTAGAAGCAGGGCGGAATACTTCGCCCACTTGCTAAATCCTGCCCCTAACGCCTGCATCGATTGAAACAAATTCATGGAAAACAGCATCGAACCGACGAAGGAGGCCAGCACCATCATTAACGGCACCATCGAATCGGACATCCTCTCAACCGGATGTAAGCTTTGGATTTCCTTGGCCACCCGCGCGCTCACCCCGGCACTGACCGCCTGTGCCTGCCCCTCCGGCATGCCGGCTTGAACGAGAACCGCTTCCACTCCCGCAGTAGTCACTTGCTGATTAATCGTTGAAGTTATTTCCGAGGCTATGTTCTGCATAATGCTTTTGACCATAGTGGGATTGGATTCGTTGATAATGAATTTAAGTGAAACAGGTTCTCCTCCGGGCAGTCTCAGCCGTTCATGGAAACCGGCCGGAATCGCGACCACCATCTGTGCTTCCCGCTCCTTCAGCATAGTTTCGGCATCCGTAGTTGTATCGGCAGCTTTGGTTTGGAAAGGCAGCGTCCGAACGAGAGTCTCGGCGAGGGCGGCGCCCGCCTCCTGATCTTCGTTAACGATGACAACGTTCAACTGATCGAAATGATCGTTCACTTCCCTGTATCCCGTCATCCATACGACACTGAAAACAAGCTGGAACAGGATCGCTACTGCAATGCCGGTGATCGATGTTTTCTGTTTCAGAAATGCTTTGATGATCTTATACATAATCCTTCACCTCTGACTTAATTAAATGTTTATTTAAAATAAATGTTTGTTTAAATATACTTATAAATAACATAATTTGTCAACCCCCAATCCCCTTAATTCAAAATGGAATAAAAAAGAGGATGTGACGAAAGCGGGTGGCTTCCGAAACATCCTCGTTGCTTGCAAATGGCGTCTTCCGACTTTTGTTGCCTCAATCCCTTACTGCACCATGAGGCTACAGGTAAGGGTTATTTTCTCTTTCATAGCCAATGGTCGTCTTCGGCCCGTGCCCCGGATAAACCTGAATCGAATCATCCAGTTCAAACAGCTTGCCGTGAATGGAATCCATCAAATCATTCCAATTGCCTCCCGGCAAATCCGTTCTTCCCACGGACAAACGGAATAGAACATCTCCGCCGAACAGATGGCTGCCCACGAGAAAACTTACGCTGCCCGGAGAATGCCCCGGAGTATGCAGCACCTGAAAGGTAGAGCCCAGAAGCTCCAGAGTCTGTCCTTCATCCAGCGCATATTCTGCCGGGTCGGTCTGAATCGGTCCGCCGATTTCCGGCCAGCGAGCCGAGCCGTTCTTGTTCGGATTGGTCAGCCAGTCCGCCTCCGCATCGTGCAAATAAACGGGACACTGCTTCAGCTTGCGGATTTCATCCACCCCGCCGATATGGTCGAAATGGGCATGAGTCAACAGGATGGCTTCCACTTCCAAATCACCCAGCTTGCGAATCAGCGCCTGGGGGTTCATCCCCGGATCGATTACGACCGCTTTGGTCCGTTCAGGATTGGTCAGCAGATAGGCATTCGTCTGCAACGGTCCCAGCGTTACCACTTCTATGTTCATCCAGTCTCGCTCCTGTTCTAGTTCTTGCTGCAGAATAATTCCTTTATTTCTCCTCTTCAAAATGACGCAAGCAGCTCGCGCAGTTCCTTCACAATGACGTCATGATAACCGGTTCCTTCCCCGTACTGCTTAAGCATTTCCTGCCGGGCTACCTGGATTTTGTCATTGTAATCCGGGGCTTCGCGGTCCGGGTTGTTTTGCTTAAATTCAATCATAATCGCCTGCACGTGTTTAGGACGCGGTCCCCATTGTCCGAGCACATTCCCGCTGCCATCCGCAAAGATAACGATCGGCACTGCACGGCCGCCCATCGTCAGAAATTCATCCATCGTATCCAAATGCTGTTCCATTATGAGTACATCCACAGGAACACCGCTGTTCTCCAAAGCCCGGAATACGACTGGAATGTTGCGAACAACATCGCCGCACCAATCGGCCATAAGGATCAGACAGCGAAGGTCACGGTCGCGAAGCGATTCGAAAAACTTCCGGTCGTCCTCGCTCTTCCAGCTAAATTGGTTGTACCACTCCATAAATTTGTCCTTGTTTTTCTCCATGCCGTCCATAAACTGCTGAGGTGTAATCCCCTTGCCGATTTTAGCTGCAACACTTTTAGCCATATGCCTACCCCTCCACTTGAATAGTTTACCTGTTGTACCCATTGTATCAGAATGTACAGCAGGGTGCATAGACCGAGGGCACGGCTTCCGGAAGTCTGCCCCTTTTAACCTGTATTCCTTCTGCTCCCGGCTTCCATTAGACTCGCTATCTCCTTTACTTCAGCCACGGATAGCAGCTTTTTTGGTTTATAGCTTTGAATAAATTCCGTCAGCTGATCCGCTCTTACGGCGGTAAAAGCAGGCATTCTCCCCTCTAAACGGCAATCCGGATGAACGAAGCACAACAGGCCGACAACATCGGCTTCCAACCGTTTAGAGCGAAGCTTCTGCTTCACCACATATTCGTTGCGGTACAGAAGACCTGTGGCATCCTCATAGCCTTTCTCCTCCCCACGCTGGATTCCCTCGGTCGTGAGCCGGATTATCCCCGCGGAACCTTCTGTCCGGATATGAAATACTCCGTTCGGCCCGATGGCCAAATGCTCGATCACCTGCGAACTGCCACCGGCTGTCACCCGTTGGGAATGTAACACGATATAGCTGCTGCCGAGCTCTAGAAGTCGTTTCTCGTTCTTGTCCATTTCCTGCTCTCCGGACACGGATGTTTCTGCCGTATTCCCTTGTTCATTAACGGAGAGCTGCTTCCTCCTACGGACTATTTTAATGACAATATAAAGCAGTGTCAGAGCGACGGACACCCAGATGAACGGTTGTACGTAGGGGCCGGCAATATCGCCGATTTGCTCGAAGCTCTTGCCCAATTGCCCCAGCTTGAACCCAAGAAAAACGAAGAGAATGCTCCAAGGAATAACCGCCATTGCAGTATAAAGCGTAAAACGGCCTAACGGCATCTTCGCCATGCCCGCCGGAATAGAAATCGCATGCCGTACTACCGGAATGAAGCGGGCTGTAAAGATAACTCCGGTTCCGTAGCGGTTAAACCAGGCCTCGGCCATATCTATATGTTTGTCATGAATTAGCAAATACTTGCCGTATTTCTCCAGAAAAGGCCTGCCGCCGTACCGCCCGATCCAATATACAAAAATCTGGGCGATGGTTCCCCCGATCGTGCCGAAAATGACGGCTTCCGTAAAGCTAACGTTCCCCCGATATACGAGCAGACCACCATAAGCCAACACAATCTCGCTTGGGATAACCTCGATCATCAGCCCGAGCATAATCCCCCAATAGCCCATAGAAGTCATTATTTTTAACAGCTCATTAATCAATTCAGTCATGGTCATCCCACTTTCCCGCTGAGATTTGTTTATCGCTTGAAGTGTTGTCCACTTTTATTGTATACATACTTTTCTATTCAACGAAAAAGAACGAAACGGCCGCTGCATCCTCAAAATCACGCAGAAAAATCCCCGTCAAAAGCGAATGAATAGTGTTACGGAGAAGAAGTGCATCGGAAAATATTTCGACTCCAACAGCAAAAAGCCCCCTCGTCCTTTAAACAAGGGGGCTGCATTAGTCTCTTCGAATATACTTATTTGACACCTGCCGGTTCGGGAGAAGTCAACGTATCATAAAATTCCACAAAGCAGTCTTTCCGTTCGCTGTCTCGAAGGGCCATGGCTACTCGAGGATGCTCATTGAGCGTCCCGGAAATCATGTACGGAATGATGTATCCCCATTCCCATTTCTGTCTCATGGCAAGCATATGTTTTTCAATAATATCCAAAACCGGGCGCAAACGATAGTTCGGGTTCTTCAAATGGCTTACCAACAGCTCGGTAGGGCAATTTCCTGCCGCTCTGCCCATGCCGTATACGGAGGAATCGAGATAGACCACTCCTTTATTTTTGGCTGCCAGTGTATTCGAGAAAGCAAGCTGCATGTTGTTGTGCGTATGGACGCCTAGCTGCTTGCCGGGAAGCATCTGCCCGAATTTATCGGCGAGATGCTCTATATCCTTGTAATCCATACTTCCGTACGAGTCTACAATATACACGATATCTACCGGGCTCTGTGCAATTTCCGCAAAGGCTTCAACCAAATCATGCTCGAGCACATGGGACAAAGCCATAATATTCAAGCTGGTTTCGTAGCCTTTCTCATGGAATTGGCGCACCAGTTCCAGAGCTTTATCTACATCCTTGATATAGCAAGCCACCCGGATTAGATCGAGCATACTTTGTTCACGCGGTAAAATGTCATTCTCGTCCACACGTCCGATATCGACCAGAGCGGACAGCTTTGTGCGTTTCTTCTCAGGAATGACTTCTTTCAGAAAGTTTTCATCCAGAAAACGCCAAGGTCCGGAGTCCGCCCCTTTAAGCAGCTTGGGCGAGTTTTTATAGCCGATCTCCATATATTCAACCCCGGCTTCATTAAGCCCATTATATAAATCGCGGACAAACTCCACGCTGAAATCCCAATTATTGACCAGACCGCCATCCCGAATAGTACAATCCAAAATTTTGCATTGATCTCTCATTTCTGTTCCATCCCCCATTATCGCTATTCTCTATAACCAGGAAGCGGTTAGACTACCCGCAACCCGACCCTCCGTGAACAATTCTTCCTCGAAACTTCTCGATACAGAAGATATCTAGCCATTGCTTAAATGATTCAACATAACTTAAGATGATTCAACTTTGCTTAGATGCCATAACCGTTGCCTCGATATTCAGTTATTGCTTCTCCACTTTCAAGCTTTTTGGCTTTTATGCTTTTATCCGTTAAAAATAGATGAATCTGTTATAACATGACGATGATTGTTTTGTCAACGGAAATTGCACGATCGATTATGAATAAACGTGGTTACATACCCTTTTGCTTATAACCTGTTTGAATTGCATATTGTGTATTGACCTCTCCTCTTGCTGTTTAAATACTATCTCGCATTGGTCGTGAATTTGATATAAATTCCCTTTCTACGGGCTTTTGACTATTATCCCATTGGCTCAGAATAACTAGAGGACGTGTACAAAAATACAATCTGTAAGCTGTATAGCCCCACTTGAAAGCAAACGCAGGGACATTCGAAATAATCGATACCAATTATCCCTTTTTCAAACATAGTGAAAAAAGTGCTGCACCATACGACATAACGAAAAACAGCACACTATATGCCATGTAACCACAAAACTTGCATACATGTGTACCATAGAAAGCAGCGAAACTAACAATGATGTTCCAGTAGAGATAACGAAGTCTCCCGCTCCGAACATGCACATAAAGAAGCCAGCCCATTATGCTCGCAATGAATAACAAAGTAATATACGTCATCATAATAGATAGAGTAATTGCCTACTATGTTCCAAAAGAAATAACGAGGTCTCCATCCTGGACCATGCGGCATACCGAACTGCACATCATGCTCGCAAGTACGTGCACCAAAATAGATAGAGTAATTGCCTATGTTTCGCAAGAATGACGAGGTCTCCCATCCTGGACCATGCGGCATACCGAACCAGATTATATCACGCTCGCAATCCCCTTCTCCCTTTTCAATTCTCATGGCCGAGATAAGCTCATTTCCATCGATAGCCTTATACAAGCACGGGCGAGATGTTCAAAAATAGGTACGTTCTGCAATTGTAAATTCAGACGAAAACAGAATTCATCCAGGTAATGCTGTAAATACTTCGGTCCGATCCCGTTAAATACTCGATTGGTCCACGCTCTCGCTTTGCGCAAATAATTCCGCAGGGAAGGAACGCGTTGATAATGGTAGCGCCTCGTCTCGATATCCACATCGAGCGCATCCGGGCTGACATGCTCCTTGATGAAGTGCTCGCCCGCAGACCGATAGATTCTGCCGTCCTCCATATCTTCCGGACGAACGGTTTTGATTTTGACCTGCTGAGGTACAGCTCCTTTGTCCAAGGAAGCAACGACGAATACAGGCCTCTGTTCGGGATAGAGCCCTAAGACCGACGCAGCACTGCGGAAAGGGCGATGAAAAGCTGTGCCTCCCTTCACCACACCGGTAAGCGGCTGCTTATGATCTGCTTGAGACAAAGCTTGGCGAATCTTGTGAAGGATCGCCCAGGCGGTTTTATAAGTGACCTGCAGGAACGAACTGAGCTGAACGGCATTCGTGCCTTGCTCGGTATTGGCAACGAGATGAAAAGCGAGAAACCATTTGCACAGTGAAGTCCGGCTTCCTTCCATCACTGTACCAGCGATCAGGGAAGTCTGGTGTCGGCAGCTTCGGCACTCATAGAGCGGCAGCCGGCGGGAACGGATGACATACGCCTGCCTATGCCCACAACGAGGACAAGAAAAGCCATCCGGCCATTTCGCTTGATAGATGAATTGTACACAATCCTCCTGGGTTTTAAAGCGATTCCGAAAAGCTTTTTCCTCTTGCCGGAAAGCACCTTCGTCCCATTTGGAGTACCGATCCATAGACAGATTTAACAAAACATCTTGAATAATCTTCGAATCTACACTTCGACCCGCGTTCGCTTCTGGCTTTCGGTCCGAATCAGAACGGCAATCTTTATCCGCGTTTCGAGGCAAAAATGCCCCCAAGCCAAAACTCTTGTCCGACTCTTCATCCCGCTTCGAACCGAAACTTCCAGTCCATTTTCGATATAAACTCGAATGAAAGCCACTACGCCGCTCTAACTCAATAACCTCCGAAGCAAAAGAGGACATAATAATCACCCCAAAACGAACATTTGTTTGTATTTATTATACCGAATATATGTTCCCTTTTCAATGATTTTTTAAATGAAAAGCGATGTTTAAATCGAAGTAGAATGCACTTTTATAAAGAGTTTTATGGCAAAAACTCAAACCAATCAGTCATTGAATTTTGATCAGAAGTTTCTATGTTTTTAAAGAGTCAAAGAGACGAGTGGGATACGTCTGAGCGAATGGGATAATAGTCAGAGGGACTGGAGAGGAGGTTATGAGGGCCATTCGAGAAACTGAGTAAACGGGATAGCAGCCAAAAGGGCTAGCGAAAGAAGATAATGACAGCCAAACGGAAACTGAGTGAATGGGATAACAGTCAAAAGGTATGAGAGAGAGGGAGAATTGACATGGTTAGGCGGGGAGTAAACGGGATAACCAATCAAAGGTGTGAGGAAGAAATACTAATGCGGTTCAATAGGAACTGAGCAAATGGGATAGAATGCAAAAAAGACCGAGAAAGAGATTAGAAGGGATTGGCATGTCCGGGGCGACTCTCGCATATCTATTAAACAAAATCTATTAAAGGATGTGGCCCCCGTGTTTAAAGCATTTGTTCTAAGCAAACAGAAAATTGTCATCGTAACGGCATTTCTGGCTTGTGCTGCTGTAGCCGGACTGATTTACAATTACAGCAGGTCCTCGCAAGCCGCAGTGTCCGGCAGCTCCGAACCAGTACGGACCATCCATATGGTTACCGGTGAATTCAAGTCAACTACCGAGGACGGTAAGGAAATAGAAGCTTACCTCTGGCACCCGGGAACCGTCTATATTAATAAAGGAGAAACGGTCAACCTGAGTCTCTATGGTGTTAATGGAGCCAGCCATCCGTTCATGATTGAAGGAACAAATATCAAGGGCGAAGTGCAAAAGGGCAAGGAGACGATCGTTCCCTTCAAGGCGGACAAAGAAGGCACTTATCGTCTTATTTGCCTGACTCATCCCGACAGTTCTCAGCACGGGCCTATGATTGCATACCTCGTCGTCGATTAATGCTTTCTGCGGAAAAGATTAAAGTCCGCTATAGCCTTTCTTTACAAAGACTAAAGTTCCGCTGCAGCCTTTCCTGCACAATTATTATAGTTCCACTGCAGCATTTCCTGCATAAAGACTAAGGTTCCGCTGTAGCCTCCTCCACTGTAAATGCATATTCTGCATGTATAAGTGTTGAGAAAGGCAGGTAGCCCGGCCGATGAAAGAGAATAAAGAACCACATGCAAGATCACTGCCGACGGCCAGAACGATCCGCAGAACTTGCAACCGGGAATTATATCGGACCATCAAAAAACTGAAAGTCTGGATCCCTCCCGAGCAAGTTGCCCAAGCTGAAAAAATCTATTACAGCAAGGTCATTTCCAATTTGCTCTGGATCCATGAGAATGGCAGCAAAAGAAAAGTATTGGCCGACTGGTGGGAAGAACATGTCTGTCCGGAAATCGCATCTCTGTGGAAGGTGGAACCGGCAGCTCTATCCAAAGCCTTTCGCGAATCCTTCGGAGGATAAAGAATGGTCAGGCCGTCCAAGCTCCGATTGCATGGTAAAAGCCCTTCAACCCATAAAGGTGGAAGGGCTTTTGCCAATCAGGAGCAGCTTAAATGGTCTGATCTGTCAGAATGAGCGGGCCGTCTTTCGTAATGGCGATGGTGTGTTCATACTGTGCGGACAAGCTTCCATCGACTGTTCTTGCGGTCCAGCCATCCTCCTCAATTCTCGCGGCATAGCTGCCGATATTCAGCATCGGTTCGATCGTGAAGACCATGCCTTCTTTCAAACGGGGGCCTTTGCCAGCCGGCCCGTAATGCGGGACCTGCAGGTCTTCATGCATAGTCCGGCCGATGCCATGGCCGATAAATTGGCGCACGACAGAATACCCTCGGGATTCCGCGAAAGTTTGAATGGCATTGGAAATATCGCCAATTCGATTGCCTATAACCGCTTTTTCGATCCCGATATATAGCGATTCCTTCGTCGTATCCAGCAGTGCCTTGGCCTCCTCGCTCACCTGTCCGACCGGGTAGGACCAGGCAGAGTCGGCCATCCAGCCATCTACGCTGAATACCATATCGATGGTGACGATGTCTCCTTCCACTAAAGGCTCCTTCTTGGGAAAACCGTGGCAGATAACATCGTTTACTGAAGCGCATGTAGCATATGGATATCCGTGATACCCTTTTTGTTCGGGGATCGCCCCGTTCTCCTTCGTAAACTGCCTTACAAATTCTTCAATTTCCCATGTTGTCGTACCGGGACGAATCCGCTTGGCAATTTCACGATGACAGGCAGCCACCAATTCTCCTGCTTTTTTCATCTTGGAGATCTCTTCGGGTGTTTTCAATATTATCATGTAAGCTCCTCCAGACATGTAATCTATACAATGCCCGCTGCTGAAAAAACATGCGGCCAGGCATTGAAATCCATTGAGAACCTCTTCGTCACAAACCTATCTCGGTTACCATCGGGATAACGATTAACAGAATCCCGGACAGAACTAGTATAGATAAAGTTGCGGCATAAGGCAATTTGGCGGCCCGTTCGCTTTTGTACCAGCCGTTAAATTGAAGCACATTCCGATACAGAACAAAAACCAGCAGCAAATTGGCTATAGCGGCAACCCCCGCATAGGACGGACCATCCAGCCCGACCTGATTATATACCGTCAGTTCCACCATCCATAAAAGAGTGCCTCCCAGCACTAAAATCCCGAGAATCCTCGCTAGCTCAACAAGAAACAGCAGGGGTTTAAGCATCTCCAATCCCTCCCTTTATAAAGATCCTCCGCCAATATAGTCCTCCACCAGCCTTCCACTTCTTTATTCTTACCTATAAGACATGGAGGCCCTGGCGGCGAATTCGGCAATGGAAAGTGCGATACCGCAGGATTAAAAGGGTGTCCTGCGATCAGAAGATGAGTTTATTGCTTTCAAAGCATACTCCAGACTTTATTTTAACACAAGGTTACAATATTTGGAATTGCATGGCCCTCCGGGGCTGTCCCCTGTCTTGCCAATATCTCCGAAATTATGCCATAACAAAAGCACCCTACCCGAAACGGTCAGCACCTGCGTGAGTGCCACCCTATAGGGTAAAGTGCTTTATATCTTTACGGCCAGGGGGATCTTAGCGGAATCAGGCGGTCTCCGTTTCACTCGGTCTGAGTACCGCCGCGCCGAATCCAAGCAAAATGACGGCAAACAAACCCAGTATCCCCAAATGGAGAACGACTTGCGATAATCCGTCTCCCGCGGCCAGCCGGTTAATCGCTTCAATGGCCCATTTCTGCGGAACAATGTTCGCTGCTTTCTGCATGTATTCCGGCATAATGTCCACCGGCCAGTAGCACCCGCCAAGCATGCAGGTAGGGGTAACGATCAACGTTTGCACCGTAGCCACATTGTTACGGTTGCGAACCAGTCCGGCCACAGCCAAGGAAATGCCCAGTGCAGCCAACAAGAAACATTCCATCACCAGCCATTGCTGCAGGAGCGGCATGCCGAATGAAAACCGCAGAACATACCTGGCAAAAAGAAGGATCAACAATATCTGAACCGTTCCAAGAAATAGGCTGCCCAAGAAATTGCCGGCCATGATCTGGTAGGAACGGACGGGAGCTGCATACATTCTCTGCATCGTCCGATTTGTGCGGTCATCCAGAATTGTAGAGATCGAATTGTTCACCAGCATCATGACGAACATGATCAGCATTCCCATAGAAGTAGATATCGCCTCATTGACGGCCAGTCCGGAGTTTTCGACGACGGCCCTAACCTTATTCTTCTGCTGCTCGGACAGAACTTGCAGCAATGCGGCCTCCGCTTCTGCAGAATTAGGAATCTGTGACGAAAGCAACCGGTAAGTTCCCGTCATCCCCCTTATTTGTTCGTTCAGCTTTTGCTTCAGCACTATTCCGGACTCGGACACGCCTAGTTCAAACCACTCAACTCGCGGAGTCTCGCCGCTTGTCAGCTTGGAGGAATACCCTTCCGGGATGAACAGTCCCGCCACACTCTTCTTGTCAATGACTTGAAGTCGGAGAGCTTCCGTATCCTCTGCTTCGACAAAGCTGTAGCCGGTTGATGCCTGCAGCGCATTGATCAACCGTTCTCCGAGCGGCCCCTGATCCAGATTGGCATAGGCTACCTGGACTTGCTGCCCGCTGTTTCCCAACAGAACAACTACTAGCGACACAACCAATGCGGGCAGCGCCAGGAAAACAAGAAGGCTCTTTCCCTTGCCGATCGTACGCTTAACGATATTCGCCGCAATATACAAGCTATTCATAAGAACCCGCCTTCCGGTACGTGATTACTGAAGCCGCAAGTAGACCTGCACAGATGACCGCCAATACGGTCACATAGTAAGCAATGGCTGATGGACTTTCATTCAGCATGACGCGGAGGTAGCCCTGGAAAGCCCAATGACTGATCGTGAATTTGCCGAAAATATCCGCCAAATCTCCTACCGCCACAAATCCGCCGCTCAAGAAGGTCATCACAACAATAATCAGATTGAACAAGGAATTAGTCTGCTTGGAATCTTTAGCCAGACTGGCGATGATCAGCGCCAGACACATCGAGGCTATAACCATCAGTATAGAAATAAGAATGACGATAACGGGACGGGAACCCCAGTTCACTCCGTAGAGCCACCAGGTGAGCACGATAATCAATACAGACTGTATGATAGCGACCAGACCATTAGCGGAAATTTTACCGAAGACAACCGCCCTTGTAGTGACAGGCATCGCAGACAGCCGCTGCAAAGTATGGTTCTCTCGTTCGCTTACGAGACTATTGGCCGCCCCCATCCCGGCAAAAAGCACGAACATAATCAGCATCGCGGCGGCATAATACTGCGAGGCCGTGTAGCCTGTCGAACCATCGGCCAAAGAATGAGCGGAGACATAATCCCCCTCGTCCGGCAGCATGACTGCAGCCGAGACGGCCTCGCCGCTGCCTATTCCGGTTACAAGCGATAACGCCTGCATCCGATTCGTTTCCTCCAGAAAGCCTTGCATCATCATCTGTGCGGTCAGACTCCTGGTGGAATTCTTGCCGGTCAGCATCCTCCATTCCGCCTCTTCCCCGGCCAATACCGATGAGCTGAAACCTGCCGGAATGATGACGGCCAGATCGGCCTCCCCCTCTTTCAGCATTGCCAGCGCTTCTTCCTCCGCTGCCGGGAATTCCGCCTTTAACCGATCGCGAATCCCCTCTGAGGCCAGGAATTGCTCCAGTCCCTGCTGCAGAGCCCCCTGATCCTGACTGACAACGGCCACCTTCACTTCCTCTAGCGGCTGATCCGTATTCATGAAAGAAGACAACGCCGAGCCCAATATGAAAATCAGCAGCAGTGGCAGCAGCAGCTGCAGAAGATAAGTAGATTTATTCCTTAATATCCGCACCAGTTCGTACCTGGCCGTTACTAATAATTGCATCGCCATCCCCTCCGGTTTTCATTCAAAATTAGTCTCTCAGCTTCCGGCCGGTGAGCAGCAGGAACAACGATTCCAGGTCGGGCTCAATCCGGTTAAGCGATTGAATCTTGACCTGATGCTTGGACAAAACAAATATTAGATCCCGCAGGCACGTTTGCGTGGATTTGGAGTACACTTCCAACAAAGTTTCGTCCCGGACGATTCTTTCGATCAAAGGATGACGTTCCAATTCCAGTAAGGCCTCGTCATTTACACAGTCCGTCTGAATGACGATCTTCTCTTCCTGAGCCGCCTGTTCGATCAGCTCACTTCTCGTTCCGCACGCAATAAGACGGCCATGATCCATTATGCCGACCCTAGTGCTGATAGCCTCCACTTCTTCCATATAGTGGCTTGTATAGATGATAGTGCTCCCCATCCGATTCAGCTCTCTGACCGACTCCAGAATATGGTTACGAGACTGGGGGTCAATTCCGACTGTCGGCTCATCCATGATGATAAGCTTCGGACGGTGCATAATGGCACAGGCGATATTGAGACGGCGTTTCATTCCCCCGGAGAAGGTGATCGGCTTATCGTTCTCTTTGTCAGTCAAGCCGACGAATGCAATCGCCTCCTCCACCCTTTGCTTCAATTCCCTGCCCCTTAAGCCGTACAGCTTGGCGAAGAAGGTTACATTTTCTCTGGCGGTCAAGGTTTCGTATATGGCCAGCTCCTGAGGGACCAGTCCGAGCCTACCTTTCACCTTGAAAGGGTCTTTAGCGACGGATATTCCATCAACGATCATCTCGCCGTGATCGATTCGACCAAGACCGCAAAGCATCTTGATGGTAGTGCTTTTACCGGCTCCGTTCGGTCCAAGGAGACCGAAGACTTCCCCTTCCTCGATGTTCAAATTCAGATGGTCCACTGAGAGCTTGCCGCCGTAGCGTTTGACCACATTTTTGATCTGGATAAAACTCATCCTCGACTCCCCCTTGCCTGATCTCGCAATTTTTCTGATCTGTCACCATTGTAACGCGGACTCTAATGGAGGAAAGGTCAAAGAAGTCACCACTTTAAGGTGACTTAAGTCATTTTGTTCGGCATCAAGGCAAAAAAAACTTCGGCTTCCGCCGACCTGTGCTATAATTTGGCGTATAAATTCTGACTGGTAGGAGTGGCGGAATTGACCTATTCGTTAGCCTGGCTGCGATATATACTCCTTGTGTCGGCCGCACTCGGCACGCTATTCATCGGCGACCTCCGGCCAAGCAGCTATCCCCTGTTTACGATAACAGCCTTGCTGTTAATAGGGGTTGCCCAGCTTGCCGACAAACGGGAACGCTTAATGCAGCTGCTGATTGTCGTTGAATTGACTTTGGCGGTTTGGTTAAACGTGACATTCGGAGGTCTATACTTCATATCTTTCTTTAGCACGCTTATTCTGCTTTTTAGGCCGCCCCTCGGCTTCCACTGGCCGCGCCTGACCTTATTCGGATTGTGCTGGGCGGGACTGGCCTTCTCGATAGCGGAACAATCCCTTATTTTCATTACGGGGATTCATTTCCTGTTCGCAGCCTTCTCGGTGCTAATGTACAAGTGGGCAACCGCCTCGGGTCGCAGCCGGGAAGTGGAACAATTATATGACGAGCTTCGCCGCAAGCATTATGAGTTGGAGGAAGCCCGTTCCCGCCTGGTCGACTATGCCCGTAAAGTCCAATTAATTTCCCAGATGGAGGAAAGAAACCGGATTGCCCACGATCTGCATGACGACCTGGGTCATTCCATCACCCGATTAAAGATGATGATGGAAGCGGCAATCCGCCTTGCGGATTCGCAGCCGGAGAAAACCTATGAGCTCATGAATCAGGTCAGAGATCAACTGGGTTCCAGCATGGAATCGCTGCGCCGGACCGTCCGCAGGCTGCAGCCGGATGAACAGCTTCGCGGCCAATATTCCCTTCATAAATTGATCGAGGAAGCATCGGGGCAGTTTGGCATACCGGTAAGCCTCCAGACCTCGGGCGTACCCTATCCGCTCTATCCGAGCATTGAATTCGCCTTATACCGCAACGTTCAGGAAGCGATCACGAATGCGATCCGGCACGGCGGAGCCCGGTCCATAGACATCCGAATGCGTTACGAACCGCAGCGGGTTGTGCTTAGCATAAGCAATGACGGAGACCCCCCGGAGGAAGATCCGTTGGCGCGTCCAGGGTTGGGAATAAACGGAATGCAGGAAAGGGTCAAGCTGCTGGGTGGCAGCTTGTCGGTAGAAACGGGGCCTCCCTTCACGGTGACCACCATTGTGCCTCATCCCGCAGGCAGCTCATACTTTTCGTAGGATACTAAAGGAGGATTGAAATGATTCGTGTATTGCTCGTCGATGACGATTCTTTTATTCGCGAAAGCTTAAAATATATTTTGGATATGGATGAAAAAATAAATGTGCTGCACACCTGTTCCGATGGCAAGCAGGCTTATGATTACGTTTGTTCGGTAGAGGGGCAAGTAGATGTCATACTAATGGATATTCGGATGCCGGAATGTGATGGAGTGGAAGGAACGAAGCTGATCAAGGAACGGTTTCCAAATATCCGCGTTCTTATTCTTACGACCTTCGACGATGATGATTACATTATCGAAGCCATTAAAAACGGCGCCAACGGCTATATGCTCAAGAACGTATCCCCGGATCGCATTCTCGAAGGGATTCAATCCGTATCCCAAGGCAATATGCTCATCCATCCCGAGATTGCCAATAAACTAAGCAGCTTCTTGCGAGCATCGAACAGCCATCCCCGCATCCGTAAATCGGGTCCGGACAACTGGGGGTTAACGCCTGCCGAGCTGAAAATCGTCCAGGGCATTGCCGATGGCTTGTCGAACAAGGAAATAGCCAACACCCTGTTTCTGAGCGAGGGGACCGTCAAAAACTATGTAACCGAAATTTTGCATAAGCTGGAGCTGAGAGACCGAACTCAGATTGCCATCTTTTATTTAAAAAATTCAACTCCATCTGACGGAAATCATTGCTTTTAGGCTTCTCTTCAGAGGCGGTTTCCGGATGCTCCCTTATGGAAAAATACCTCCTAAAGTGGAACATTAGATGGGAGAAAGTTTACCGATGTCCACCTCTCTCCTCCGACTGTCGGATTAGTCTACGCGTACCTGCATTTATCCCTTTTGGAGAGGCTTTGGACTGTTATCCCCTTGTCTCAGAAAAAGGATCAATGACCGCGTTCCATCGTAAAGGCTTCGTCCATTTAGACCCCCATGCCGCTGACCGCGACACCATCAGATGATGAAAATGGATGGGTTTTCAAGGTAGAATAGAGTTGAATTGCTTCAATAGTGTGAAATTTGAAAACTAAATGGATTTCATACAGTTAGATTTCTATATTCGGAAGAAATATGGAAACTAACTGGAAAACCTACAGCTAGTTTGCGCCAAAACAGCCGTTTCGCCCAAAGTTGCCCATTTTAACTGTAGTTTATCCAGTTAGTTTGATCATTTTCGCCCATTCGCTTGAATCTACCTGTACAAAATACAGTTAGACGTGCCGCTCCGCTTGTAACGATGCCTGCAGACGGTAAATAGACGGATTTTCAAGGTAGTCAGTTTCAAATTTCTATAGGCCCGAATCTATTTCCCCTTCGGTGCTAACACGAATCGTCGCTTGCTTAGAGGGGAGAAAGCCAAGGACAGGGTAACCTGAGCGAATGAATCGTTCTTTGCTTGCAGGGCAGGAAGCTAAAGCAAAGGACAGGTAACCCTGAGCGAACGAATCGCCCTTTGCTTGCAGGGCAGGAAGCTAAAGCAAAGGACAGGTAACCCTGAGCGAACGAATCGCCCTTTGCTTGCAGGGCA